>JADGQR010000289.1 GCA_017881685.1 Gemmatimonadaceae bacterium
CCAACCCGATCCGTCAGCTCCGGCGTGAAGATCGGCGTGATGGGTGCCGGCCAGCTCGGGCAGATGCTCGCGTTCGCCGGCCGCAAGCTGGGCTTCGAGTTCCGATTTTTCTCGCCCGATGCGAACGCACCAGCCGGCCGGTATGCTGAGCTCATCGTATCCGACTACACGAATGAAGCGGCGCTGGCGCACTTCGCCGATGGAATCGATGTCGCTACCTACGAATTTGAGAGTATACCGGCTGAGGCGGTGAAGTTCGTTTCCGAAAAAGTGCCGGTCTATCCGCCATTGATCGCACTCGAAACTGCGCAGGACCGCTCAAAGGAAAAGAGCTGCTTCGAGCGATTGAAAATTCCGACCGCGCCGTTTGCGGTTGTCGAAAGCATGAATGACGTCCGTCAGGCGCTCGAGAAGACCGGACTGCCGTCGGTTCTGAAAACGCGAACACAGGGATACGACGGCAAAGGCCAGGCGGTGATTCGCAGAAAAGATGAAATCGCCAACGCATGGGTTACAGCGAAGGGTGCTCCGTCCATCGTCGAATCGTGGGTCAATTTCTCACGCGAGCTCTCCATCATCGGAGTCAGGTCGCGCGATGGTCACACTGCCTTCTATCCGATCGTCGAGAATTATCACAGCGAAGGGATCCTGAGATTTTCGCTCGCGCCGGCCCCATTCGTCTCGGAAGAGCTGCAAAGCCAAGCCGAGGATTATTCCGGTCGATTGATGGATGCGCTCGGCTACGTCGGCGTGCTCGCGCTCGAGCTTTTCCAGACCGAGAACGGACTCGTCGCGAACGAGATGGCGCCGCGCGTCCACAATTCCGGACACTGGACAATCGAGGGCGCCGATACGAGCCAGTTCGAGAACCATCTGCGGGCGATCGCCGGACTTCCGCTCGGGTCGACGGAAATGGGCGGAGCGGCAGGCATGATCAACGTCATCGGCCGGGAGCCCGATGTGACGCGGCTGCGCGAAGTCGACGAAGTCCACATTCATATGTATGGCAAGGTGCCGAGGCCGCGGCGGAAGCTCGGGCACATCACCGTGACAGCGGACGATCTCACCGGCGTCAAAGACAGCGTGTCGAAGCTCCGAAACGTGATGGGACGCTAACACGTAGGCCGCTACAGGCAGGCTGCCGGCAGGTTTGATCCCGGATTCAAACCTTCAGCCAATTCGGGATGTCAGACCCGCATTCACTCTCAACAACTGGGTCCGATGATGAACAAGACGTCGCTTCTCCGCGCACTCGTAGTAATGGCCGCTCTCATTCCGCCCGTGCGAGCGATGGCCCAGTCTGACGATGCCGAATGGTTGAGAAACTGTCGGGAAGATCGTGGCGACCGGTGGGATCGGCGGGAAACCTACTGTGAGGTTCGCAGTGCAACCGCTCGCCCGTCCGGCGACATGGTGTCGATGGAAGGCCTTCGAAATGGTGGCGTTCAGGTCACCGGCTGGGATCGCAACGAGATCGTGGTGAAGACGCGAATTCGCACTCAGGCCCGCTCGCAGAGTGAAGCGAAAGCGATCGCCGATCAGATTCGGACTGTCATAAACGGTTCGACCATAACGGTCGATGGGCCGAGGAGTAACGGTGACGATGATGGTAACAATCAGTGGTCGGCATCCCTGGTCGCGTCGGTACCGAGCCGCTCCAATCTTCGGGTCGAAACTCGCAACGGACCCGTCTCGGTCTCGCAGGTGAAGGGCGACATGAACCTCCAGACGCGCAACGGTCCGATGGCGCTTTACGATCTGGCCGGAACTGTCACCGCACGCACGACCAATGGCCCGTTGTCGATCTCACTGAGTGGAAGCAAGTGGGATGGTGGAGGACTCGACGCGCGCACGACAAACGGTCCGCTCACGATCAGCGTTCCGGAGAATTATTCAGCGCATCTCGAGACAGGCACGACGAACGGACCAGTGAGTCTTGGTTTTCCGGTGACCGTTTCGGGACGGATCAATCGCGACATCTCGACCGACCTGGGCTCGGGTGGCGCGACGATTCGCGCGATGACGACAAACGGTCCACTCACGTTGCGCCGGAAATAACACAAATCGGAATCGGATCTGACGTTTCACGAAAGAGTGGCGAGAGTCGCTTGGCCGCACCGATGATGATCCAGTCCTCCGCTCCGGCGGACGACTCGGCGGATGTGGCTCTGGCCGCGTCCGGGGACAGGCGTGCGTTCGAGAGGTTGTACAAGGCGCACGTGAACAGGGTGTTCTCGGTTTGTACGAGGATGTGTGGAAGCAGAGTGAGAGGTGAAGAGCTGACGCAGGACGTTTTTGTGAGGGCGTGGGAAAAACTTCCGCAGTTCAGGGGTGATGCGGCGTTCTCGACATGGATTCATCGAGTGGCGGTGAACATCGTACTCACCGACAGAAAGACTGAAGGCAGGAACAGGATGAGACTCGTTGAAGATGAATCGGAGAGTGGTGAAACGCCGGTGCAAAGGGCGTCGATCACTCCGACATACGGTGACCGAATGGATTTGACCGATGCAATGGCAAAGCTGCCGCCTGGAGCGAGACACATTTTCGTTTTACACGATGTGCAGGGATACAAGCATGAGGAGATTGCCGAGATGTGCGGCATCACCGCGGGTGGAAGCAAGGCGCAGCTGCATCGCGCCAGGCTCCTTTTGAGAGAGGCATTGACACGATGAGTGAAAACATGATGACGTGCGCCGATTGCGATGAGATGTTCCTCGACTATTTCGAGGAAACGTTGCCGGATGAGATGCGCGCAAAGTTCGACAGCCACACTTCGAGCTGTGCGAGATGCCAGGGATTGATTCGCGACGTCGATGGTATTCGTGACGAGGCGGCAAAGCTGCCCGAGTTGACTCCGTCGCGTGACCTATGGAGTGGAATCGAAGCGCGAACTCGGCCTGAGGTCGTTTCGATTGCGTCACGTCCATCGCGTCAGCTCTCGAGGAGATGGCTTGCGGCCGCAGCGGCGGCACTCATCGTAGCGACATCCGGAGTGACGTACGTGGCGGCGATGCGCTCGTTCGCGGCGTCGCGCGGAATAACGAAGGCAGCGGTTGTCGCTGCCGCTCCTCAGGTTGCGATGGCAAAACCCGAATCATCGACAGCGCATCCAAGCGCACCAACCGCTGAGCCGGGTGCCCCGGTCGCTGCAACGAAGGCAACCTCGGTCACGCCTCGCCGCGAGGCTGCTGAGCCGATTGCGCGGGCAACGACTCGCACGTCGCTGGCGTCGTCGACGTCGCGTTCTGCGGCTGTACCAACCGCATCCGAGATCGCGTTCGCCGGCGAGATCAGCCAGCTACAAACCGTTCTCAGCGAGCGCCGCTCGCAGCTCGATCCTGAAACCGTGAAGGTCGTCGAAGACAATCTCAACCTGATCGATACGGCCGTTAAGCGCGCACGATCGGCGCTCGCGAAAGATCCGGCGAGTGGATTCCTTACGCGCCAGCTCGACAATGCACTTCAGAAGAAAGTGGAATTACTGCGGACGGTGGCGTTCCTGCCTGCCAGCACTTGAGGGATAAAGAGAGCAAAATGAAGACATTGGGAATTTTCTGTATCGCGATCATTGCGATCGGCGCGCTGGCCCCGGCTCGCGATGCCGGCGCGCAGG
>JADGQR010000290.1 GCA_017881685.1 Gemmatimonadaceae bacterium
GCTTCGCGGCGAATCAGGTTTCGACGGCGGGTAGTGTCGCCGACGCGAGCGTTGCGATCACGAGCGCATTCGGTGCAAAGCGTGCGACCGTGGTGACGAACAACCTCACCGACGAAGCATTGCTCGCGACGGTGAAGCAGTCAGAGGCGCTGGCAAAGTTGTCGCCGGACGATCCGGAAGCGATGCCCGACCTCGGACCGCAGAATTTCAAGACAGTCAACGCCGATTTCGCGTCAACCGAAGCTCTCAACGCGTCCGATCTGGTGCAGGCAGCACTCACCGCACTCGATCCGGCTCGCAAATCGGGCGATCTCACAGCAGCAGGCTACCTCGTCGTCAACACATCCACCAACGCCCTCGGCAACAGCAGCAAGCTCTTCGCGTATCACAAGTCGACGAACGCGAACTATACGGTCACTGTTCGCACGTCCGACGGGACCGGGTCGGGATGGGCAGGCGCCGAGCATCCTGATTGGCGTCAGCTCAACATCAAGGGCGTGAGCCAGCGCGCAATCGACAAGGCGATGCTCTCACGCAATCCAGTCGCTATCGAGCCTGGCCGCTATACTGTGATTCTGGAGCCTCAGGCGGTTGGCGATCTCGTGCAGCTCATCGGCTTCTACGCTGATGCTCGTGCATCGGACGAAGGACGCAGCCCGTTCACCAAGCAGGGCGGCGGTAACAAGATCGGCGAGAAGATCATGGACCCGCGAATCAGTCTCATCGCCGATCCGTTCGATCCGATGATTCTTGCGCAGCCGTGGGATGGTGACGGTCTGCCGCTCGGCAAGCAGGTATTCGTCGATCACGGAACGCTGAAGGAGCTCTACTATTCGCGCTTCTGGGCGAAGAAGATGGGCAAGCAGCCCACCGGCGCGCCAAGCTCATTCATCATGACCGGCGGAACGACTTCGCTCGACGACATGATCAAGAGCACGCCGCGCGGAATTCTCGTTACGCGCCTGTGGTATCTCCGTGAAGTAGATCCACGAACCATTCTCTACACCGGTCTCACTCGCGACGGAACGTTCCTGATCGAGAACGGAAAGATCTCGAAGGCAGTGAAGAATTTCCGGTTCAACGATTCGCCGCTGTTCATGTTGAACAACCTCGAAGCGATCGGACCGGCTGTTCGTCTCGCTGGCACCGAGGCCGGTGGGGCAGTCGTCGTCCCGCCGATCAAGGTGAAAGACTTCAACTTTACCTCGCTGTCGGACGCGGTCTAACAACGACGGAACGGCCGTTAACCCCGATCGCACAGATGAAAAGATGATGACACGGATGACAACGAACGACGGAACTGACAAAGGGTAGCCGCTTACGGGTGCACGTAGTCACGTAGTTCCCCTTATTCATTTCCGGGTTCCGTCTTCATCTGTCCATCATCTTTTACATCTGTGCCATCGTTGTTAACGGCTTTTGTGTAGTTGAAAGAGCGAGGGATAGAGGGGTGCCGGCAACGGCACCCCTTTTTTCGTCCCGTTCGGAATCGTAGACTTTGCTGACCCCCACACCGGACCCATTTGATGCGCGTTGCAGTCATCAGCCTCCTCGCGGCAACCACGCTCGCGATGACCCCGTTCGCCGCGGACACGGACACGATCCGCGGCTTCACCCCCGAATCTTCTCGCATTGAACGGGACTGGGAATCGAAATTCAAATCAATCCCCGAGCCTGGCCGCATGCGCGAGGCAATGCGGCGGCTCTCGGCTCATCCGCATCACGTGGGCTCGGCTTACGACAAGACAAACGCCGAATGGATCCGCGATCAGTTCAGATCGTACGGATGGCAGGCTGACATCGAGAATTTCGATGTCCTGTTCCCGACGCCAAAAGAGCGCCTCGTCGAGATGGTCTCACCGACGACGTTCAAGGCAGACCTCAACGAAAAGAAGATCGACGTCGATCCGACTTCAGGTCAGACCGACGAGCAGCTTCCGCCGTATGTCGCATACTCTCACGACGGCGACGTCACTGGCCCGCTCGTTTTCGTCAACTATGGAGTTCCCGCTGACTACGAGGAGCTCGAGCGCCACGGTATTTCAGTGAAAGGCGCAATCGTCATCGCGAAGTACGGCGGATCGTGGCGCGGCATCAAGCCCAAGGTTGCCGCAGAGCACGGGGCGATTGGCTGTCTGATCTATTCAGATCCTGGCAACGATGGATACGCTCTCGGAGATGTCTTCCCGAAAGGACCGATGCGTCCCTCGCAGGGGGTTCAGCGCGGATCAGTCGCCGACATGCCGACTTATCCTGGTGATCCGATGACCCCGGGCGTCGGCGCAACGAAAGACGCCAAGCGGCTGCCGCTCGATCAGGTCACGACAATAACAAAGATTCCAACGCTCCCCATCTCGTATGGGAACGCACAGCCTCTGCTCGCTGCATTGAGCGGCGCAGCGGTTCCATCAGCGTGGCGCGGTGGTCTGCCGATCACCTATCGCTTCGGCCCCGGCCCCGCGAAGGTCCACATGGTGGTCAAATCAGACTGGAACACGCGCACTCTCTATGATGTAATCGCAAAACTGCCTGGAACCACCGAAGCAAGCCAGTGGGTAATTCGCGGCAACCACCATGACGCATGGGTGAACGGCGCTGAAGATCCAATCTCCGGTCTCGTCGCTGAATTAGAAGAAGCGCGTGCTCTCGGCGAGCTGGTGAAGCAGGGTTGGAAGCCAAAGCGCACGATCGTCTACGCTGCATGGGACGGCGAAGAGCCGGGACTGCTTGGCTCAACGGAATGGGTCGAGACACATGGCGACGAGCTCGCTCAGCACGCGGTCGCATACATCAACAGCGACACGAATGGCCGCGGATACCTCGACATCGAAGGCTCGCACATCCTCGAGAAGTTCATCAACGGCGTCGAGAAGGACATTCAGGATCCGGAAGCGAACGTCAGCGTCTGGAAACGCAATCAGGCAAGAACGCTTCGGTCTGGAACGCCGGAGGAAAAAAAGGACATACGGGATCGCGAAGACCAGCGCATCGACGCTCTCGGATCGGGCTCCGATTATTCATCGTTCCTTCAGCACGCCGGAATCCCCGCGTTGAATCTTGGATACGGCGGTGAAGACAACGGCGGCATCTATCACTCGGTCTACGACGATTTCTACTGGTACACGCATTTCAGCGACACATCGTTCGTCTACGGCCGCGCTCTCGCGCAGACTGCCGGCACGGCGGTAATGCGCCTCGCCTCAGCCGATGTCATTCCGTTCTCATTCGGCAATCTTGCCGAGACAGCCCGCACTTATGTCACGCAGCTCCAGAAGCTGCGCGACACACGCAACGACCAGATCGCTGAGACCAACAGAGCTATCGACGAAGGTGTGTACGCCACGGTGAATGATCCGCGTCAGCCAACGATTGCACCTGCGCGCCGCGAGACCCCACCGCAATTCAACTTTGCTCCGCTGCTCAACGCCGTTGACTCTCTCACCCGCGCGTCTGCACGGTACGATCGGGCATTTTCGTCTGGTACGATGTCCGCTGGGGCCAGTGCAGCCGTCTCAACGCGCTCTGCCGCGATTCACTCGATCAACGAGCGTCTGCTTCAGGCAGAAAGAGCGATGACTTCTTCGGAGGGACTGAAGGGTCGCCCGTGGTACCGCCACATGCTTTACGCACCGGGCTTCTACACGGGATACGGGGTGAAAACGATGCCTGGAGCACGTGAGGCGATCGAGCAGGGAACCTGGTCCGAGGTCGATGGCGAGATCGTTCGAATCGCTGCGGCTCTGACCCGGGAAGCAACACTTGTCTCGCAATTGGCCGGGGATCTGGGCGCGCGGTAAAAAAGGCGCGCGCCCGGTCTTTGCTTGTCCCCGTTGCTTTCGATCCTGCATTTGAAGGCCGCTTCCCGGGTGCGGGTTATGGCGCGGGGGGAGAAAACCGCGGCGATCTGACCGCTTCGTAGCGATATTTCACCGCATGCAGCAATCGCAATCGACCCTGCGGATGGTCACGAGCCAGCTGAGTCATTCACCAGCCGGCGGGGCGCGCTCCGTGTACCTTGGCCTGACCGCGGCTCTCCGGGCCCCGCTCTGGGTCTCGGGCGACCGACTTCGCTCAGCCCTCGAAGCTGAAGCCGAGCCGGATCCGGCGTCACTCGCTGCAGACCCGGAGCTCGTTGTCGCGCTTCGCGTCGCGAATGGCGCCATACGACATCTCGCACGCACACGCACCGCATGGAAGAACACGTGCCTCTATCGAACGATGGCGCAGTATCTCGTGCTGCGTGATTTCGGAAAGAGCGCAGCAGTCCGCATCGGCGTGCAGGAGCCCGAAAACCGTCCCGGGGTTCTGGCTCACTCGTGGATCATCTATCATGGGCCCGAGCAAGTTGCGGATGGAGGCGAGAGCTTCGAGGAGCTTCGCTTCCAGACCTGACCGAAAGAACTTGGCCTACATCAATCAATCTCTCGTGAGTGATGGCTCGCTCGTCCTGTCCGTGGATGAGCGGCTGCACCCCTACGCGAGCGAGTGGATGCCAACGCTTCCCCAAGCCCTCGAATCATCCCGCCCGATCGGACAATCGATTCGGATCGACACCGGATCGCTTCAACGGCCGGACGATCTGGGAAATCCCTCGCTCGCACTCGGTCGCGTAACAGCGTGGCTCCGAAATTCAGGTCTGTCCGCCTGGCTCGAGGATGAGACGCAGGCAGTTACGGCGTCCATCGATCTCGATTCAGGGATCGCCAGCATCGCGATCGATCTCGATCACGCGTCGTCGCCGGTCGACGTCACTTCGCTGCTCACTATCACCGCTGGCTTGCTGCTCGTGCGCACGGGCCGCACACCGGTGCACGCAGGTGCCGTCGTTCATCCCGTTACCGGATCGGCGTGGCTGCTCGTCGGAGACTCTCACACAGGAAAGTCGACAACGACTGCAAACCTCGTCAGAGCCGGATGGTCGTACCTGTCAGACGATTACGTCGTTCTGTCGCGGGGATCATCCAGCGAAGTGATCGTCGAAGGATGGCCCGACGATTTTCACATCGACGAAGGATGGCAACAGGGAAGATCGACCGGAGTTCGCGGAACTCTCCGCGAAGCCGACTTGCGCGATGGAGCGCGAAAGGAGACAGCTGCACTCGCCGGAATACTCTTTCCACGCGTTGACGCGTCCCTTCCAACCGAGATACAGCCGGTCGCGGGCGTTGTTGGTCTCGAGCGAATAATACGTCAGAGCCCATGGTTGATCGCCGATCCATCGCGCGCCCGCGACGTACTGGATCTCATGAGAATTGCCGCTTCTGCGAATACTGCAGACATCCGCCTCGGCGCGGACACGTTCGCCGATCCTGCTCTGCTCGATTCAGTCGTTAGACACTACGCCGACCGAATTCCCTGAGAGCTCTCGCTCTCGTTCTCGCAACGAGAGGAAGAGTGACAGCGGCAGCGACGCCGTAGTACGCGAGGTGCGCAAGTCCGATCGCAGGTCGCGCCAGCCATGGAATTTTGTCTCCAGCGCGCGACAATCTTCCGACTCCGGTTCCGCGCCAGCTGACGGCATTCTTCACGGCGTAGCGAATACCCAGTCTTCCGAGCGCAATCTCGGTAACGAATGCGAGTGCGGGTGCTGAGCTGATCACCCGTGGGAGTCGAGGAGCAAGCGCGACCGCGGAATAAAACGTCGCGCATTCGTCAATGAATGGATCGTTTGTATGACTCTCATCTCGCGTGACGAGAGCCTCACCGAACGAGATCATGTGCAAGGATTCCGGTTCGTTGCGATATCCCTTGAGGCGATCCCGAACGTCACTCATGTCCTGAACGGAACATTCGCTCGCAATCAACCCCGCGAGCAATGCATCGCGAATCGTGACTGGCTGCTGCCTGTGATTGGCGAGCGCGTGATGCACTATGTGCAGGAGGTTGTCGATTCTGTCGAGTGAGAAGAGACCAGGCATTCCGTCGATCGGCTCGATGCGGCTCCACAACGCTGAGTCAACAGGCACACCTTCGCGAAACGTGGTCCAGTGAACCTCGACGCTGTGCCTGCCCTCCGCCGGATCAAATCCCTGGTGATGCAGAAGTGGGGCACGCCGTTTTCCGAAACCTGACTTCTCAAGCTCGTCGACAACTGCTTCGACATCTCCAGGTCGAACGAGCACGTCGATGTCGACGATTGGAAACGCGGGTGATTCACCCAAAATGGCTCGAACGCCGCCTTTCAGAATCACGATCGGAACGCCGAGTTGCATCGCGACGAGCGATAACTCTCGTCCGTCCACGCGCGCGTGCATGGTGCTCTGCGTTTCGCGCGCGGCGGCAGCGCGAATCACGTGGGCCGCGGCGTGAGGAAGCTTGTCGATCGATCCGCTCGAGCTTAGCGTGCTCAGGAGCCACGCAGCGCAACGCTCGTACACAAGAAGTTCCGCCAGAACTTCTGCGCTTATCGATTCCGGGTATGGATGGCTGACCGCCGATGGCCGCGATCCTGCTGCTATCACATTGACGACCCAGGCGCGTGCTGTCAGAAATTCAGCCGCCATTGCATAGGCAGGAAGTCCGGGAGACCTGGTCGTCACCGGCGGCACTCGCTGAAGTCGGCTGCTTGCTTTGTGTTCACGGCGCCCAATCTATTATCATCCGCGCTCCAACACTTCGAAACCAATAAAACGCACCTGTGCCTGATCTTCTGAGCACCGCGAGGATGTACGGCCGATTCGCCCTTGGCCTTCGAACTTTTCTTGCGAATCCGCCCAAACCGGCGGCGGCGCGAGCTGAGGTCGAGAAGAATCTGCATGACCGGGAGAAGAATTTTCTGCGCATTGCGCAGCATGGCATCTACGATAATCCGGTAAGCCCGTACCAGAAGCTGCTGCGCAATGCCGGGATCGAATTCGGCGATCTTGTGCGAATGACCGAGGCGGATGGCCTCGAGCAGACGCTTCGCTCGCTTCGCTCGAACGGCATCTACGTGAGCTTCGAGGAATTCAAAGGCCGCACACCGATAGTTCGCGGCTCGTTCACCTTGAACGTGAGCGACAGGGACTTCGACAACCCGCAACTCAAGAGCTACTACGAAGGACAGACGAGCGGATCAACCGGCGCCGGCACTCGCGTGGCAATGGATCTGGATCACATGACAGCCATGCTGAACCAATGCATGGTTTACATGGAGGTCGTAGCCGGCGTTGATGCTCCGGTGGCCGTTTGGTTTCCGCTTCTGCCTGCATCAAGCGGCCTGATGTCGATTCTCATGATTCGAAGCCTCGGCCTGAAAACGGAGAAGTGGTTCACGCCGGTCACGTCCGCGAAAATGACGATTCCCTTCAAGTATCGCATGGCGACTGAGTACGCGCGCGGCATGGCGAGATTGTTTGGAGTTCCCGTCCCCGCACCTGAGCCGGTGAGCATTGCGGACGCCGGCAAGGTCGCGCTGTGGGCTCACCAGCAGATCGGAAAAAGCGGAGCGTGTATGGTCGTGAGTTATGTCAGTCTCGGAGTTCGCGTGTCTGCCGCGGCACAGGAGATGGGACTGGACCTCACGGGCTGTCTCTTCGTCGGAGCAGGGGAACCTCCCACTCCCGCGAAAGTGCGGGCGATCCGCAAGTGTGGCGCGCGATGGATGTCTTCGTACGGATTCACGGAGGGCGGCCTGGTGGGATTGTCGTGCCGCAACCCTGCCAGCGAAAACGATCTGCACCTGTTCCGCGATGCATGGGGTGTGATCCAGTCGCCGGTGCAGGTTCCTGGATCGAATCTCGTTGTAGACGCGTTCTGCTTCACCGCGTTGCTCGCGTCGGCGCCCAAGATCATGCTGAACGTCGAGCTCGATGACTATGGGATTCTGGATCAGCGCGATTGTGGATGTCCGATGCAGCTTGCCGGTTTCCCCGATCACATCCGCGACATCTTCAGTTTCCGGAAGCTCACCGGAGAGGGAATGACTCTCGTCGGGAGCACGATGCTCCGAATAATGGAAGAGGTGCTTCCATCGAAATTCGGCGGAGACGCGCTCGACTATCAGCTCGTCGAAGAAGAAGACGATAGCGGATTCACGCGCCTCACCTTTGTGGTCAGCCCGAAAGTTGGTGACATCGACGAACGAGCGCTGATTGAAACCGTTCTCGATGAAGTGTCGCGCGACAGCCCGGGAGCCGATCTCGCACGCGCCGTGTGGAGAGACGCGGGAACATTACGGGTCAGGCGCGAAGATCCAACCTGGTCCACACTCGGCAAGCTTCTGTCGCTTCGCCCCGCGAAGCGGAACGCCGGGATCGTGTTTGACGAGAAGGGAGAAAAGGGGGAAGTCTGACGAAAAAAAAACAGCGGACAAAAGTCCGCTGTTTTTCGCGAGATGCCGAGACGGTCAGCCAGCTGCCTGCGACGTTGTGCCCGCGTATGCGACCTCTCTCTCGAGATCGTCGTGAGTGACCACTGACTCAATAGCGGGCGCCTCGTATTCCGATTTTCCAGATGCTTCAGTCGCTGGATCGCTTGCCTGCTCGTTGCTCTTCATCATTTGCTCCTTTGCCAGGCGTAACTGGCTGTCTTGGTCAACCTGTGCTTCCAAATATGGCTAAAGCCACGGCGCTTCGCTTTATTCAAACATCGCTGCGAAGCGCCCGTAGCTCAATTGGATAGAGCATCTGACTTCGGATCAGAAGGTTGGGGGTTCGAGCCCCTCCGGGCGCATGATTTACGTAGCAACGTTGACTCGCTATTCCGTCGTCTTGCCGTCGAAGTGTTCGTTGTCGGCCTCCGCGTCGGCGCGCGTATGGTGGATGACGCCGTCCCGATGATTCGGCGGCGCATAGAGCGTATAGAGCTTCAGTGGACCACTGCCGGTATTGATGATGTTGTGATTCGTCCCGGCCGGGACGACGACCGCGAAGCCCGCTCGGATCGGCGTCC
>JADGQR010000291.1 GCA_017881685.1 Gemmatimonadaceae bacterium
GAGGTAGACCGGAAGAACCGCAATCAGCTGCCTCGCCGCGCTGGCCGGAACCCAGTTCATGATGATGCGAAGGCTGATGTCCTTGAGATCGTGGCCCGTGTCGTTGTGCCAGGCGACGTAGAACCCGAGCCGCTGCCCCTCCTCGAGCGGGATTGCCAGCGCGCCTGGCAACGTGACTGCTTCGGTTTCCTTCCCGATCGCGAATAGCCGCTCGGTTGCGGCGTAAATGAATTGTCGGCGATCGAGGTTGATACCGATCACATGATGGAGGAGTGACCGCGGGAGCAGCGCGCCTCGCGCGTCGCGGACCTCGATGCGGAACGCCTTGCCGTAGCCGTCAACGGGCCAGTCGAAACGGAAAAGCTTCAGCGGGCCGTGTTCCATCTTCATCGACCCGGGCTCCATGCCCGGCATCATCTCGTGCATGTCCGTCGCGGGGACGTTGAACGGCGACGCCGTGATCACGACCTCATGGCGTACCGAATCGACACTCGTGGTGACTGTCTGCGCCGGCGCGGCGGTAGCACATGCCAACAGAAACGCGGCTGCGACGGAGGCTCGTTTGATCAGAGGATTCGTCATGGCTGTTCGGCTCCAGTTCCCCGTGGATTATCGACAAAACTGTGTCTTCCCCGCAAGGCTACGGAAACATCCGCACAGGCTGAATACGTAAACCGACGCAGATGGGATTTGTAGCGGGAAAGATCCCCACTCATATGGGGAATTTCTTTGCACTTGCAAGAGTTTCGTCAAGTATCAATCCATCCGCTTTCATGCTGCGTCTAATGAGCCATAGTTCCGGAATTACGAACCACGACCCGCCGCGCTGGGGTCAGCCCTCGGGGGAAACATGCGATTGTCTGGTGCGATCAAGCTGTCGGTGCTGGTACTGTTCTGCGCTGCCTCTTCTCATTCGGCACGCGCGCAGCAAACAACGAAATCCCAGAACGATCCTCGGCCCACCGCTCACGCGGCGAAGCGTACGGGCTCGATCATTATTGACGGCAAGATCGACGAAGAGGCGTGGGCCGCGGCGACGCCGATTGGCGATCTGACTCAGTCAGTTCCGAACGAAGGCAAACCGCCCGCCGAAAAGACGGAGATCAGGATTCTTTACGACGACGCCGCCATCTACATCGCGGCGCGCATGTTCGATTCGATGGGCTCGAAGGGCGTTCGTGCCGTGCTGACCCGGCGCGATGAGCTTCTGAACGGAGGGAATTCGCTGACGTCGGACAAGATTGCGTTCGTCTTCGACACATTCCGCGACAAGAACAGCCGCAACTGGTTCGAGCTCAATCCACTCGGAGTGAAAGGCGACTACAAGGACGGCGACACCTCGTTCGATCCCGTCTGGGAAGGCGCCAGTCATATCGACTCACTCGGCTGGACCGCTGAGTTCCGCATTCCGTTTTCGCAGCTTCGGTTCTCACGTGACAGCGAGCAGATCTGGGGAATGCAGGTCTGGCGCACTACGGATCGCCTGAACGAGCAGGACATGTGGGCGTTCTGGAGAAGCAACGAGTACGGCGGCCCGGCATACTTCGGTACGCTCGACGGAATCGCCGTCGCAGCGCAGCCGAGGCAGGTGGAGATCGTGCCTTATGCTACGTCGCGTGCGACACTCGAGCGCGTTCCCTCGAACGATCCGTATCATTCCGACCGCCAGGGTCAGTATCGCGCGGGCGGCGACCTCAAGCTCAATGTGACGTCAAACCTCACCCTCGATGCAACCGTCAATCCCGATTTCGGGCAGGTCGAAGTGGATCCTGCATCGGTCAACCTGTCGGTGTTCGAGACGACCTTCTCGGAGAAGCGTCCATTCTTCGTTTCCAACTCACAGTATTTCTCGAACGGCGGATTCAGCTGCTACTTCTGCGACAACGTCTCGAGTCTCAATCTCGTCTACACGCGACGCATCGGCCGTTCGCCCCAGCTCGCGGGACTTGTCGGCTCACGCGCTCAATTCATGGACGCGACCGATGCCACAAGCATATTGGGCGCGGCAAAGGTTACGGGACGCGCGGCCGATGGCGTGACAGTCGGGCTTCTCGATGCAGTGACGAATCGCGAAACTGCCCGATTCCGTCTGGAAGGCGATCCTGCCGATCACACCCAGGAAGTCGAGCCGCTTTCGAACTATTTCATCGGGCGCCTGCGAAAGGACTTCCGTAACGGCGCGACACGCATCGGAACAATCGGTACTCTCGTTAATCGCAGTCTTACAAACGATGACGAGAGACAGCGTCTCCGGTCGCGTGCGGGCGCAATTGGGTTCGATCTCGATCATCACTGGGACAACCGCCAGTACTCGCTGAACATCCAGACAGCCCTGACGAACATCGGCGGCGACACTGCCGCTATCCGTCGCGCGCAACAGTCGAGCGCGCGGTATTATCAGCGCACCGGGCGAGGTGAGACCACAGACGGACTTTTCTCGACGAACTTCGATCCGACCAGAACCAGTCTCAATGGCTACGGCTTTTATGCACGCCTCGCCAAGGAGACAGGCAACTGGCTATTTGAGACAACTCAGAACTGGAGAAGTCCCGGCTTCGAGGCCAACGACATGGGCGTGCTGGGCAGGGCGGACTACAAGTGGATGCTCGCGAACGGTGTGAGACAGTGGACCACGCCGGGAAGCTTCTATCGCAACATGTGGATCAGTGCCGGCGCCCAGCAGCAACTCAACTACGAAGGCGATCGCACCGACATCGATTATCACGGAAACGTGTCGGCGACGCTGCTCAACTACTGGAACGTCGGAGTGATGGGCATCTATCATCCGAGCTACTACGACGACGCGCTAACACGCGGCGGTCCAACCGTACTGCATTACGGATTCAATCTGCTCGGACTGAATTTCAACTCTGACAGCAGACTGCCGGTTGTTTACGGATTCAACTACAACCTCAGCACACCTGTCGACAACTCAGAGGGGGGAAGGCAGTCGTACTCGCCGTTTGTGACACTCAAACCGTCTGCCTCGGTGAGCCTCACACTCTCGCCGACTTACGATCACGATCTCACATCACAGCAGTTCGTCACTTCACTGAGTGACACGCACGCTCCGGCTGGCTTCGCGAATACACGGTATGTGTTCGGCAGGCTCGAGCAGAAGACTTTCTCGATGGACACGCGCCTCAACACGACGTTCACGCCGAACTTGACGCTCGAGCTGTTTGCGCAGCCGTTCCTCGCGAGTGGACACTACACGAGCTTCAAGGAGTTCGCGAAGCCGCACTCGGGTCAGATGAGCTACTACGGAAAGGATAACGGCAGCACGATTACGACTGCGACGACCGCCGACGGCAAGACGTACACGGTCGATCCCGATGGAAATGGTATCGCTGCGCCATTCTCGTTCGGCAGTCCCGACTTCAACTTCCGCTCCCTGCGTGGAACGGCAGTGGTTCGATACGAGTATCGCCCGGGTTCGACCCTGTTCTTCGTGTGGACGCAGGAGCGTGACGGCTCTGACATTTTCGGCGATTTCAATTTCAGCCGCGATCGATCGGCGCTGTTCCGCGATCGTCCGACGAACATCTTCCAGGTCAAGGCGACGTACTGGCTGGGCAGATAAGCTGGTGAACGAGAAACGGGCGGGCCCGAAAGGTCCGCCCGTTTTTTGTTATTTATGACCGGCCGCGTCTCGAACCGGGGACGGACCGGCTTCTTGACTGCGATTTGCGCGTCCCTAGGTTCCGCCAGCACATGACACCTGACGGTACGCTCAATGATTTCTCCGGACGAGTGGCGATCGTCACAGGCGCAGCGCGCGGTCTTGGCCGCGCCGCGGCGAAGCGACTGTATGAGCGAGGCGCTTCCGTCGCAGTCAACGTTCGCGATGCCGAACGCGCCGAGGAGGTGGCCACATCACTCGGCGAGCGAGCGCTGGCGGTTTCGGGCGACATCGTCGAAGAGGGCGTCCCGGAGGAGATCGTACGTCTTACTATCGAGCGATTTGGTCGCGTCGATGTTCTCATAAACAATGCGAGCTTCGCACGGTCCACCCGCTTTCAAAATCTCTCAGCCGAAGAATGGCGCGAGGCTCTCGAGGTGAATCTCACAGCGCCCTTTCTTCTGACGAAGGCCGTTCTTCCGCACATGAGCAAGCAGGGTTACGGCCGCATCATCAACATCTCTTCATCGGCTGGCCGAATGGTAAGTACCCTTGGCGGTGCACACTACACTGCCTCCAAGGCTGGCCTGCTCGGTTTAACGCGCGCATCTGCGAAAGAGCTGGGGAAGTTTGGAATCACCGTGAACGCCATATGCCCTGGGATGATCGACACCGAGCTGACGCACGAAAACGCGTCGTCCGAGCTGCTCGAGCGCCTGGCTGCAAGCTATCCCGTGCCAAGACTCGGAACGGCGCTCGAGGTCGCAGATCTCATTTGCTTCGCGGCCTCTGAGGCGGCTGGGTATCTCACCGGCACGTCACTCGACATCAACGGCGGCGACTTGATGATGTAGCACCCTCTTCCAATTCAAATGAAAGAAAGCACTCGCGTCCTCGTCGCGCTCATCGCGGCCATCCTGTTCGGCACGATCATCGGCGCGCTGGGA
>JADGQR010000044.1 GCA_017881685.1 Gemmatimonadaceae bacterium
GATTCTATCAAATTTGTGATGGGGATAAACACCCGTTGCTGTGATCCCCTGTCGTTATAGACGTCTGGAAGCGCTGAGCGACATGGGGTTCGGTGAGGCGTTCGATCTACCTGTCAGTGAGATTCTCGTCGATCGAGCGTCTGATATCCTCAATCTCGAACCCTCGCCGCGCCAGAAATCCAAATAGCCGCCGTCGCTTGACTTCCAGCTCAATGCTCCCCATCGACGCGAGTTTCTTCTTCACAGCAGCATCTATCGACCGCGCAATGTCCACCGGCTCTTCGTCCATGACAGACTCGATGGCGGAGTTGATGTCCTCTCCAGCCACGCCTTTCTTTGCCAACTCCAGCCGAACGCGGCGAACGGAGCTCCTGCCGGTAGTGAGCTTCTGTCTCACATACTCACGCGCGTATCTGCCGTCATCGAGCAACCCGGCGGCAAGCAGACGCTCTACGGCAGCACTGACCTCATCCGCATCGAACTCTTTCTGAACGAGCTTCCGGCGAAGATTGCGAACGGTGTAGCCGCGCGCCGAGAGAAGGTCCAACGCGTACTCATATGCCTTGCGAGCCATTCGATCCCCGTAAACCAGCCGGTAAAAGAGTCGGGGCCGAACAAGGGGTTTCGTTCCAGAGGAAGCACCGGGCCCCCGCCTTTCCGAATCCTCGTTCGACCCCTCGCGATCGCCAACCGGTAGCCGTGACCTCCGATGGACGCCGCTAAATCCTATTCTTCAACCGCTTCGGGCTCTTCTCCGTTAGCCGGACGAATTCCCAGAACGACCTTCACCTTTTCCTCAACTTCCGCAAGCAGCGCAGGGTTGTCCTTGAGATACATCTTCGCGTTCTCGCGCCCCTGACCGATACGCTGCGGACCGTAGCTGTACCACGCACCCGACTTGTCGATGATACCAGATTCCGCCGCAATGTCCAGCACCAGCGAAGCATGGCTGATTCCTTCCGAATACATGATGTCGAATTCGGCCTTCTTGAACGGCGGGGCAACCTTGTTCTTCACGACCTTTACGCGTACGTGGGAGCCCACAACGTCCTCTTTTTCCTTTACCTGACCGATCCGGCGGATGTCGAGACGGACCGAAGCGTAGAACTTCAGCGCCTTTCCACCAGTGGTCGTTTCAGGGTTTCCGAACATCACCCCGATCTTCTCGCGCAGCTGGTTGATGAAAATGACGGACGTCTTCGAGCGGGCGATCGCACCCGTCAGCTTCCGAAGAGCCTGACTCATGAGGCGCGCCTGAAGACCCATGTGCGATTCGCCCATGTCCCCTTCGATTTCAGCTCGCGGAACCAGGGCGGCAACAGAGTCGATCACCACTACATCGACGGCACCTGACCGAACCAGAATCTCGCAAATCTCCATCGCCTGCTCACCAGTGTCCGGTTGCGAGACGAGAAGGCTGTCGATGTCCACCCCCAGCTTCTGAGCATAATCAGTGTCGAGCGCATGCTCGGCATCGATGTACGCGGCCACCCCTCCAGCTTTCTGCGCATTCGCCACGACGTGAAGACACAGCGTGGTCTTGCCGCTGGACTCCGGTCCGTAGATCTCCGTGACACGACCGCGCGGAATTCCTCCCACGCCAATCGCGGCATCGAGGTTTATCGCACCCGTCGGAATCGCATCGATCCGGACACGGGACTCAGATCCGAGCGTCATGATCGAACCCTTGCCGCAGTTCTTCTCTATCTGCGCGATCGCCAGGTTCAACGCTTTCTTCTTGTCTTCCGCAACAGTCGAAACAGCCATCTCGTCCATCCTCTCGTTATCGTTGAAAACCGTGGCGCGGCCCAAAACCGTGTACCCGAATAAACTACGAAGACCCGGCGACTAACTCAATACTTATCTCACCTGAAATGCGTTCTCGACGTGGACGACTTCGGGAACTCCAGGGCCATAGATCACACCGACCACATCGAAGCGATAGGCGCTGTGACCTTCCCTTGCCCGGCTGAGCCAGTCACGCGCTGCGCGAGCCATCTCACGCTGCTTCCGCCAATGAACGGCCGCCAATGGGCCGCCAAACCCCGCGGACACCCGCGTCTTGACCTCCACGAACGCCACCAGACGTCCCTCGGCGCCAGTCCGCTCGATCACAAGATCAATATCGCGATGACCGCTCCGGAAGCGACGGTCGAGAACACGCCACCCCCGCGCCTGCAACCACTGCTCCGCAATCCGCTCGCCCCGCTCCCCCAGAACCTGCCGCGCCGTTTGCATGGCCGGCAGTCTACAAACTCCCAGTGCGCGCACGGCATCGGTTTGCGATTCGTGACATCAGAAGAATTCGCTGCGAGGTCGTCGGGACGTCAGAGGGCTGGCGTTTGCGTCCTCATGATGATCCTTACAGGAGGAGGGCTGCTGAGGCCTCGCAGGCCGACAGTGCCAGGAGTGAGGATTGTGTCACACGCGGCCGTGCTGCGGCCGCGGTGCACAATCCTCACGACGCAGTTGATGCGGCCGAAGAGGCCTCAGCAGACCGACGACACGCAGTTCCGCCGTTAGAAGAATTAACGAGGCCCGCAAATACGATCGAGGTCGTCCAATCCGGCAAGCACGTCGCGCGGACGAGACCCGTCGGGCGGCCCGAGTATGCCGGCAGCCTGCAGCTGATCGATGATGCGCGCGGCACGACCATAGCCGACCTTCAGTCGCCGCTGCAATAAAGAAGTAGATCCTTGCTGATGCTGAATGACTACCTCAGCTGCGTCGCGGAACAGCTTGTCCCGATCGCCTTCGCTCGCATCCTCGCCGTCGCCGCCGCCGAGTGCTTCCTCCGCTTCCTTCTTGCGAATCGTTTCGAGAATGTCTGCTTCCGACGATTCCTCGAGGAAGAGCCCCTGCGCCTCGGCCATCTGGCGCCGATGCGTCTTCTTGTCCTCGTACCAGTTCATGAGTCGCTCGGTGTCTTCGCTCGAGATGAACGCGCCCTGAAGCCGGCTGGGCTCCGACTTGCCGGGCGGCACGAACAGCATGTCGCCATTGCCGAGCAGTGACTCGGCGCCCATTGAATCGAGAATGGTTCGGCTGTCGATCTGCGACGCGACGCGGAACGCAATTCGGCTGGCGAAATTCGCCTTGATCAAACCCGTCAGCACGTTCACGCTCGGGCGTTGCGTGGCGAGTATGATGTGAATGCCGATCGCTCGCGCCTTCTGCGCGAGCATTGCAAGTGGAGTCTCGACTTCCGCCTGCACGGTCATCATCAGGTCGGCGAGCTCCTCGATGATCAGAACGATGTACGGCAGAATTCCGCCGGTGTACTCCGTGTTCTCGAACGCGACGTCCGGCCTCTTCGGCGTGTGAAGCGAGGCGCCGTCGGTGACCTTGCGGTTGAAATCCTGAATGTTGCGGGCACCGTTCGCAGCCAGAAGCTCGTATCGGTCCTGCATTTCCATTACTGCCCACTTGAGCACTGCGGCTGCATCACGATTGTCTGTGACAACCTTGTGCCGCAAATGTGGAAGCACGTTGTAGACCGACAGCTCGACCATCTTCGGATCGACCATCAGGAACCGAAGTGTCTTCGGCGTGTGCCGATAGATGAGACTCGTTATCAGTGTGTTGACGCACACTGATTTTCCTGAGCCTGTCGCGCCGGCAATCAACAAGTGCGGCATCTTTGCCAGATCGGCGATCACCGGCCGACCCTCGAGATCCTTTCCGAGCGCAATCGGAAGAGCCGCCGGCATCTTCTGATACTCGCGCGATTCAAGCATCTCGCGGAATGCGACCATCTCGGGATTCGGATTCGGCACTTCGACTCCGACAGCTCCCTTCCCCGGAATCGGCGCAACAACGCGAATGCTCGGCGCACGCATCGCGAGAGCAAGATCATTGGCCAGCGTGGCGAACTGTCTGACCTTTACGCCGGTGGCCGGAACAATCTCGAATTGTGTCACCACTGGACCCGTCGTCCGCCCGACGAGCTCTCCGTCGACTTTGAATGTGCGCAATGCTTCCATGAGCTTGATGCCCATCGCATCGAGCTCGCGATTGCCGACGTCGCGATTGCGTGCAGGCGCGGGTGTCAGCAGCTCGGGCGACGGCAGCTCATCATCGGTGGCGATCTCGACGTGCTCGGTTGAATCGATCGCTGCGGCGATGCGATCAAGGTGTTCGGCTGAAACGTCGGATTTCGTTTTCCGAACCCGCTTCGCTTTCTCGCCGCGCGACGTGCGAGCATCATCGAGCGTCTCGTCGTCGTCCATCAGTGCGATGTCGATCGCCGGCATTTCCTCCGGCGTCGGCTCCGGCGGAAGCTCTGCAGCTTTTCTGCGCCGCGCCTTCTGGCCATTGGATGAGACTGCGGCCTGGTCTTCGTCGGCAGTTGGCAGCGCGACAGGTTTTGGTTTTCTCCCGACCAGCGCTCTTATCGGATTCCAGGAAAGTGTCGCCGCCATCAATGCACTCAGCGACAGCGCAAGCACAATCCAGGCGCCGGCAGTTCCTGCGAACTGAAGCAGATAGAACGCGGTGAAGCTCCCCCACAGACCCGAAAGCGCAGTGGCCTCGCGAAGTCCGCCCTCGGCGAGAGAAATACCGATGGGGAGGAGTACGACAAAGCCGAGGAGAAAAATCATCCACGAACGATCGGTTCTCTGATCGAGGCGCCCGAACAACCTGAGTGCGTGCGCCGCGAGCGCAATCGGTATCAGCGCAGCCGCCGGCCAGCCGAGGAATCCGGCGAGAGGCGCAGCGAGAAGTCGTCCCGCCCAACCGAAGCTCGCGGTGACGTCTCCCTGTGCGCGAACCATCGCGATTCCCAGCGCGGCAAGCGCGCCGCCGAGGAACAGCGCGAAAAGAATCAGCGCTATTCCAGCGAGCTCGCGCCGAAGCGCGGAGCTGCCGGGCGACGAGTTAGCGTTCGCGGTCAGGTCCGAGTCGGGTGATCTGCCGTTCCTGGTAGATGGGAACGACAGGGTGCGAATCCACTGCAGCAGCGGCGACGAGGTCGTCCCCGAACCCCGCTTCGGCGAGCGCTTTTCCGTGGGACGAGTCTTTGAAGATTTTTTCGATGTTGTCGCCATACATCCCGTCTATGAGGGCGCACGCGTGGGCCGCATCGTTCGTCACTATTGACGATGCCCGGTTGATGATCGAGCTGACGTATCTGCCGGCACAGGTCGCATCCTCGAGACTAAAATGTCCCTCATCACCCGCGCAGACAATCGAAATGTCAGTGTCGGATCTCGCCGCCGCGCGAAGCATTGCCGTCACTGCAGACAGATTCACATACGATGCGATCACTATGTCGCGCGCTCCCTGAATTCCAAGCAGCGCTCGCGTTCCATTGGTGGTGCTGATCAGCACAGTGCAGCCTTCGACAGCTTTCGGCGTAAATTCGAGTGGAGAATTTCCGACGTCGAACCCCGGTATCGCCACCATTCGCCGCTCGCCCGCGAGCAGAACTTCCGATCGCTCGAACTGTTTGCTGAGGGTAATGACATCGTCAACGGTTTCCGCGGGGATGACGCTCTTCGCTCCACTGTTCAAAGCGACTGCGATGCTTGTCGAGGCCCGGAGCACATCGATCACAGCGACCACGCGTCCCTGAGTATCTCCGGCGGACATTTCGGTCGGTGACATGAATACGTCCAGCTTCAAATGAGACTGCTCCTTGGGCGGGTTACTGCAGCGCAGCCGAAATTCAGCGGCGCAAGAATTATCTTTGTCCTCACGTCACAGAAGATATCCGTCGATTCACATGTGAGAAATAGCAAATGATCCTGAGGAAGTTGCCGAAGCTCGATTCCATTCTGTTCGCAGGCATTCTCCTTTTGCCTGCAGCTGGCCGATCGGCCATGGCCCAGGGCGGACCTCCGATGATCACGGATGATCCGGCAACAATTGGAAACGGCAACTGGGAGATCAATCTTCTTCCGACGATGGAGCGAACCCGATCGGGAACACGCTACGAGACTCCGAATGTCGATATCAACTACGGTCTCGGGAATCGGCTTCAGCTCAGGTTCGAGGTGCCGTGGGTCGTTCAGACAGAACGCGGCAGCACAGCCAGAAGCGGTCTGGGGAATTCCGGAGTCGGCGTGCGCTTTCGCTTCATCGATGAAGCGCGCCATGGCTTTTCGATGTCGACGTACCCGGCACTCGAGTTCAACAACCCAACGAATTCAGTCAAACGCGGTCTCGCCGATGAAGGCCGCCGATTTTTTCTTCCGGTAGAGATAGCCAGGGAGATCAACGGCACTGCCGTCAACGCAGAGGTTGGCTATCTCTTCGATCAGTACGGCGAAAATTCGTGGGAGTATGGCCTTGTCGTCGGGCGCGACGTTTCGGAGCATGTCGAGCTGCTCGGAGAGGTGCACGGTTCGACACCTCGCGACCTCTCCGAGCGCGAGGTGGTCTTCAATATCGGGTCTCGAGTAGGAATGACGGAGCACATCACGCTGCTCGTTTCCGGAGGCAGGTCAATTCGCAACCCGGCCGATGGTCCTGTTACGATCGCCGCTCTCGGGCTACAGCTGAACTTTGGAAACGGCCACGAGGAGCGCTAGGAAACGTCCGCCGGCCTTGCAGGTTCCTTGAACAGATCCGTTTCGCGCTCGAGAAATTTCGTGTCGACTTCGCCAGCCATGAAATGCTTGTTGGCCATCACTCGCGCGAGGAACGGAATCGTCGTCGTCACACCCTCGATGATGAAGCACTCGAGTGCGACCTGCATGCGGCGCAACGCTTCAGGCCTGTCGCGGCCCTGGCAGATTATCTTCGCGAGCAAGGAGTCGTAGTAAGGCGGGACTGTGTATCCCGTGTACACGTGCGTGTCGAGGCGCACACCGGGCCCGCCTGGTGGATGGAACACATCGAGGCGCCCCGGCGATGGCTGGAAATTTCTCTGCGGATCTTCGGCGTTGACGCGGCATTCGATGACATGTCCGCGGTATTCCGGCGTCTTGTCGATCGAAAGTTTCTCTCCTGCCGCAACTCGAATCTGCTCTTTCACGAGATCGACGCCGGTCAGCATCTCCGTCACCGGATGCTCTACCTGAATGCGTGTGTTCATCTCCATGAAGTAGAACTTTCCATCTTCGAGAAGCATCTCGATCGTTCCGGCGCCGACGTAGTCGATCGCCTTCGCTCCGCGCACCGCGGCCTCACCCATTGCCGCTCTTAGCTCTGGAGTCAGCCCGGGGCTCGGCGCCTCCTCGATCAGCTTCTGGTGACGACGCTGCACCGAGCAATCGCGCTCGCCGAGGTGAATGCAGTTGCCGTGTCGGTCGCCCATGATCTGGAATTCGATGTGCCGGGGACGCGAGAGATATTTCTCAACGTACACCTCGCCGTTGCCGAAAGCAGACAGTGCTTCCGAGCGGGCAAGCTGAAACGATCGAATGAAATCATCAGGTTCGGTCGCGACACGCATTCCCTTCCCGCCACCGCCCGCCGCGGCCTTGATGATTACAGGGAATCCA
>JADGQR010000292.1 GCA_017881685.1 Gemmatimonadaceae bacterium
ACGTAGAGCAATCTATTCCAAGCGCAGCGATCCTCATCGCCCGTGAGGCTTGATCTTCTTTTTCATTGCAATGGCTTAAATGCCAAAGCAATCCGAACAAATGCAATCGCAGTCTAACCTGTTGATTTAAGAGTCACACGATCACTACTACAATTCCGTCTGTCATTCCTTCACCGGAATGACATCCAAGCGATAAATCGCTGGCCAAAACCAGCGCACATATCGCTGGCGACTAGAGCGCAGGGGCCACACCCGTTCCCATCCCGAACACGGACGTTAAGACCTGCAGCGCCGATGGTACTCCGTCTGAGAAGACGCGGGAGAGTAGGCCGTCGCCGGCACCTCATTAA
Organism: Gemmatimonadaceae bacterium; assembly: GCA_017881685.1. Taxonomy (GTDB): domain Bacteria; phylum Gemmatimonadota; class Gemmatimonadetes; order Gemmatimonadales; family Gemmatimonadaceae; genus UBA4720. The sequence goes on from JADGQR010000292.1 coordinate 351, forward strand.
GAGGCGCCACACTTCACAGTGTGGCGCCTCTTTTTGTTTCTGTCGATTGCGTATCCCGGACTAACTGCCATCGACGATCGACGACTAAGTGAGGACCGACGACAACGGCGGGGTCCGAAATTAGTCCGCATTGCCTCGGTACTTCCGCCTTCTCGCCGTTGTCCGTGATCTTCAATCAGCCCGCGATTGTCGATGCCGTTGGTTCGGGATACGCAATCGACGTCGAGCCTGCTACATTTGCCCCCGATGAATCGCTCAGTCGCGCTCGTGCGCCGAATCACCCTCAGAGTGGCACGAGCTCTACGCGACGCGTGGATTATCGTCGGTGTCTCGCTGGCTCTCTTCATCTGCATCGAGCTCGCCTACCGCGCCCAAAGCTCCGTCAGACATCAGCTCGCTGTCCGCGCCGCCAGCCACCGCCCGCCGCCGCCCCACAACCTGTTCGAAAACACCACCTGGTGACAAGACTACTGGGTCGATCACATCCGCGAATCGCACGTCCAGTGGGGCCCGTACGTCTACCTCAGAAATCCGACCTTCTCAGGGAAGCTCATTACGGTCGATAGTCTCGGCCACCGGATAACACCTGTAACACCGGCCGCATCGACTGCCGCCCGCCCACTCCGAATCTTCTTCTTCGGAGGATCCACGATCTACGGCTGGTTTCAGCGGAACGACCACACCATTCCCGCCGAAGCATCGAGCCGGCTCCAGACATTGCTCGGCGACAAAGCCCGCGTCGAGCCAACAAACTTCGGAGTGCCTGGACGAGTCTTCACACAGGAAATCATCGAGCTCATTCTCCAGCTGCGATCGGGGGCGCGTCCGGATGTCGTCGTCTTTTACGATGGCATCAATGACGTCGTCGCCACCGTTCAGAACGGCAGACCTGGATTTCCGCAAAACGAGTTCAATCGCCTCGATGATTTCAGACGCGGAAGGGAAATAGTCGCAAACGAGGATCCCGGGTTCGCGAACGACTTGAAGTGGACTTCGCGCATTCTGCAGATCGTGGCGGACCGCGTCCAGTTCGTTCGCAGCATCAAGAATCACTTTTTCCATGAGCCACCGGAGACATTCATCTCCGCCGACTCCGCCGCGCGAAGCATCGCCAGAACGTACGTGGCTAGCACGCGCGTCGTCGAAGGACTAGCAAGGGAATACGGGTTCCAGACCGTCTACATCTGGCAGCCAGCTCTCCTGGCGATGAGGAAGCCGCTCACGGAGAGAGAGAAGTGGACCATCAGTACCGACGGACCGCGGCCTATCGTTGCGCGGATTCGTGACGTGCATGTCGCTATACCGCCGCTGATAGATGATGCCATGCGTCCGATCGTAGGCGATCGGTTCATCGACCAGTCGGACCTTTTCAGAAGCGACTCGCTCGACGTGTACGAGGATTTGTTCGGTCACACCTACGAGAGGGCCAACCTTCCAATCGTGGAATCGATGATGCCGGCTCTATCTGCCGCCGCTTTGCGCGCTCTTCATTAGATAGCGATTAACTTGCATCATGACCAAAGCCGGTATAGTCACTGTGGCGGGCGCGCCCAACGCTGGAAAATCAACACTGCTGAATCGGATCATCGGGCAGAAGCTCGCGATCACGAGTCAGAAGCCGCAGTCCACGCGCGACCGCGTAGTCGGAATTCACACCACCGGCGACATGCAGATGATAATCTTCGACACGCCTGGTCTCCTCGAGCCAAAGTACGCATTGCAGGAATCGATGCGCTCGACGTCGCTCCGCGCACTCTCTGACGCGGACGTCATCGTCTACCTCGCTGACGCGACGAACGGATCTCCTGTACCGCTCATTGAAGCAGCCGGTCTCGAGCACGCGCCCAGAGCACCGATCATCACAGTGCTGAACAAGAGTGACCAGCTCAATCCGAATCGTCGCGCCGAGCTTGAGGCGGCCAACCCGGATGCTGTTCTCGTATCGGCGATGACTGGCGACTCGGTCGACACGCTGATGACGAAGCTCGAGGCTGCGCTTCCCGAGGGGCCGTTCCTCTATCCCGACGATGACGTCAGCACGCAATCGGTTCGCTTCTTCGTGTCGGAGATGATTCGCGAGACCGTACTCGAGCAGCTGCACGACGAAGTGCCGTACAGCGTCGCAGTCGGCATCGAGGAGTTCCGCGAAGGCCGCTCTCCGTTGTACATTCGTGCTGTCATCTACGTCGAGCGCGACAGCCAGAAGCGGATCGTCATCGGCTCCGGTGGAGCGCGAATTCGCGAAGTGGGACAGGCGTCGCGAAAGAAGATCGAAGCCTTCGTTGGCGAGACTGTCTACCTGGATCTCTGGGTCAAGGTCGCTCCCAACTGGCGACGCAGTACTTCGGCGCTCGAGCGGTTTGGATATCACATCGGAAAGGATCAGCGAGCATGAGCCTCGATTCACAGCTGCTGGAAATTCTCGTCTGCCCGAAGTGCAAGGGCGAGCTCGAATACCGTGAAGCGGAGTCGAGCCTCATCTGTCACGCATGCTCGCTTCGCTATCCGGTCCGCGACGACATTCCGATCATGCTGATCGACGAGGCGACCCCGCTTTAGCGTGCGCTTCAACCTGCTCTTGCGATGGCGAACCTGGGCCTTCGCCTGTGCCGTCGCCCTGAGCGGAGCAATCTCACAACGCGCCGCAGCGCAAACCGCGACGTCCAACGGCGCTCTCTTTCTTCTGCTCCCTGTGGGTGCCGAAACAGTCGGCATCGGCGAAGCTGCGGTTGCCGAGCGGCTTGGCAGCGAATCGATATGGTCGAATCCGGCCGGAATTGCGCGTCAGGAAACCCGTGAAGCTGCGATCCATCATTCCGAAACGATTGCTGCGCGCGGCGACGTCATCAGTATCGTGGTTCCGGAAAAAAGGATCGGAACGTTTGCCCTGTCGTTCAACCTCCTCGACTTCGGCAATCAGCAGATAACAGATCCCGGCGGAACGCCGATCGGCGTGGTCTTGCCCAGGAATATTCTGATCGCGGCGACGTACGGCGCGGCAATCGGACGGCGGCTGAGTCTCGGTTTCACATACAAGCTGCTTCAATATCGAGTCGACTGTTCCGGACAATGCGCGAACGTCTCTACGTTCAGCGCCTCGTCGAGCGCTGTCGACTTCGGCGCGCAGTACGACATTCCCGGAGACAGCTCGCTTCGCATCGGCGCCGCCGTCAGGAACATCGGCAGCAAGCTGCAGGTGAATGACGGAGAAAATGCCGATCCACTGCCGACACGAATTGAAGTCGGCATGTCCTATGGACTGAGCGTCATCAAACAGTATGTCTCAGACATCGACGCGCGCGTTGCCGGCGACATAATCGCTACCAGATCGGCGGATCATCCGTCGGCACGCTTCGGTACCGATGTGACCTATCAGAACACTGTTCATCTGCGCGGCGGCTACATCATCAATGACCCTGATGGAGCGAAGGCCGCTGTTGGATTTGGTCTTGCAACGGGCCGCCTCACCTTCGACATCGCGCGCACGTTCGGCGGATTGTCGGAGGATGCTGGGAAGACTCCGGCTTACGTGTCGTTGCGGTTCAGCTTTTGAGAAATCGGGTTTGATCGCGTGAAATATCTTTCCGCGCTTCTGATCTTTGTGCCTGCGGCGATCATCGCGGAGCTGACGCACGCTTCGCCGATCGTGATTTTCATTCTGAGCGCGCTGGCCATCGTGCCGCTTTCCGGTATCCTCGGGCAGGCCACAGAAGAGCTCGCGGGACACACCGGGCCGACCGCCGGCGGACTCATCAACGCAACCCTCGGAAATTTCGCCGAGCTGGTCATTGCGGGTTTTGCGTTGCGCGCGGGACTCATCGACCTCGTGAAAGCATCGATCACCGGATCCGTCCTCGGCAACCTGCTTCTGGTGCTCGGCGCTGCTCAGCTGGCTGGCGGAATCAAGTACAAGACTCAGAAGATCAATCCCAACCTCGCCGGGATGAGCTCGACGCTTCTTGTCGTGGCCGTGCTCGGGCTCGTGATGCCGGCGGTTTTTCACGCTGTGCATCCGGATCCCCTTCGCCGTGCGACAGTGGAGATGTCGGTCGGCGTCGCACTGTTTCTGATTCTCGGGTATGTGTTGTCGCTCGTGTATTCGATGGGCACTCACAAGGCTATCTTCTGTGAAGGCGGCGACGTATCGAGTCACGAATCGCCACCGACGTGGTCACTGAAGAAGGCAATCGTCACACTCGCGGTTGCCGCTGCTACGATCGGCGTGCTTTCGGAATTCCTCGTCGGCTCTACGGAGGAAGCAGTGAAGGCGCTCGGTCTGTCTCAGATATTTGTTGGACTTATCCTGATTCCGATCATCGGAAACGCAGCGGAGCACAGCTCGGCCGTGATGATGGCGTTGAAGAACCGAATGGATCTGGCAGTTTCGATTTCCGTCGGTTCCGCGATTCAGGTCTCCCTGCTCGTTGCGCCGATCCTGGTTCTGCTTGGGGTTATACTCGGGAAGCCGATGGATCTTTCGTTTACGCTGATGGAAGTTGCGAGCGTTGCGGTGGCGGTAGGCATTGCGTCCTCTGTCATGCAGGATTCCGAGTCGAACTGGCTCGAAGGGGCATTCCTGCTCATCGCCTATGCAGTGATGGGCATAGCATTTTTCTTTTACTGACCGGTAGAAGATCCTTTAACCAGGCAGCGCCAATCCGATGAGTCGAAAAGTCTCACCGCCGGCGACAATCGTTTTCTCACCCGAGGGCTCGCCAATACCGGGAAGCCTGCAGGAGTGGCTTGGCAGGCAGTCATCACCGGTGATCCGCGTCTCGGTCGCCGATGAGCTGATGGCGATCGCTCTCAGGTCGCGTCCCCGGCTCGTCGTGTTTGACGATCGCGGAGCCGGAGAGTCGCTGGCGGCGTGCAGGAGACTCAAGACCGACTCCTACACGGGAGTTGTGCCGGCGTTCATGCTGTGCGGCGAAGGCGTCGCAAATGTGAAGTCTTCGTTCGACGCGGGCGCCGACGAGGCGATAATTCCGGGTCTCGACGACAGCGAGATGATACGGCGGCTCGAGGCAGTGCTGTCGCGATCGCACCGCGACCTGGGCGTGCATCCATCGACGCGGCTTCCTGGAGCAGGAGCGATCGAAGCGGAGATAATGCGTCGGCTTAAGCTGCCGGACATGTTCGCGGTTTGCTACGCGGATCTCGATCACTTCAAGGAATACAACGACCGCTACAGTTATAATGAAGGCGATCGCGTCATCCGGATTCTCGCGATGCTGCTGCATGACGTGGTGAAAGGGCTTTGCGGAGAGCGGGCCTTCGTGGGTCACATCGGCGGGGACGATTTCATTTTTATCATTCCTTACGATATGATCGCAGATACCTGCGAAGAGATAACTTCCACGTTCGACCTTCTCGTGCCGTATCAGTACTCGGAGATCGATCGCCGCGCAGGCTACTTTTTCGGAAAGGATCGTCGCGGGGTACTCGACAGGGTTCCATTGATGACACTTTCCATTGGTGTAGTTACCAATGCACAGCGTACCTTTACAGAGCCGCGTCAGGTGAGTCGTCTGGCGACGGAAATGAAGACGTACGCAAAGACGCTTGAAGGCTCGGTCTATTCGATCGATCGCCGAACCGATGACAGGCCTCCTGTGTTCGAGGTACCATACCCCGGACTCAACGAGGCTGGAGAACAGGAATGAACGTCAGCTGTCCCGAGTGCTCGACCGTTTATCGCGTCGATCCCGCCAAGGTTCCTCAGGCTGGGGTACGAGCTCGCTGCTCGACCTGCAATGGGGTGATTCCCATCGGAGTTGGTTCCGATGTGCCGCGAAGAGTGACCCCGTCTGATCCAATTGGCGAAGCGTTCGCTGCCCGTCCTCAGCCGCCGGCCCCGTTCATTCCACCTGGATCTCCAGGATCGCTTCAGCCGGCTCGGAGACCCACGCCAGCGGCAGCGCCTGCTCCACGGATTCCGACCCCGCCGCCACAGCCGCGGGTTCCGACTCCGCAGCCACAATCCAGGATTCCGACTCCACCAGCCGTGCCGAGAACGCCGACCCCCGCCTACGCGACACCTGCGCTCGGCGCCTCGCTTCCGCCGCTGCAGCCGACACCGCGAACTCCTTGGCAGGCGGTGACTCCGCCGTCTCCGACTCCGGCCTTGGCACCAGTTGCTCCGGTTTCGGTGCCTTCAGTTACGCCGCCGTCTCCAACTCCGTCTGCGGCCGCGCCGTCAGCGGCGGCTACGTCAGCTCCGCCAGCTCCCGGGGAACGCCGCCCGATCAATCCATTCCTGGCCCGCGACCCTGGACTTCGCGCGAAGAGGCTCGCTCGCGCACTCGTATCGGACATGGTTGCGTATTATCCTGCTAAGCACTCCGAAGGCCTGGAAAAAGGGAACCTCAAGGAGCTCTTCAGGGACGAGATCAAGAAGAGCTACGACGAGTATGTCGCCCAGGTCGGAGCTGACTATGCCCGCACGACGACGCATTTCCAGGAGTCGTTGAACGAGGTTCTCGGTGCCGGCAAGAAAATCTTCTAAGCGAGCGGAATTGAATGGCGGAGACGAGCGGGGAACGGGGGCGCGCGCTGGCTGGCGCATCGGCGCGGCTGGCCGAAGTGCGGAGGTATCTTTGACATCGAGGCAAAGCGCGCAGCGCTGACTGCGTTCGAAGCGCGCATGTCCGAGCCCGACTTCTGGAACAACCAGGAGACGGCGCAATCGGCGGTGCAGGAAGTGAAGGCTCTTCGCGGATGGATCGAGCCGTTTGACCGTTTGACCGCAAGTCTGAAAAGCGCGCAGGAGCTGGATGAGCTGCTTCGCGACTCGCCGGACACCGAGCTCGAAAAAGAGCTCGACAAGGAAATCGAAACTGTCCAGACGGATCTCGACTCTTTCGAGCTCAAGACACTGTTGCGCGGTGAGGACGATTTCCGCGATGCGCAGCTCGAGATAAGCGCTGGCGCCGGCGGAACCGAAGCGCAGGACTGGGCCGAGATGATCATGCGGATGTACACCCGGTGGGCCGAGCGCAAGGGATTCGAGATCGAGCTGCTCGACGAGAGTCAGGGCGAAGAGGCAGGAATCAAAGGCGCTGTTCTCGAAATTCGCGGGCAGTACGCTTACGGATTTCTGCGGCCTGAGGCCGGAGTTCATCGGCTGGTGAGAATTTCGCCGTTCGATTCGGCGGCCAGGCGTCACACGAGCTTTGCGTCGGTGTTCGTCTATCCGGTTGTGAACGAAGAGATCAACATCGAGATCCGGGAAGAGGATTTGCGTATTGACGTCTACCGCGCGTCCGGCGCTGGTGGCCAGCACGTCAACAAGACGAGCTCGGCTGTCCGCATCACGCATATCCCGACGAACACGGTCGTTGCCTCGCAGGCGCAGCGGTCGCAGTTCAAGAACAAGGCGACGGCGATGCAAATGCTCAAGAACAAGCTTTACCAGGCGGAGATCCAGCGCCGTGAAGAGGAGAAGGCGAAGCTGGATGCAAACAAGCAGGACGTGAGCTTCGGCAGTCAGATTCGCAGTTACGTGTTTCAACCTTACACGATGGTCAACGACCATCGAACCGACTTGAAGATTCCCGACGTACAAAAGGTGATGGACGGCGGAATCGATCCTTTCATTCGGGCGTACCTGAAGCAGGCAAGCAATGGAGATGCTTCTTGACCGATGATCTGAACTTCGTGCTGAAGGCACGAAGGGAAAAACTCGAGGCACTGAAGACGGCGGGTGTGAATCCGTTCGCTTATTCGTACGCGCGCGAGCACACCGCTGCCGAAGCGGTCACTCTGCTCCCGCCATCCGAAGTGCATGGAGAAGGCGAAGGGCCACACGTCGCAGTCGCCGGACGCATCGTTGCGTGGCGCGCGCACGGCAAGACTGTTTTCGCTCACCTCGCCGATTCGACCGGCCGCATCCAGCTCTATTTCAGAAAGGACCAGCTCGGAGAAGAGAAGTTCAACGTGCTGAGTCACTTCGATCTCGGCGACATCATCGGCGTTTCGGGTCCGTTGTTTCGCACACGCACGGGCGAGACGACAGTAAGGGCACAGAGCTTCGATCTTCTCGCTAAATCGCTGAGGCCGCTGCCATTCGGAAAGGAAGAGATCGTCGACGGCGAAACCATTCGCCACTCCGGCTTTGCCGATCCGGAGCAGCGCTATCGTCAGCGCTATGCGGATCTTGCCGTGCATCCGGAAGTGCGATCGATCTTCCAGGCACGGTCTAAGATGATCACGTCGATCCGTTCGTTTCTCGACGGACTCGATTATCTGGAAGTTGAGACGCCTGTGCTTCAGCCGCTCTACGGCGGCGCCGCAGCACGGCCTTTCGAGACGCACCACAACGCGCTCGACATGCCCCTCTTCCTTCGCATCGCCGACGAGCTGTACCTCAAGCGACTGGTCGTCGGAGGATTCGAGAGAGTCTACGAAATCGGGCACGACTTCAGGAATGAGGGAATCGACCGGACACACAATCCGGAATTCACGATGCTCGAGTTCTACGAGGCTTACGCCGATTACGAAGTGATGATGGGTCGGGTTGAGAAGCTTCTCGTGAGCGTCGCGGATGCGTTGCGCGCGGTGCCAGTGATTGGTGAAAAGATTCCATTGCTCGAGCCGCCGTTCAAGCGAATCGAATGGGTACCGTCGCTGAACAGCGCAGCGGGACTCGATGTGATGGCGCAGGGAGAGAGTGAGCTTCGCGACCTGTCGCGACGAGTCGGCGTTCAGCATCCGGAAGATCTGAGCCGTCCGAAGCTGATCGACGAAATCTTTCAGGCGCTCGTCGAGTCGACGATCAAGGAGCCTACGTTCGTCGTCGATTATCCTGTCGAGCTGTCGCCACTGGCGAAGCCGAAGCGCGGCAATCCGGCGCTCACGGAAAGATTCGAGCTGTTCGCAAACGGGAAGGAAATGGCGAACGCATTCAGCGAGCTGAACGATCCGATCGATCAGCGCGCGCGTCTCGAGAGTCAGGCGACGCTCAAGGCGGCGGGCGATCTGGAGGCGTCAGGAGTCGACGAGGACTATCTGCGCGCGATGGAATACGGCATGCCTCCCATGGGCGGCGTGGGTATCGGCCTCGATCGGCTGCTGATGTATTTGACTGACACGGTGAATATTCGCGATGTGATACTATTTCCGACGATGCGCCCCGAATGACGAAGCTCGAGATCTCGATCGCATGGAGATACCTGCGCAGCCGCCGCGGCTCACGGCTGCTGTCGCTGATCAGCGTCATCGCGATCGGCGGCGTGCTCGTCGGCGTCAGTGCGCTCATTCTCATCATCGGTGTGATGAACGGACTTCAGCGCGATCTTCGTGAGAAGATTCTCGTTGGCAGCCCGGACATCAGAGTTCTGAGTTACGGCGAGGATCTGAAGATCACCGATTGGCCGACCGTTCTGGCGAAGGTCAAGCGGATTCCGGGAGTGGTGAGTGCCGCACCGTTCGTTCTCGTCGAGGGCGGGATGAACGCCGGGCACGACTATGCGGGAGCGACGTACATCGTCGGCATTCTGCCTCAGGGTCGCGGAGTGCCCGACGTTACCACCATACGGCAGCACGCCATCTCCGGCGATTTTCGGTTTGCCAGTAGCGATGGGCAACATCGCGGCGTGGTCCTCGGTAAGCTCGTAGCGTCGAGGTACAACGCCTGGCCCGGAGACAAGATCAATCTCGTTTCGATCTCCGGCGTGAAGATGAATGCCGTCACCGGCGGCTTCGTTCCGAAGGTCTTTCAATTCGAGGTAACTGGAGTCGTCGAGACGGGCATGTACGAGTACGACAACTCCTACGTCTACATCGCGCTCGACCGCGCCCAGGAATTCGCCGCACTCGGCGACGGCGTAACCGGAATCGAGGTCAAGACGGTTGATCGCTGGCAGGCTGACAAGGTTGCTCAACGCATCACCGCTACTCTCGGCTGGCCATATCGCACCGTCGACTGGCAGGAACAGAATCGCTCGCTCTTCCAGGCGCTCAAGCTCGAGAAGCTTGGCATGGGAGTGATCCTGCTGCTCATCGTGATGGTGGCCGCGTTCAACATCGTCAGCACTCTTACGATGGTCGTTGCCGACAAGACGCGAGAGATCGGAATTCTGAAAGCGATGGGGATGCCGGCGCGGTCGATTCGAAGAATCTTCCTCGTGCAGGGCATTGTCATCGGGCTCGTCGGGACTCTGCTCGGCCTGGTCGTCGGCTTCGGTGGTGCATTTGCGCTCGAGAAATACAAGTTCATCCCGCTCGATCCCACGATCTATTTCATCGACCATCTGCCGGTAGCGACGCAACCGGGGGATGTCGCGTGGATAGTGTTCGCCAGCATTCTCACGGCGGCGCTTGCCACGCTTTATCCGGCAATTCAGGCGTCGCGGCTTTATCCGATCGACGCGATCAGGCACGAATAGCATGGCAGTCCTCGAAGCGCACGGAGTTCACAAGACCTACACGGGCGGAGATGGCGGGACCATCAACGTGCTCAGCGGTGTCGATCTCGCCGTCAATCGCCGGGAGATGGTCGCTATCGTCGGCGCCAGCGGTGCAGGGAAATCAACTCTGCTTCACGTCCTCGGCGCGCTCGACAAGCCAACGCGTGGCTATGTCGTGATCGGCGGAGATCCAATCAACGGTCTCGACGAGGAACAGCTTGCTTTACTGAGGAACCGATCGGTTGGATTCGTGTTTCAGTTTCATCACCTTCTTCGCGAGTTCTCGGCGCTGGAGAACGTGATGATGCCGATTCGGATCTCGGGAAAATCAGAGGCAGAAGCGCGGAGCCGTGGTCAGGAGCTTCTCGCACGGGTCGGACTGAGTGCAAGAATGCATCATCGTCCGTCCGAGCTTTCTGGCGGAGAGCAGCAGCGAACCGCCGTGGCCAGGGCTCTTGCCATGGATCCGAAGGTCGTGCTTGCCGACGAGCCGTCGGGCAACCTCGACCTGGCAAACGGTGAAATGCTGCACGAGCTCCTGACCGAAGTGGTCAACGATCTGGAGATCGGCATGGTTGTCGTCACTCATAACAGACTGCTGGCCAACAGGGCCAGCCGGGTATTGCTGCTCGAAGGTGGCACGCTCAGTGAAACTGTAGTAGGCGACACCATCGTCTAAGTGTTACCGTAGATAGAGTGAGTGTTGCGACGCGACGAATGTGGCGTCTTCGATATCGGGGCGGGGGAGTCGGATGATCTGCGATGTGTGCAAGGAAGCGGATGCGGTGATTCAGCTTACCGAGGTGGAGGGCGCCGGTGTGCGCCTCCTGCACCTCTGCGAGCGCTGCGCTGCCGAGCGCGGCGTGGAAACGACCGTGTCTGCGCCAAAGCCACAGATCACTGATTTCCTTCAGAGCGTCCATCAGGCCATGCAGGCGACGCAGGGCGACGCCGCCCGGTGCACCTTCTGCTCATCGACGTTCCGCGACTTCAGATCGACTGGTCGCCTTGGTTGCGCCCACTGCTACGACGCGTTCGAGAACAGCATGCGCGATCTGCTTCGCAGAGTTCACGGCAACTCCAGGCATGTCGGCCGGCGCTACGAGCCACCCGCGAGCACGGATCTCCCGGATGCCGGGACAGCCAACGAGCTTCGCGATCGTTTGCGCCGCGCCATCGAGTCCGAGCAGTTCGAGCTCGCCGCTGACATTCGTGACAAGCTGAGAGGAATGGATTGATGCTGGATCTATCCCTTCTTCCTGACGGCGGCGTCGGCTGGCTTGACGCGTCGGGATCGAATCCTGACATCGTGATCTCCACGCGAATTCGGCTTGCGCGGAATCTCGAGGGCTACGCATTCGCCGGCCGTGCGAGGGATGGAGAGCGGCTTCGCATTCTGTCTCAGGTTCAGCAGGCGATGAACACGATGGGCGGATTTCGTCATGGCCTGATGCTTCGCGTGGACGAGATGGCCTCAGACGATCGCCTGCTTCTGCACGAGCGTCACCTCGTCAGCCGCGAGCTGGCCGGCCTGGATCCTCAGCGACCTGTGCGCAGTGGCTCCGCCGTCTACGTGGCGCGAGGCACGAGCATCATGATCAACGAAGAGGACCATCTTCGTCTCCAGTCGCTCGAGTCGGGTCTTCGAATCGCGGAGGCGTTCAATTCAGTTGAAGCGCTCGAGTCGGAGCTGGGCGAGCTCGTGCCTTACGCGTTCCATCGGGAGTTCGGCTATCTCACCGCGTGTCCGACAAATGCTGGCACAGGACTTCGCGCGTCCGTTCTGATCCATCTTCCGGGACTCGTTCTGACCAAGGAGATCGGCAAAGTTCTGTCCGGCCTCCAGCAAGTCGGTCTGACCTATCGCGGACTTTACGGCGAAGGCAGTGAAGTGGTCGGTAATTTCTTCCAGATCTCGAATCAGACAACGCTTGGCCGAACCGAGCCGGAGCTTCTGGAATACCTGACACGAGTGGTAACCCACGTCATCGAACGTGAAGAAGAAGCAAGAAAAGTATTGCTTAGAGACGCGGGTTATATTATCGAAGACAAGCTCTGGCGCGCGTACGGAACGCTGCGATATGCGCGAAGCCTCACGTTCGACGAGGTGATGAGCTACCTGAGCAGTGTAAGGCTGGCTGTCGGTCTGAAACTGATCACCGATCTAAGTGTATATACCCTCAACAAGCTCCTGATATTCAGTCAGTCGGCCCACTTGGCGCATGCCGAGGGTCGCGAGCTGACAACGAGCGAAGCGAATCTTGCGCGCGCGAAGTACGTGCGTCGAATTCTCGCTGATGATACGGGGTCTACACGATGAACGGCTACAATTTCACCGAACGTGTTCGTAAAGTTCTCGCGATGGCGAGAGAGGAAGCCGAGAGGCTTCGTCATGAATACGTTGGTACCGAGCACATCCTGCTCGGACTCATTCGCGAGGGTGAGGGGGTCGCTGCTGCGGTCCTTCAGAACCTCAGCGTCGACCTCGACGAGATCCAGCAGAAGATCGAAGACACGGTAAAGAAGGGCAAAGCTGCCGCTGCTACCGGTCCTGACCTGCCGTATACGTCACGTGCCAAGAAGGTTCTCGAGCTTGCGATGGCTGAAGCCCGCGACCTCACGCACAATTACGTCGGCACGGAGCATCTGCTTCTTGGACTGCTTCGCGAAGAGAAGGGCATTGCTGCGCAGGTTCTCACTGACGCTGGAATCAATCTCGACGCTGCACGTGCCGAAACGCTTCGCCTGCTTGGCACCGACATGCCGCAGGGTGGAACTTCGAATGCGCCTTCTGGAACGCCCTCGGCAGTACCGGGCTCGACCGGCAAGAGCGAGAAGAAGTCAAAGACTCCAGCTCTCGATCACTTCTGCCGCGATCTGACTCAGCTCGCTGGCGAAGGCCAGCTCGATCCCACGATCGGTCGTGCGAAGGAAATCGAGCGCGTGATGGAGATCCTCACGCGCCGCAAGAAGAACAACCCGGTTCTGATCGGCGAGCCGGGTGTGGGCAAGACGGCGATCGTGGAAGGTCTGGCGCAGCTCATCGCCAACGGCGAGTGCCCCGACAGTCTTCGCGAGCACCGCGTGTTGTCGCTCGACATGGCCGCTGTGATTGCTGGAACGAAATACCGCGGCCAGTTCGAAGAGCGACTCAAGGCAGTGATGAACGAAATCGCCCAGAACAAGAACATCATTCTGTTCATCGACGAGCTGCACACTCTCGTTGGTGCAGGTGCAGCCGAAGGCGCAATCGACGCGAGCAACATGCTCAAGCCTGCTCTCGCCCGCGGCGAGCTGCAGTGCGTTGGTGCATCGACGCTGAACGAGTATCGCAAGTATATCGAGAAGGATGGCGCACTCGAGCGGCGCTTCCAGACCGTCATCGTCGAGCCGCCTTCGGTCGATGAAACAGTCGAGATTCTCAAGGGTCTGCGCGTAAAGTACGAAGATCATCACAAGGTCACGATTCCGGACACGACGCTCGTGGCTGCAGCGAAAATGTCGGAGCGTTACATCACCGACCGCTTCCTGCCCGACAAGGCCATCGACGTAATCGATGAAGCGGGCGCTCGCGCGCGTCTCGCGACCCAGGCCCCTCCGCCGGAAGTCACGAGCCTCAAGGCGCAGCTCGAAGGTGTGAACACAGAGAAGGAAGCAGCCGTCCGGGATCAGAATTTCGAGCGTGCAGCGTCTCTGCGTGACAGGGAGCGCGAGCTCCAGGGCGACATTCGCCGGAAGCAGGAGGATTGGGAGAAGCATCGCCAATCCCACCGCCCGGTGCTCGGCGAGGAAGAAGTAGCGTTCATCGTCAGTCGCTGGACTGGCATTCCAGTGATGCGTCTTCAGGAAGCCGAAACCGCTCGGCTTCTCCGAATGGAGGATGAACTCCACGCGTCCGTCGTCGCGCAGGAAGAAGCGATCAAGGCGCTTTCGCGCTCGATCCGCCGGAGCCGCGCTGGTCTGAAGGATCCAAACCGTCCGATCGGATCGTTCATCTTCTCCGGACCAACTGGCGTCGGAAAGACGGAGCTTGCTCGTTCTCTGGCGAAGTTCCTGTTCGCAGACCCATCAGCGCTGATTCGCGTCGACATGAGCGAATACATGGAGAAGTTCTCCGTGTCGCGGCTGATTGGCGCGCCTCCGGGATACGTTGGGTACGAGGATTCGGGAACGCTGACGAAGGCTGTCCGTCGCAAGCCATACAGTGTCGTGCTTCTCGATGAAATCGAGAAGGCGCATCCCGATGTCTTCAACATTCTGCTCCAGGTTCTCGATGAGGGTCACCTCACCGACAACTACGGTCGTGTGATCGACTTCAAGAACACCGTCGTGATCATGACGTCGAACGTCGGAGCGCGTGACATCACGAAGGGAAGAACGATGGGCTTTGCAACACCGGACGGGAAAAACGCTTTCGAGCGAATCGCCGAGAAGGTGAAGGAAGAGATGACGCATGTGTTCAACCCGGAGTTCCTGAACCGGCTCGACGACGTGATCGTCTTCCACCCGCTCTCGGAAGAACATATCGGTCAGATCGTCGGGATTCTGCTCAAGGAAGTCCAGAATCGTCTTAGCGACGAAGAGCTCACGCTCAAGCTCACCGAAGAGGGCAAGCTGTTCCTCGTCAAGCATGGGTACGATGAGAAGTTCGGAGCGAGGCCGCTGAAGAGAGCGATCCAGAAGTACATCGAGGATCCGCTTTCCGAGAAGATTCTTCTCGGCGAGTTCGCAAAGGGCGACGAGATCGAGGTCGATGTCAGTCCGGAAAACGACAAGCTGGACTTCCGGGTTCTGACGAGCACGACGAAGGCCTAGCAGACCTCCCTCAACATCCGCGGGGCCGCGGAAGCGTTGCAATGGCAACGTCTTTCGCGGTCCCGTTGTCTAATTAACCAGCCCACCGTAGAAGGACCCTCCTACCACGATTCGTGTATATTTCAGCGATGCAAAAGTATGTTGTTTCCCTGCTGGCCATTATGGCAGCCGGGTCTTCCGCCATTGCACAGGACACGAACGGTCCAGGTGCCTGTACGACGCCTGACACCGTAATGGTCTTTGGCAATTCGCGCGTTTCGGACGCTACCGTCCGCGCCAGCGCGGGCCTTCCGCCGCATACGACTTTGAACTTCCGCGACGTGCAGCGCGCCATCAAAGCGCTGTTCTCGACCGGACAGTTCGAGGATGTCCAGATCTCCTGCTCCGTGCCGCCGGTTACTCCGAAGACGTCTCTTCGCATCACAGTTCGCGAAAGGCCGCTGCTTTCGGGCGTGACGGTGACTGGCCCCGAGCGAGTGTCTGCCAAGGACGTGAAGGACCGGCTCACTCTTGCCATCGGAAAGCCACTCGATCCCGCGGCGCTCGCGCTCGCGGTCGAGCGTGCCGACTCGCTCTACAACGCGAAAGGTTACTACCTGGCCCGGGTTCACGTTGACACCGTCAAGGACGGCGACAAGGTCAAGATTGCGTTCAACGTCGAGGAAGGCAGACGACTCGCTATCTCCGGCCTGAAGGTCAACGGAAACAAGAACGTCTCCGCCGAAGACATCGCCGGCGCGATGGAGTCGAAGCCTGAAGGATTCTACTGGTTCAGGAAGGGAGAGTTCGACGATTCGAAGTACGCCACCGATTTGCAGCAAAACATTCCGCAGATGTACGCAAGCCGTGGTTACATCGATTTCCGAATTCTGAATGACTCTCTCATCATCGATCGTGATGCAGGCAAAGCAGTCATCGAGCTGACAGTCAATGAAGGTCCAAGATACAAAATCGGATCATTCGAGGTTCTTGGTAACAAGCGGTTCTCCACCGCCGACATCCAGCAGTACTATCCGTTCGCCGACCAGACCACGACGCTGACTCAGCGCGCGGTGGGAGTAGTGAAGCGGGCCTACAAGAACCCGCCGAACACTTTCGATCAGACCAGGTGGGATTCGGGCGAGGAAAAACTTCGCGATGCCTACAACGACGAAGGTTACATCTACGCGCGGATTCGCCCTGTGGTCGAGAGACAGCCAGGTACGGATTCAGTGCGCGTTGTGAACCTGCGGTGGGAGATCGATGAATCGACCCCGGCGATCGTGAATCGAATCGACATCGAGGGCAATGACTTCACCTATGAGTCGTGCATTCGAGAGCAGATCGTGCTCGCTCCGGGCCAGGTCTTCAATCGCAACTACCTGCTGCGCAGCTACCAGAACATCTCCAACCTGAACTTCTTCGAATCGCCGATGCCTGCGCCGGACACGCGTCCAGTTGGCGACCAGGGAGACGTGGACATCATCTTCCACGTGAAGGAGAAGCGCACAGGCAACGTGAACTTCGGTGCGTCCACCGGCCAGGGAACGGGCATTGGCGGATTCATCGGCCTCGATCAGCCCAACCTGCTTGGTCGCTGCAAGCGCGCGCAGCTGCAGTATCAGTTCGGCCAGTACATCAACGATTTCAACATGACGTACACCGATCCCAACATCAACCAGACGCGTATCTCTGGTGCGGTGACGGCGTATCACACTGCGTCACGCTACACGATCGCCGATCTTGGCCAGTCGGTTCGTACAGGTGCACAGATTCAGGTCGGATTCCCGGTGCCGAATTCGCTCTACAGCCGCCTTCTTCTTTCGTACGGCGGCGAGAAAGTGAAGTATGGTGGAACCGGACTTCTCGGAACAGTTGCCAATCAGTGCGACAACTGCTTCCGTTCGACGCTTGGATTTACTGCTTCCCACGATACCCGTCTCGGGCTGCCGTTCGCCGCAGAGGGCGGATCCCAGACGTTCGTCGCTGAGTTCAACGGCGGACCGCTTGGCGGAACAGCGAAGTTCCAGAAGTACACGACGGAGCTCAAGGCTTATGC
The DNA here is from genome assembly GCA_017881685.1 of Gemmatimonadaceae bacterium. Classification (GTDB taxonomy): domain Bacteria; phylum Gemmatimonadota; class Gemmatimonadetes; order Gemmatimonadales; family Gemmatimonadaceae; genus UBA4720. The sequence goes on from JADGQR010000292.1 coordinate 17,610, forward strand.
TCCGATCGGCGGCGTCGGGGTAGCGTCGCTAGGTTCCGCGCCAATGACATTCGTGCTCGGCCTGACGGCGAGAGCCGGCGCTCTCTTCGGAGACCCGGGACCGTTCTTCTACAGCCAGTCTTTTGCGCTTGGCGGTACTCAATACGGCGAGCAGCTGCGTGGTTATGAGGAGTTCTCGATCACGCCGTTCGGTTTCAACGCTTTGGCCGATGGCAGCAGCAGCGGAGTTGCACGCTCGTCTTTCGGAAATGCATTCTTCACGGGGACCGGAGAGCTCGGTCTGCGTGTAAATCAGTCGTTGTATATGGACACCTTCTTCGAGGGTGGTAATGTGTGGGACAAACCGAGAGAGTTCGATCCCACTCGTCTATTCCGTTCCTTTGGCTTCGGTGCCGCGATTGTCAGTCCTCTTGGACCGATTGGCATCGACCTCGGGTATGGATTGGATCGTCTGGACACGGCCGGTCGGCCGGCGCCAGGCTGGAAGCTGCATTTCAAACTTGGACAGTTCTTCTAACATTGGAGTATTCATGCGTGGATTGATTCGTGCGGCGTCGCTCGCACTCATTGTAGGTGGAGCAACGGCTGGCTCGGCATCGGCCCAGGCAGTACCGAAGTTCGGCTTCATTAATTCCGCGGCGATCCTAGCCGAGGCACCTGGCCGCGCCGAGGCTGAAAACCAGTTCAAGACTGAAGTGGCAGCCTATCAGGCGCAGCTCCAGCGGATGAGCGATTCGCTGCAGACGATGGCCGCGAACTTCGACAAGGAGTCGCCGAAGCTCGACAGTGCGACCCGTGTGACTCGTGCCAAGACGATCAATGACAAGGAAGCCGATTACCAGAATCGGGCAAAGGCACTCGATCAGCAGATGCAGAACCGTCAGGCTGAGCTGATTCGTCCGCTGATGGAGAATCTGCAGAAGGTCATCGAGCAGGTTCGTGCTGAAGACAACTATGCGATGATCTTCGACGTTGCGTCGCAGACCAGCGTGATCGTTGCAGCCGACAAGAATCTCGACATCACCCAGAAGGTTCTTGCTCGCATCAAGGCAGGCGGGAAGCCGGCAGCGACGACTCCAACGCCGTCGCCGATGACGCAGAAGCCTGCTGGAGTTACGACGAAGCATTGATCTCCAACTCCGCCGGTACGAATTCCCTCAGCGGTGAGCGTGCTTGCACTCTCACCGCTGAGGCCATTGCGGCCCTGACAGGCGGAGAACTTCGCGGGGAACCCGGAACCACGGTTTCGGGAGTCGCTGCCCTCGACCGCGCGCAGGGCGATCAGGTGAGCTTTCTTGCTGACCGCAGGTATGCCGATGCCCTCGCGGCGAGCGGAGCGGGAGTAGTTCTCATCACGCCCGATCTCGCCGATACAGCCGGCCCTGTTCCATCGCGGGTGATTGTGGCCAACCCGATGGAATCGCTGCTCAAGGTGCTGCCAAAGCTCTATCCGCCGAGTGACGCAAACGCATCGATCGCACCGACGGCGCGAATTGGCGCTCGAGCGTGGCTCGGCGCTCGCGTGACGCTCGGCGAGTATGCAGTAATCGGTGAAGACGCCGTAATTGGCGACGACGTGGTCATCGGTGCTCATTCGGTCGTTGGAGCAGGCGTGAAGATCGGAAACGAATCGCGCCTGTTTCCACACGTGACCGTTTATGCCCGAAGTGAGCTCGGAAGCAGAGTCATCATCCATTCGGGTGTGCGGATCGGCTCTGATGGTTTCGGCTATGTCCTCAGCGGCGGCGCACACACGAAGATTCCGCACGTCGGCCGGTGCATCATCAGCGACGATGTCGAGATCGGTGCGAATACGACAATCGATCGCGGCAGCATCGACGACACTGTCGTCGGAGCTGGAACAAAGATCGATAACCTCGTGCAGATCGGGCACAACGTCCGCATCGGACGCCTCTGCATGATCATGTCGCAGGCGGGGATTTCCGGCTCGGCACGGATTGAAGACGGCTGCGTCATCGCCGGACAGGCTGGGCTTGGCGGACACATCACGATCGGGAAGGGCGCGCGGATCGCCGGACAAGCCGGCGTCTTCGGTGATGTTCCAGCTGGTGAGACGTGGTCGGGTTACCCGGCGAGGCCTCATCGCGAGTCGTTGCGGGCCACTGGCGCGATGTTCAAGATTGCCGGGATGTTGAAACGACTCGAAAAACTCCTGGAAGAAAAGGAAGCAGAGTGAGTCGTTCAACCGTCGCCGGAAAGGCGACGCTGGAGGGGATCGGCCTCCACCTCGGTCAGCCATGCCGCCTGACATTCTCGCCCGCGAAATCGGGCTCCGGCATCACGTTTCGGCGCGTCGACATTTCCGGCGCCGAACCGATATCTGCGTCTGTGAAGCAGGTCAGCGCGAGCGAGCGCCGCACCCAATTGGGGAGCGGAGATAACACCGTTCACACGGTCGAGCATGTGCTGGCCGCCGTTGCAGCGCACGGCATCGACGATCTCGAGATCGAAATGGACGGCCCTGAGCCGCCGATTCTCGACGGAAGCGCAAGTCCATTCTTCGATCTTCTGAAGAAAACCGGGCTTGCGGTGCAGGAAGGCGAGCCGGATTATCTGATACTTGCGGAGCCGGTAAGGATTATCGACGGAGAGTCTGTGTACGAAGCTTTTCCGGCGAATGATCTGGAGCTCGACGTCACGATCGAGTTCCCGCATCCGAAGATTGGAAAGCAGTCGAAGATGTTCAACGTCACAACCGAGATATTTGAAGCCGAGTTGTCGCGTGCCAGGACATTCGGTTTTGTGAAGGAAGTTGAGTGGCTCCGCTCACGCGGTTTGATCAAAGGTGCTTCGGTTGACAACGCGATCGTTCTGGATGAGACGGGAATTGTCAGCGGGCCGCTGAGATGGGACGACGAGTTCGTTCGTCACAAGGCGATGGATTGCGTCGGAGATCTGGTTCTTGCAGGTGCAAAGGTTCGCGCGCGGATAGTTGCAGTGAAGCCGAGTCACAGGGGAACTGTTACACTGGTGCGTGAGCTGACGCGTGCGGGCACCTTGCAGAACGGAAACGGAATCAGAACGGAATCCGTCAACAGGAATCAACGGAGAAAGACCGTGTACAACATAGAAGACATCATGCGAGTGCTTCCGCACAGATATCCATTTCTGCTTGTGGACAGAATTCTCGAGATCGAAGCAGGGAAGAGAATCGTCGGACTGAAGAACGTCACGATCAACGAGCCGTTCTTCCAGGGGCATTTCCCCGGCCATCCGATCATGCCGGGCGTTCTGATTGTCGAAGCCATGGCGCAGGTTGGCGGCATGCTGCTGATGGGGAATCTCGAAGAACCGGACACGAAGGTCGTCTACTTCATGTCGCTCGATAAGATCAAGTTCAGAAAGCCGGTCAAGCCGGGCGATCAGCTGATCTTCGAATTGCAGATCATTCAGATCAGGGGAGCGGTCTGCAAGACGAAAGGCGTCGCGAAGGTCGATGGAGAGATAGTGGCGGAAGCCGAAATGGTGGCCATGGTCCGCGATAGATGAAACGCTCAGGAATTCACTCGTCAGCCATCATCTCGCCGCATGCAACGCTCGGCGAGAGAGTCTACGTCGGACCCTTCGCGATAATCGGCGACGGCTGCGAAGTCGGCGATGATTGCGAGATTGCTTCGCGCGCATCGCTCGAGCGTGACGTAAAGCTCGGAATCGGCGTAAAGATCGGAATAGGAACCGTCCTCGGTGGCGCACCGCAGGATCTCAAGTATGCAGGTGAGGCGACGACCGTTGAGATCGGCGATGGCACTGTCATCCGCGAATACAGCACCGTCAATCGAGGAACAGCGCAGTCGTTCAAGACGACGGTCGGCGCTCGATGCCTGTTGATGTCGTACGTACACCTCGCACACGACTGTCACATCGGCAACGGAGTGATCATCGCGAACGGCGTTCAGCTCGCCGGGCATGTCACGATCGAGGACAGAGCCACGCTTTCGGGGCTGTCGGCGGTTCATCAGTTCGTACGCATCGGACGGCACAGCTTCATCGGCGGAATGTCACGCGTATCGAAGGACATTCCTCCATTCCTCAAAGCCGTTGGAAATCCCCTGAAGCTTTACGGATTGAACAGCATCGGTCTCCAGCGAAGTGGATTCCCCGAGGACGTGGTGCTCGAGCTGAAGCGCGCGTATCGGTTGTTCTTCCGGTCTGATCTGAATCTGTCTCAGGCCATGCAGCGCGCCGAGACCGAGCTCGAGATGTTCCCCGAGGTGAAGGAGCTCATCAGGTTCGTGGAGGCAAGCGGGCGGGGAGTCGTCATCTGACACAGCCCCTGAAGATGGGTGTGATCGGAGCCGGAAGCCTTGGGTTCCATCACGTGCGAATTCTCCGGGACATGGATTCGGTTTCTCTTGCTGGATTCGTGGAGAGCGACGACGAACGTGCGAGCCATGTTGCGTCCGAGCTGGCCGTCGACCGATACGGGGATCTTCAGTCGTTACTGAGAGACGTGGATGCGTTGACCATAGTCGTGCCCACCCCGTCGCATTACGCCGTTGCCAGGGAGGCTCTCGAAGCCGGGAAGCATGTGTTCATCGAGAAGCCGATCACCGCGACGCTCGAGCAGGCCGACGAGCTGCTGGAGATCGCAGATCGCAACGGATGCCTGGTTCAGATCGGACACGTCGAAAGATTCAATCAGGCGGTGAGAGCAGCGCTGCCGTACGTCTCGCACCCGAGGTTCATCGAAAGCGAGCGGCTCGCGTTGTTCAGCGTGAGAGGCTCGGACGTGGCGGTGGTTCTGGATCTGATGATCCACGACATCGATCTTGTTCTGACGCTCGTTGGTGATACCGCGGAAGAGATATCAGCGGTCGGCGTGCCCGTGCTGACTCCGATGCTCGATATTGCGAACGCTCGCGTGACGTTCTCGTCAGGCGCGGTGGCAAACATCACCTCGAGCCGGATCTCGCGCGATCGTGTGAGAAAGATTCGGATATTTCAGCAGAGCGGTTATCTGTCGCTCGATCTCGCGGCTGGCACAGGGGAATTCTTCCGCCTGAAGCACCAGATGGATCCGACGCGGCCGCCTGTCGGACCCGTGAACATCACGGACTACGTCGATCGCATAAAGCTCACTGCTCCAGAGGGAGAGCCCTTGCGGCTCGAGTTCGACAGCTTCGTTGCCGCCGTTCGTGGCGAGTCGCCCGTGGTGGTGACAGGTGAGGACGGACGACGCGCTCTCGCAGTTGCGTTGAGAATCGTTGCAGAGATCGAGCGAACGCGGCCGGCATTGACTGGAGAAGCCGCAGCGGCTCGTGCCTGAGGTCGTCATTATCGCCGGCGAGGCGTCCGGCGATCTGCACGCAGCAGGCGTCGCCGAGGAGCTGAAGCGGATCCGGCCTGACCTGAAGTTGACCGGCTTTGGTGGTCCGCTCATGGAAAGGGCGGGAGTCGAACTTTTCGACAGATACGAAACCGGCGTCATGGGATTCGTCGAGATTATCGTCCACATCCCGCGCCACTATTTCCTTCTTCAGTCGCTGCGCGGTCGGTTCGAGCGCAAGGAAGTCGCGCTGGTAATAGTCATCGACTATCCAGGCTTCAACATGAAGGCCGCTGCGGCCGCATCAGCAGCCGGCATTCCGGTTCTGTACTACGTCACGCCCCAGGTCTGGGCATGGGGCGAGAACAGGCTACCGAAACTTGCGAAGATCGTGACCAAGGCTGCAGTGATCCTTCCGTTTGAAGAAAGCCTTCTTCGCGGACACGGAATCGACGCGACTTTCGTTGGACATCCTCTGCTCGACAGAGCGACTGACATGCCGACGAAGAAGGAGGCGAGAGCGGCGCTAGGCCTTTCGGATTCGGTGCCCGTGCTGGCTCTTTTTCCCGGAAGCCGGCAACAGGAAATCGATCGCCACATCGATGACTTTGTCGAGTCGGCCAGACAGACGCAGAAAGCCGTGCCGGATCTCGAGGTGATAGTCAGCGTCGCACCGACCATTGAGCTTGACCCCTCACGGTGTCCCTACCGTCTCGTTCATTCCGCATCTTTCACGGTCCTTCGCGCGGCTGACGCGGCGTTGTGCAAGAGCGGAACAACAACTCTCGAAGCGGCAATTGCAGACACTCCGCTCGTCGTGGCATACCGAACGAGCGATATCTCGTATCTTCTCGCAAAGCTGATGGTGACGATCCCTCATATCGGACTCGTGAATGTGGTAGCGGGAAGGGAAGTCGCAATCGAGTTCGTGCAACACGACCTCAGTCCGGCGAAGGTCAGCGTTGAGCTCGAGAGATTGCTCGACATGTCAGATCCCGAGCGAAAGCGCGTTCTCGACGGTCTTGCGGAAGTTCGCGCAAAGCTTGGAACGCCAGGCGCCGCGCGCCGAGTTGCAGAGATGGCGAGCGCCCTCGCGCAATGAGATCGTCGCAGAGCTCGGAGACATCGTGGAAGATCAGGCTCTCGGTGCTGGCCGGCGGCAATTTTCTTCGTGTATTGTCAAAGACCTGGCGATATCGAGCAGTTGGCGACGGACCGGTGAAGAAACTGAGAAAGAGCAAGACGCCGATTCTCTTCGCCCTCTGGCACGGACAAATGCTTCCGCTTCTGTGGTATCACCGTGACCAGGGCGTGGCGATCGTTGTCAGCGAGCACAGTGATGGCGAGATAATCGCGCGCATTCTCGTCTGGATGGGCTATCGACTGATTCGCGGGTCGACTTCACACGGTGCAGACCGGGCGCTCCTCGGAATCGTGCGCACTCTGAAAAACGGTGACGACGTTGCAATAACTCCTGACGGCCCGCGTGGACCCGCGAGAAAGTTCGCACCAGGTGCAGTCGTTGCCGCAAACCGGGCCGGCGCGCCGATAATTCCAGCGCTGGCGCACGTCGACAGATTCTGGACTCTCTCCAGCTGGGACGGATTTGTAATTCCTAAACCGTTTGCACGCATCACGATCGCATACGGCCCGCCGACTCGAATCGAAGCACCGACGACCCGCGAAGCAGCGGCGCAAGCACCAAGGCTCGAGCAGCTGATGAGCGACGCTCAAGAAGTCGCGTGCGCGTCGTAGAAAGAATCTGGGAAGGAGATGGTGGTGCAGAGAGCGTTGCCCGCGCCCTGCTTCTCCCCTTCGAAACTCTCTATCGCGGCGTAGTAGCCGTTCGCGGCAATCTCTACGACCGAGGGATTCTTGCTTCGGTCAGGTCGCCGATTCCCGTCATAAGCGTTGGGAATCTCACTGTTGGCGGGACAGGCAAGACGCCGATCGCGAACTGGATCGCATCGAGATTGCGAGATGGGGGGGCAACTCCCGCGATCGTGCTGCGAGGCTACGGCGACGACGAGGTAGTCGTTCACCGCGAGCTGACTCCGGGTCTTCTTGTCATCGCATCGAAGGACCGAGCTGAAGGAATTCGCCGCGCAGCAGCGGAGGGCGCGACCGTCGCCGTCCTCGACGATGCATTCCAGCATCGGAGCGCGGCGCGTGATGCCGACATCGCAATAGTGAGCGCCGACGGCTGGACCGGCAAAACGAGGCTCCTTCCAGCCGGGCCGTGGCGCGAGCCGATCGAATCCATCGGCAGAGCATCGCTCGCGATCATCTCTCGCAAGGCTGCGACTGAAGAAGTGGCAGCGGAAGTTGGCCACAGGATCGAGCAAGTCGCTCCCCACGTTCCGCAGGCGGTCGTGAGACTCCGCGCGTCGACATTGATATCGGCCACAGATAGCGGCCAGCGTCGTGATGCTTCCGTACTTTCAGGAAGGAGAATTCTCGCGGTTAGTGCGATCGGAAATCCAGAAGCTTTTGCGAAGCAGCTCAGACTCCTCGGCGCCGAAGTCAATCCAAGGGCATTCCCCGATCACCACGCATTCTCATCCGAAGATGTGGCCAGAATCATCGACGACTCCAGCGGCTCCGATATGGTCGTCTGCACCCTCAAGGACGCCGTCAAACTGAGGCTTTTGTGGCGTGCCAGTGGACCCGCTTTATGGTATGTTTCCCAGTCGCTTGACGTCGAAAACGGCTCGGCCGCGATCGACGAACTGCTGGTCCGTTTCAAGACGGCAAATTGAATTCAAACCAACGTTTTTCCGGCCAGTAACAAAGCCGGATTGCGGTCACTTTCCCCATGGCAACCGAACCTCGCTTACCAACGAATACAATCGTAAAGCCTGACAAGGACACGTTCCTCAACGAGGAGAATCCTTTCGAAGCGATGATGCTCCGCTTCGACCGGGCTGCTGAGCTTCTCGATCTGGAACCGGGTCTCTACAAAGTTCTCCGTCATCCTGAAAAACAGATCATCGTGTCGATACCGGTGATGAAGGACAACGGTGAAGTCGAGGTGTACACCGGATATCGGGTCCTTTACAACACGTCGCGGGGACCCGCGAAGGGCGGCATTCGCTTCGACATGAGTGTCACGCTCGAAGAGGTGAAAGCACTTGCCGCATGGATGACATGGAAGTGCGCTGTAGTGAACATTCCCTTCGGCGGCTCAAAAGGCGGGGTCGTCTGCGATCCTCTCGAGATGAGCGCATCCGAGCTCGAGCGCCTGACTCGCCGCTACACGGCGGCCATCATCCAGATTCTCGGACCCGACTCCGACGTTCCCGCGCCAGACGTGAATACGAACGAGCGCGTGATGGCGTGGATCATGGACACCTACTCGATGCACGTCGGTCACACGACAACCGCCGTTGTCACCGGCAAGCCTGTCGAGATGGGAGGATCCCTGGGCAGGCGTGAAGCGACTGGTCGCGGCTGCATGTTCGTCACGAAGGAAGCACTGGAGCATTTGGGCATGCCGGTGGAAGGAACAACCGTCGCAGTTCAGGGATTCGGCAATGTGGGATCCGTTGCCGCGCAGCTGCTTCATCGCGAAGGGTGCAAGATCGTAGCGATTGGCGATCGCTCCGCGTCGATCTATGACAAGAATGGAATCGATGTCGATGATGCAGTCGCCTACGTGGCGAAGCATCGCTCGCTCGACGGCTATGCGAAGGGTGAGATCATCAGCGGCAACGACCTGTTGACGCTCGATGTGGACGTGCTCGTTCCCGCTGCACTCGAGAACGTCATTACGACCAAGAACGCCGGATCGATCCGCGCCAGAATCATCTGCGAAGGGGCAAACGGACCGACGACGGCGGCGGCCGACTCGATACTCGACGAAAACGGCGTGTTCGTCATCCCCGACATTCTCGCTAATGCCGGCGGCGTGACGGTCTCGTACTTCGAGTGGGTACAGGATCGCGGCGGCTATTTCTGGACAGAGCAGCTCGTCAACGAAAGACTGCGTGACATCATGGTCAACAGCTTCCAGGATGTTCTGACGCTATCCAAGCAGCACAAGGTCAACATGCGTACCGCGGCATACATGCTGGCCATCAGCCGGGTTGCGACAGTGCACAGATTGCGTGGCATCTACGCCTGATGCGCCTGACGGTCGCAGCGGTCGGCAAGCCGCGCAATGCGGCCATCGCCGCGGCGATTCATGATTACGAAACTCGGGCGGCGCGGTACTGGCCGCTCGACGTTCATGAAGTGCGCGAAGAACGGGCCTCGTCGAGGACTTCGAAAATCATCCGAGACAGGGAAGGCGAGCGCCTTGCTGAGCGGGTCGGCTCGGCTCGTATCGTCGCGTGTGATCCGGCGGGAAAATCCTTTACTTCCGAAAAGTTTGCTGACTGGCTCCAGGGTGAGCGTGACAAAGACAGAGACACTGCGTTTGTCATTGGCGGAGCTTTCGGGCTCTCAGACGAAATTCTCGAGCACGCGGCGATGAAGCTCTCACTCGCTCCGTGGACATTACCTCACGAGCTCGCGAGGCTCGTTCTGGCCGAGCAGCTTTATCGTGCGGGCTCGATCATTCGTGGTGAGCCTTACCACAAGTGACGGGCAACTGTGTCTGAGTGGTTCGAATCCTGGTTTGGCGAGGAATATGTCGCGGTCTACCCGCATCGCGACGCAGCCGAGGCCGAGCACGTCGTCGATCTGATAATGGATCATGCGCGAATACCGGCCGGGTGTTGCGCCCTCGATCTTGCATGCGGCGCCGGACGGCATTCGAAGGTGCTCGCGGAAAAATGGTGGACGTGCGGTCTCGATCTTTCGGAAGTTTTGTTGAGGATAGCGCACCGTGAAACGACGGAGGCAGTGTTCACCCGTGGCGACATGCGCGTTCTTCCGTTCAGAACCGGCGCGTTCCAGCTTGTCGTCAACCTGTTCACGAGTTTCGGCTATTTCTCCGATGACGCGAGTCATATGCGTGTGGTGAAGGAAGTTGCGCGCGTGACTTCACGTGGCGGCACCTTCGTGCTGGATTTCCTGAACACCGCTCATCTGCGTGACACGCTCGTGCCCTATGACGAGCGAATAATCGGAGAACGTGTGGTCGAGCAGCGGAGGACCATCTCGGAAGACGAACGTTACGTCATCAAGCGGATCTGCATGCGGGATACAGACAAGGAGTACGTTGAGCGTGTGCGACTGTTCGAAGCGGGTGATCTTACGTACATGCTCAAGGCAGCCGGGTTCGAGGTCAGGCACGCATTCGGTAATTACGATGCGACACCATTGTCGGAGGAATCACCCCGCGTGATTCTTTTCGGGACGCGGGTCTGACCATGCGCGTAATCAGCACGCCAATTACAGGCTCCGGCCTGACGAGGATCGGCATCGACAGCGCGGCGCAGTCGCCGTGGTTCGAACCCGTGCCCCGGAGCTCAGAAGCGTGGAAACAGCGAGCTGAACTCGTCAAACAATCGCTGGTCCGGCAGGACTGGCTGACTGCACTCGCCCCTGCCTTCGACGCGAGTGGTCTTGCAGCGGAACGGCTCCAACTCGCGTCCGCATCGGGATTCGCCGTAACGGCGGGGCAGCAGCCCGGCCTGTTCGGGGGACCGCTCTACACGTGGTGGAAAGCTTTCTCGGCGCTGGCGCTGGCGGACCGCCTGCAAAAAGAGACGGGACTACCTGTCGCTCCTGTGTTCTGGGCAGCGACCGACGACTCGGATTACGCCGAGGCGGCAAGCACGGTTGTCAGCACGAACGGCGGCGCGTCGCGTATCTCACTTCCACCGATGGAAGACACCGGAAGAGCGCTGGCAGAGATCCCGTTGGGGGACATTTCCGCTCAGATAGAAAGCCTCATCGCCGCAACGGGTTCTTCACCCAATCGCGCAATCCTCGATCTGGTCCGAAACACATATTCGCCGAATCACACGATCGGCGGCGCGTATGTCGAGCTTTTGCGTTCCGTACTTGAACCGCTCGGGATTGCGGTGATCGATGCAGCGCATCCCGCGGTTCGCACGGCGGCTTTCCCTGTTCTCAGCATGGCACTCCTCAAGTCGCAGCAGATCGAAGACGCTCTCGTTGCGCGCTCGGTTGAGCTGAAGACTCAGAAGCTTTCTGCGCAGGTGAAAGTGGTGAAGGGCCGCTCTCTCGTCTTCGCGATAGCCGATGGCGAGCGCGATCGCGTCAGGATCAAGGACGCACACGATAAGGCGACCTCTGCCAAGCCTGGCGAGCTCGGTCCGAATGTACTTCTACGACCGATCGTAGAGAGATCGATAATCCCGACTGTCGCGTACATCGGTGGCCCGGCCGAGATCGCCTACTTTGCGCAGGTCACCGCTGTAGCCGACGCACTCGAGACCGTGAAGCCGGTGGTAGTTCCGCGCTGGTCTGGAATGGTGATGGAGCCAAGGATCGAGAGAATTCTCGAGCGGTACGAACTCACAGCCGAAGATTTTCGCGATCCGCACGCTGTTGAAACGAGATTGGCGCGAGAATCGCTTTCTCCGCAGCTCATGAAGCGGCTCCAGAAGTTCAGAGAGACAGTGGAGAAGTCCGTGGTGGATCTGGCTGCGACAAAAGACGCCGACATCGTTCCGCCTGCCGTCATCGATGGATTGAAGCGTAATGTGGCTCATCGCATAGATCGGCTCGAGAGACGGTACACCGCTGCGGTCAAACGCGACGGAAACGAAGCTCTGCGTGAGGCAGCGATCGCGCGAGGAGCGCTCTTTCCGGAAGGATCTCCACAGGAGCGAGCACTCAACTTCATACCGTTCCTCGCTCGCTACGGCGACGAGATAATCTCCTCTGCGATGTCGGAGATAACCGCCCACACAGCGAAGCTCTGATGAGCATGGACAAGGGGAGGAGCTCGGCCTTCCTCGTGGGGGTCGGGATATTCCTGAGCAGAATCGCCGGACTCGTCCGGCAGAAAGTCTTCGCTCACTATTTCGGATTGTCGATGGCCGCGGATGCATTCACCGCGGCGTTTCGTATTCCGAACCTTCTGCAAAATCTTTTCGGCGAAGGCGTTCTCTCGGCGTCGTTCATTCCGGAATACGCAGGGCTTCTCGCGCGCGGGAACAAGAAAGACGCGACGAAGCTTGCCGGTGCGGTCATCGGGGCGCTCGCGCTTGTCGCGGCGATCATCGTCCTCATGGGCGTGCTTCTCGCGCCTTATCTCGTTGGCCTGATCGCACCGGGCTTTACGGGCGAGCGTCGCGATCTGACGGTCCAGCTTACTCAGATACTCTTTCCCGGCGCCGGCTTGCTCGTCTTCTCGGCGTGGTGCCTGGGTATTCTGAACAGTCACCGGAAATTCTTCATCAGCTACACGGCGCCGGTGATCTGGAACATCGCGATGATCGCCGCTCTCGTTGGATTTGGATCTGGACGGCCGCTTCCAAATCTCGCGGTGATCATCGCGTGGGCTTCAGTGGCGGGAAGTGCACTCCAGTTCGGCGTGCAGTTGCCGATGGTGTTTCGGCTCGTGCCGGGGGTGCGGCCGCTTCTCGATTTCAAATCGCCGAGCTCGCGAAACGTGTTCGGGAATTTCATTCCGGCGTTCATAAGCCGCGGCGTCGTTCAGATCAGCGCGTTCATCGATGCGTTCATCGCGAGCTGGCTGCCGGCTGGATCAGTCGCTGCGCTCGCGAACTCGCAAACACTTTATACGCTGCCCGTAAGTCTGTTCGGGATGGCGGTTTCAGCCGCCGAGCTTCCTGTGATGTCGAGCGCGGTTGGAACTCCGGAAGAGGTCGCCAGCTATTTGCGCGGCCGACTGGATGGCGGACTGGAGAGAATTGCTTTCTTCATCGTGCCATCGGTCGTTGCCTTTATTGCTCTCGGCGACGTCCTCGCGGCGATTCTGTTTCAGTCGGGACGATTCACCCACAACGACAGCCTCTGGGTGTGGCAGATCCTGGCGGGATCGACAGTCGGTCTGCTGGCATCGACATGGGGACGGCTCTACTCGTCCACGTTCTACGCGCTGCGTGATACGCGAACTCCTCTCAAGTTCGCCGTCGTTCGCGTCGTCCTGACGAGCGTTCTCGGCTACATCGCCGCACTCTACCTGCCGCGAGCGCTTGGACTCGACCCGAAACTGGGAGTTGCTGGATTGACGGCCACCGCGGGAATCGCGGGTTGGGTCGAGTTTTATCTCCTCCGCCGAGCGATGGCTCAACGCATCGGAGCGACGCACGTAGCCGGGTCGTACACGTTCAAGCTATGGGTTTCTGCTGTGATTGGCGCGGCCATCGCGTGGGGCGTGAAGCTTGGCCTTGGCGGGCGACACACGCTCGTTCCTTCGGTTTTCATCATTGCGGCTTTCGGCATTTCGTATCTCGCCGTTGCGACCGCTCTTCGCATCAAAGAGGCGGAAGCCATGACCGGGCGAATCCTGCGAAGGGTGAGATAGACACTCGCCGGTCGAACCAGCATCGCCACTGCTGGTATAATTAGAGATATGAGCAGCATTCCGGACAGCGTGTCCGCCAAACTGCCGCACCTGCCCGATGGGCCAGGAGTTTACCTCTGGAAGGGCGCCGACGGCAGAATTCTTTACGTCGGAAAGGCAAAGCGGCTGAGGTCGCGCGTCCGCAGCTATTACGCGCAGGACCACTTCGAAAGCCCGAAGACACGACACCTCGTTAATCAGATCGCTGATCTCGAGACGATTGTCGTGCCTTCCGAAGCGCACGCGCTGATTCTCGAAGCGAATCTCATCAAGGAGTACCGCCCGCGGTTCAACATCGCGCTTCGCGACGACAAATCCTACCCGTACATCAAGGTCACGGTTCAGGAGGCGTTCCCGCGCGTTTACGTCACCCGCCAGCTCCAGAATGATGGTGCACGGTATTTCGGGCCTTACACCGACGTAGGCGCGATGCGGCGAGCTTTGAACGTCGTGAAGCGGATCTTCACCGTTCGCTCGTGCAACTACGACATGCCGAGAGAAATGCCCGAGCGGCCATGCCTCGATTACTTCATCAAGCGATGCAAGGCGCCCTGCATCCTTGCCCAGAGCCAGCAGGATTACCGGGCAATGATCGACGAGGTGATTCTTTTCCTCGATGGAAAGCCGCAGGAAGTCGCGCGACGTATTCGCGATCGGATGGAGCTCGCGGCAGAGTCGCTCGATTTCGAGCGGGCTGCCGAATTGAGAGATGCCCTCAATCACGTCGGACGAATGGAAGAGCCGACCGTTGTCCTCGAGGTCGAAGGCGGAGACCGGGACATCATCGGCTACGCGCGCGACGCCGATGACGCCTGCGTCGTTCTCCTGCGAGTCAGGGGAGGGAAGCTGCTGTCCCGAGAGCATCGCTTCCTCGAGAACATCGAGGGCGAGGAAGATGCGGCGATCCTTTCGGCGTATCTGGCTGGCAGCTATGTCGCCATCAGTGAGAAGGCGCGAGATCTTCTCATTCCGTTCGATTTCGAAGATCGCGAGTTACTGGAGCAATCGATGGAGCATACGAGGATTCAGGTGCCTCAGCGCGGTCCGAGGCGCGAGCTGATCGACCTCGCACAGCAGAACGCCCGTCATTTGCTCGAGGAACTGCGCCTTTCCGGCGTCGAGGGTGGAATCCGAGCCGGCGACCCGGTGTACGAGCTTGCGCGCGAGCTCGGTCTTCAAAAGTTGCCTCGCACGATGGTGTGCTTTGACATATCGACGGCGCAGGGAACCGACACGGTCGGGTCCTGTGTATGGTTCGAGAATGGCCGGCCAAAGCGTGGGGAGTATCGAAAATTTCGCGTGAAGACGGTCGAAGGCACCGACGACTTCGCATCGATGCGCGAGGTTGTCACTCGGTATTTTCAGCGACGAATTGCTGACGAAAAGCCGCTTCCGGACCTCGTCGTGATCGACGGCGGCAAAGGACAGCTGTCGGCCGCTCACGAAGCTCTGGGTGCTCTGGACCTTGGCGACCGGCCGCTGATCAGCCTCGCAAAGCGTGAAGAAGAGGTTTTCGTCTGGGGCAGATCCGAGCCGGTTCGAATGTCCCGCAGGTCAACAGCACTTCGCATGCTTCAGCAGCTTCGCGATGAGGCTCACCGGTTCGCGATCACGTACAACCGAAAGCGCCGGACGATGAGGACAGTTACCTCCGAGCTGCTGAAAGTACCGGGAATCGGGCCAGTCAAAAGACGTCGTTTGATCCAGGAATTCGGCAGCGTTCAGGGAGTTCGCGATGCCGGCGAGGAGGCAATTGCAAAGGTCCCCGGATTCAACACCGCACAAGCCCGCAAGCTGCTTGAGACCCTCGCAGCCAACGCCAGCGTATAGGCGTAAACCACGACAACGGTTTGTTTTCGGCTCTCATAGCTATAAATTACTTTAGCTATGGTAAGAGTCGCGCGCGTCTACCCGGAAAGCATTGCTGAAGAGATTGGAATCGCTCCGGGAACGGAGCTGATTTCTGTCAACGGTCGCGCAATTCAGGACTTCCTCGATTGGGAGTTTCTGTCCGCAGAGGACGAGCTCGTGGTCGAAGCGCGCCAGCCTGACGGCGAGCCGGTGATCTATGAAATCGAGCGCCCGGACGGCGAATCACTCGGCCTCGCACTCGAGCCGCCGAACGTCCGGCGGTGCGCCAATCGCTGCGAGTTCTGCTTCATCGAGGGCCTCCCGACGGGCCTTCGGAAGAATCTCTACATTCGCGATGACGATTACCGGTTGTCGTTCACCTACGGAAATTTTGCGACACTCTCGAACGTCAAGGAAAAGGACTTCGCGAGAATTCTGGAATACCGGCTTTCGCCGCTGTACGTGTCCGTTCATGCGACAAACTGGGAAGCTCGCAAAGTTCTTCTGAACAACCCTCGCGTTCCGAACATCGTCGATCAGTTGACGAGACTGGCCGAGGGCGGCATTCAGTTTCACTGCCAGATGGTGGTTGTGCCGGGACTGAACGACGGGGCGATTCTCGATGAGTCACTTTCCGACCTGTGGAATCTCGGCGACGCGGTTATATCCGCGGCTGTCGTGCCTGTCGGACTGACGCAGTTTTCGCATCTGTACAGCGGCGAGTCGATGAACCAGGCGAAAGCGACCGAATTACTTGCCCAGGTCGATCGCTGGAGCGAGCGGGCACGGCGTGAGCGGGGTGGCGATACGTGGGTCTTCGGTTCGGATGAGCTGTACCTGCTTGCAGGTGTCGAGCTTCCGAACGCTGAGCACTACGGTGAGTTTGCACAGATCGAGAACGGAATCGGGTCGATCACGCAGCTTCGCCTTCGCGTCGAAGAAGGGCTGGCGGATCTTCCTCGCCTGGACGGACTCCGAATCGGAGTCGTAACCGGAAAGGCGATGACAGAGATGATGCCCGGTCTGCTCGACAAGATTGCTGCCGTAACCGGCGCGACGTTCGAGATGATTCCGACCGAGAACACTCTCTTCGGACCGACGATCACGACCGCCGGACTTCTCGTCGGCGCAGACATAGCTCGCGCGTTGAATGGCAGAACGGATCTGGACCTCGCGCTGATACCGGCCGAGTCGATTAATGAGGACCGCATCTTTCTCGATGATGTGGCGTTTGATGAGCTGAGGGAAACTTTCCCGATGCCGGTACACCCGTCGTACGATTTCATAGACATTCTAGGCAGCGAAGAACTCGCGGTAGCAGCATGAATATTCCAGTAGTCGCCCTTGTCGGGCGCCCCAACGTCGGAAAGTCGGCACTCTTCAATCGCATCGTCGGAGACGGCAGTGCGATTGTGAGTGGCCAGGCTGGTACGACACGTGACCGCCATTTCGCTCGCGCGGAGTGGAACGGCCGTCATTTCTGGCTCGTCGACACCGGTGGACTTCTCGACGATCCGCACCTTCCCATGGACCTCGAGATCCGTCGCCAGGTTCTCGAAGCGATCGCCGAATCCGATCTTCTGATGTTCGTCGTCGACGCAAAGGCCGGCCTGCATCCGAGCGACTCGAAGGTTGTTGACCTGCTGAGAGAGTCGCGGAAGCCGTGGGTTCTGATCGCAAACAAGGTTGACGATCCCACCTCAACTGACTTCTACGAGTTCTACGCACTCGGCGCCGGCGATGTGATTCCGGTTTCGGCAGTGAACGGAAAGAACTCGGGTGATATGCTCGATGTAGTCGTAAATCAGATTCCAGTTGCTGAAGAAGCGCCAACCGAGGCGCTCAAGGTTGCAGTCATCGGTCGTCCAAACGTTGGCAAGTCTTCGCTCGTGAATCGCCTGCTCGGTGAAGAGCGTCTCGTCGTCAATGACGAAGCCGGCACGACCCGCGACGCCATCGATACTCCGATGAACTATCACGGCCGCGAGATCATCTTCATCGACACGGCAGGACTTCGCCGCCAATCCAGGGTCGACGACGGAATCGAGTTCTATTCCTCGCTTCGCTCGCGCCGTGCCATCGAGCGCGCCGATATCTGCGTTCTCGTCATCGACGCGGTCGAAGGACTCCACAACCAGGATCTGAAGATCAGCGCTCTTGCATGGGAAGCCGGCAAGGGTCTGGTCGTTGTAGTCAACAAATGGGACCTGGCCGAGAAGGAGACGAACTCCGCATACAAGTTTGAAAAGGAGGCGGGAGAGAAGGCTCCTTTCTTCAAGTTCGTTCCGTTCATCTTCACGTCGGCTCTGACGGGTCAGCGTGTAACGAAGATTCTCGACACGATCGTGAAGGTCGACGAGGAGAGGAAGAAGCGCATCACGACGTCGCAGGTCAATTCGACGCTCGAGCAGTTGCTTGCGAGGCGTCAGCCGCCGCAGGCCGCAGGCCGCGAAGTGAAGCTGAACTACGCGACGCAGGTCGAGACGACACCTCCGATGATCGCGGTTTTCGGAAACAATCCTGACCTCGTGCAGGAGCATTACATCCGCTACCTGCACAACGGGTTTCGCGAAGCGTGGGGATTCACCGGCAGCCCGCTTCGCGTCGTGATGCGACGGAAATCAGCCCCCGCCTCGGCCTAAGTGAATCCGTTTCTCGGCCTCCTGATTTCGTATCTGGCGGGCTCGATACCATTCGCCTTTCTCGCAGGCAAGGCGAAAGGCGTCGATCTCAGAAAACACGGCTCGGGAAATCTCGGCGCGACAAACGCGATCCGGGTTCTCGGTCCGCGAATGGGTGCGTTCGTATATCTCGGCGACATGCTGAAAGGAATGTTGCCGCCGCTCCTCCTTGGACCGAGAGTGAATTCGCCGCATCCGGAGCTCTGGGCAATCGCGTTTGGTTGCGCAGCAATCATTGGACACGTGCGGCCGATCTTTCTGATGGGTAGAGGAGGCGGGAAAGGTGTTGCCACGGCGGGTGGGGTCTTCTTTGGTCTCGCGCCGATTCCCGCGCTCATTGCACTCGCTGGATTCGTCATCACTGTCGCCGCGACGCGATTCGCCAGCCTCGGCTCACTCGTCGCCGCGATTCTTCTGCCAATGATGATTTTCTTTTTTCACGGCGGAGTCACACCGCTGTTCGTGATCAGCTGTGCAATCGGGCTTTTCGTGATCTGGATGCACCGCTCCAACATCTCGCGGCTTCGGAAGGGCACTGAGCCGAAGCTTGGAGCGATGAAATCCGAGGGTTCCTCGACATGACACGCTGTGCTGTGATTGGCGCCGGTGCGTGGGGAACCGCCCTCGCGGATCTTCTCGCTCGCAACGGACACGATGTAGCGATCTGGGCGTACGAGTGGGATGTCGTCGAGACTATCAATCGATCGCATCAGAACCGTCGCTTTCTCGCTGGCCACCAGTTGTATGACACGGTTCGCGCGTACAACCGCGTTGAAGAGGCGCTCGATTCGGTCGAGCTCGTGACGTTTGCAACTCCTTCGCATGTGTTGCGCGCGATCGCGAAGTCGTCGAAGGATCTCATTCCAGCCGGCACCCCGGTTGTCGTTGCGTCAAAGGGCATCGAAGCGAAGTCGCTGTGCCTCATGACAGACGTCGTCGGCGAAGAGATTCCCGAGTCGGTTGTCGTAGCGTTGTCGGGGCCGAGCTTTGCATCCGAGGTCGTTGCGCAGCAGCCGACCGCTGTTGTGGTGGCGTCGACGAATTCCGATGCAGCGTTCTTCGCGCAATCTGCTTTCAGCTCGGCACATTTTCGGGCTTACACGCAATCGGACGTGACCGGTGTCGAGATTGGCGGGTCGCTCAAGAACGTCATGGCCGTCGCGACAGGAATTGCCGACGGACTCGGTCTCGGTTTCAATGCGCGCGCCGCACTGATAACTCGTGGACTCGCGGAGATGACGCGACTTGGAGTGAAGCTTGGCGCCGATCCAGCGACGTTATCAGGTCTCGCGGGACTTGGCGATCTGGTTCTTACGTGTACAGGAAGCTTGAGCCGCAATCGGAGCGTGGGTGTGGAAGTTGGACGCGGCATCCCGCTCGAGGAAGTTCTTGCAGGCAGGGAGACCGTTGCCGAAGGAGTGGTGACTACTCGCAGCGCCCATGCGCTCGCAGCGCGGGAGAAAGTTGAAATGCCGATTGTCGATGCTGCATACAGGGTTTTGTTTGAAAACCAGCCGGCGCGTGATGCCATCGGTGCATTGATGACACGCGAGCTTCGAGCGGAGACCGACTGATGGCGTCAGAACCGATTCGCGAGTTCTTCTCGATGGGCGATGTCTGCAACCTCACCGATCTGAAACCGCACGTTTTGAGATACTGGGAAAGCCAATTCCGTTTCCTTCACCCGGCAAAGAACCGCTCGGGCAACAGGGTCTATCAGCGGCGCGAGATCGAGTTGATAATGCTCGTCCGGCAGCTTCTATATACCGAGAAGTACACGATCGACGGCGCTCGCCAGAAGATCGACGAGTACAAGAAGAACGGCGAGCTGCGCAGTGTCGCCAGGGCGGCGCTCGACATGCAGACCGTCGAGTCGCTGGAAGCAGAGCTCAAATCGATTGCGGCCATTCTCGACGGGGAAGAGCCGAACGAATGACGCGAACGGTTGTCATCGTGCCGGCATACAACGCGGAGAGTACGCTTGGCCCTGTAATAAAAGGTCTGAGAAAGTACGTTCCGGACGGTTACATCGTCGGTGTGAACGATGGGTCGACAGATGGAACTGGTTCGCTGCTGAGATCTCTTTGCGATCGCGCAATCGGGTTTCCATCGAATCGGGGCAAGGGTGCCGCACTTCAGGCAGGATTTGAAGTTGCGCTCGAGCGCGATTGCACCGAAGTGCTGACGATCGACTCGGACGGACAACACGATCCGGCATTTGCGCCGTCTGTCCTCAAGGCACTCGAGACGTGTCACATCGCAATCGGCACCCGTGACCTGACCGGGGAGCAGATGCCGAAACACCGAAGAATGGCGAACTTTCTTTCGACCACGGCCACGCGGCTTGTGTCCGGGGGAGCGGTCAACGACAGCCAGTCGGGTTTTCGCGGAATAAGGAGAGAAGTT
The DNA here is from genome assembly GCA_017881685.1 of Gemmatimonadaceae bacterium. Classification (GTDB taxonomy): domain Bacteria; phylum Gemmatimonadota; class Gemmatimonadetes; order Gemmatimonadales; family Gemmatimonadaceae; genus UBA4720. The sequence goes on from JADGQR010000292.1 coordinate 38,284, forward strand.
CTGGACGAAGTTCACGCGACCGGCGACCGCTATGAGTTCGAGACTGATTTCATAATCCGCGCTGCGCACGCAGGCTTCTGCATCACGAACGTTCCCATTTCAACTATTTATGGTCCTCCCAGTTATTTTCGCGAAGTGCGCGATGCGATGCGTGTAATCGGAGTATTGTGGTCGCATCGGTCCGGCACTTTCTCGAAGCCGGTCCCCCGGGCGGTTACGCAAGTCGACAGGAGCGAGTGATGCGTCTGCTTTGCACCAACGACGACGGCTTTCTCGCGCACGGTTTGAAATGTCTTGTGGCGGCAGCGGAACCCCTCGGCGAAGTGACTGTCGTGGCTCCCGATCGCGAACAAAGCGCGACGAGCCATTCGCTCACGCTTCATCATCCTGTTCGTCCAATCAAGAGAGGAGAGCGGCGCTGGCAGGTAGATGGCACGCCTACCGATTGCGTGATGCTTGCGGTCGAGGCGCTCATGCCCGAGAGGCCTGACTGGGTGCTGAGCGGAATCAATCACGGACAGAACATGGGTGAAGACGTTCTGTATTCGGGGACGGTGGCGGCAGCGATGGAAGGAATCTCGATTGGGATTCCGTCGATTGCTGTCTCGTTCGCCGGCGGCGATCTTCGCGCTGACGTCACGATGCTCGACGACCAGATCGACCTGCTGACTGAGCTGCTTCGGCATCTGACGTCACTGCCTTCGCTTCCGCCGAACACTCTTCTGAATGTCAACATCCCGCCTGTCACTCGGTCGGAGAACAAAGGAATCAGGCTGACGAGACTCGGGCAACGCGTGTACTCTGATTCGATTAAGCGAATGACCGATCCGTGGGGAAGGGAGATCTTCTGGATTGGAGGCGGGTCCATTGCATGGTCCGGTCCGGATGACTCCGATTTTCTGGCAGTGCGCGAAGGGTACATATCGGTCACGCCGCTGCATCTCGACGTGACGCACCACGCCATGCTTCTCGATCCGGAGTCGTGGTGGCGGGCGCAGTAGATCCTCAGGAGTATCGCGGCGCCAGACGAAGACTGGTGGAAAACCTGCAGCAACAGGGAATCCGCGATCTGTCGGTTCTCCATGCAATCGATTCAGTGCCGCGGCACCTGTTCGTTCCAACCGGTGTGCGGCATCGCGCCTACGAAGACTCTGCCTTGCCGATCGGGAGCGGGCAGACGATCTCACAACCCTCGATTCATGCGAGGTATCTCGAGCTGCTGAATCTGAAGGGTACAGAGAAAGTGCTGGAGATCGGGACGGGATCCGGATATCAAACCGCGCTTCTGTCGCGTCTTGCGTCACAGGTTTTCAGCATCGAGCGAATTCCGGCGTTGCTCGAGAAGGCGAGAGAAGTCCTTCAACAGATGAAGCTGAACAACATCTCGTTCATGCTTGGAGACGGCACGCTCGGCTGGAGCCAGTTCGCACCGTTCGATGCGATTCTCGTCGGCGCTGCTGCGCCCGAGATACCGGTCGCCTACGTCGAGCAGCTTGCCGAAGGAGGGCGGCTGTTGATACCTCTTGGTGATCGCGACGAGCAGGTCCTCAGTCTGTTCACGCGACATGGCGAAAAGCTCGAGCGGCGTGACATCGCCCCGGTGCGCTTCGTCCCGCTTGTTGGTAAGCACAGTTGGGAGAGTTGATCGTGTATCCACCATTTGCGGGACCGGGCTCGAGGGAAAGTGAGCGAGCCGGTGGCCAGGCAACGCTGCCTTCGATTGAGGAATTTCTCGACGATCTGCCGCCGATCGAAGACTTCATTGACTCGGGCGTGCCAGATGAAGAGTTGCCATCGATCCGGAGCTTTGCCCCGGACGAAGTGCCGCTGGCCGAGGAAAGCATGCACGAAGCGGCCGGCGACTGGTTCGAGCAGGCGGATTTCGACGCAGACGGGTGGGCGGTTGCAGGCTGGCAGTCGTTCGACTGGACCGGCGCAGCCTCGCTCGGTGCGAGACCGGAAGAACGAAGTGAACCCGTCAGCGCGTGGGATACACTCGATTGGAATACCGCGCCGGTGCCGCAGCAGAGCTCTGGTTCAGGTCAGCGGAAAGACGTGCCGCCATCGGCCGACGAAGTTGCGCGAGCACTCGATGGAATTGCGCGAAGGATCAGATCAGGCGAGCTCGTGATAGACCAGCACAGCGGAACGCCGCCCGAGGCGGCGATGGCGGCAGCACTGGCGGCGTTGTTGCGGAAGCGCGACTGACGCATGGCGTCATTGCACGTTCAGGTATCCGGGAGAGTACAAGGCGTAGGATTCAGGTGGTTCGTTCGAGTGACCGCGAGGCGGCTTCAGCTGTCGGGTTGGGTCAGGAACCGTCCCGATGGGAGTGTGGAGGTTGCGGCATCCGGCTCGGAGGACAGGCTGGCCGAGCTCAGGAAGACGCTAGGACGAGGTCCGGACGGGGCGGAGGTGGCCGGCGTCGCCGATCTGGACGAAGTGAGCGAGGACATGGAGTATCCGTTCGCAATGAGGAAGTAGCTCCCAAACTACGTGGTCACCGAAAAGAGAAAGCGCGAGGCGGGTCGCGTCTAAAGTAGCGGATGATTAACTTGGCTCGGGGTTCCGCTCGAATTTGTCTTCCACGGCAAGGCCGGCGTAATCCTTCGATGCGCCCCCGTAGCTCAGGTGGATAGAGCAGCGGTTTCCTAAACCGTTGGCCGGGTGTTCGAGTCACCCCGGGGGCATCAACCCCATTCAATATCAATCAACGAAAATGACATCTTCAATTTCTTCGACAGACCGCACCGAATCAGCCATGGACTGGTTCCAGCTCCATAGCCGCGAGGTGACGTGGGCTTCGGTCGCAGTGATCGCCCTGGCAGCAGGTGGCTGGTTCTACAACAGGTCGCAGGAGCTCAAGTCCGAGCGTGCCGAAAAGGCATATTTCGCGGCTCAACGGTCGGTGGTTTCTGGCAATCTTCCGCTGGCCGAATCGGATCTTCGGAAGATGGTCCAGCGGTATGATGGGACGTCAGCCGCGACCGAGGGCCGCCTGGCGCTGGCCCAGATCCTTTACGAAGAAGGAAAATACCAGGCTGGGATCGACGCTCTGAAGGAGGCTGGCAAGGCCGGTGACTTCGCGTCGGCGGTCCACATGGTGATGGCCGGCGGGTACGATCAGCTGAAGAAGTACAAGGAGGCCGGTGCCGAATACGAGGCAGCAGCGAAGGCGGCCAGGTTCGATGCGGACAGGCAGCGCGAGCAGTCGCTTGCGGCAAAGGCGTATCTGAACGGCGGAGATTCGGCGAAGGCAAAGGCGATCTGGACGGAGCTTGGTGCCGACTCGAAAGGCACTGTGGCCGGCGAGGCCCGAGTCAGGCTGGGCGAAATGGCCGCGACACCAGAGTCCAAAAGCTAAGTCAACAATCTGGAAAAAAGAGGGGGGGGAGCAACTGGCGCCAGTAAGGCGCCGGTTTTGTTTTCGGCCTCCTCATTTCGGCGTCTGAAAACGGCGTATAATATATGTTATGTAAACTATGAACGGTGGAAAACTGTGGACAACTGAATTGAGGCCCTCGGCTCGCCATGGCTAACTGCTTGCTTATCAATACGTTGCATAGGCTTAACTAGAGTTATTGTCATAAAACCGCCTTTCCGCCCCGCTATCGCGGCTTCCAGGCCAAATTGCCAACCGAATACCTTGGCCACTGTCGCCTTGTCAAAGGTTGAAAAGAAAAAATGACGTCCTTTTGGGCGTCCTCTTCTTTGTCCGGTCTTTCAGTTTTCGCTCGGCCTCACCACGTGTTCGAGCGCCTCGACCATGGTGTTCGGGCGTTCATCATTTGTGACGTCGCCAAGAAGTTACCCGAGCGGCAGGTCATGGAGCTCCCCGGAGAAAACGATCTCCCCGGACCCGCGGAGTGACGGGTACCACTGGCCGCCCTCGCGATGAACCGTGACCGTGAGCGTCTTTCCTGACCGGCTCCGTAGCGAGACTGGTGAGACCGCCCTCCCCCATTCGACGAGCAGAATGGCGCTCGCAACCGCCCCGGTGCCGCAGGCCAGCGTCTCACCTTCGACGCCTCGCTCGTACGTCCGGATCACCCATGTATTCTCGTGATCTGGATCGGGCGAAACGAAGTTCACGTTAGCGCCAGCCCGCAGCGACTTGTCTCTTCGAATGCGCGATCCGCGGCCGAGTATGTCTGCCGTTTCGACGGACTCGTCAACAATGACGATGTGCGGAACACCAGCAAGCGCGAAGCCCAGCGCCTGCTCGCGGTCGAGTTTCGGGATGGCCGGCCAGTCCAACTGGACCTCTGAAACGGGTGCAAAATCGATTTCCGGGAGGCCTTCCGCCATCCTGGCGGCGAGGACGCCGGAATCGGTCGTTATGGATATCTCGGGCGCCGACACGATCCCCAGCTCATTGGCCAGCCTCGTGGCGCACAGCGTCGCGTTCCCGCAAAGCTCCCCAAGAGATCCGTCACTATTGTAGTACCGAATCGCGAATGAGTCGTCGGACTGCGGCTTGAGGAAAACAACGCCATCTGCCCCAACGCCGGTGCCGCGAGCGCTGAGAGCCTGAATCGCCTGCGGATTTTCCAGGTCGCGCACGTCGCCGTCCGACAGATCGAAAAAGATAAAGTCGTTTCCCGACCCGCTCATTTTGTAGAATCGGCGGCTCGCTTCCATCAGACTCGTCCTGTCAGGCCCCACCAGCGGAGGCGCCAGACCATCCATACTGCCTCACGCACGATGCGCTTTGACATCTTGCTTGATCCCTCGGTGCGGTCAACGAAGACAATCGGAATCTCCTTGATTCTGAATCCCTTTTTCCACGCGCGGAATGTCATCTCTATCTGAAATGCGTAACCGTTCGACCGAACATCCGACAGGTCAATCGCTTCCAGCACTTCCCGGCGAAAGCACTTGAATCCGCCCGTCGCATCGAATACCGGAACTCCAGTGAGAGTGCGTGCGTAAATGTTGGCTGAGTAGCTGAGGAACAATCTGCTCATCGGCCAGTTCACGACGTTTACCTGGCCGTTCTGATACCGGGATCCGACTACCAGATCTGCATCCTTGATGGCCTTCAGGAATTCAGGAAGCTTCTCCGGGGCGTGCGAGAAATCCGCATCCATCTCGAAGATGAAGGCGTAGTCACGCTCGAGCGCCCAGCGGAATCCCGCGACGTACGCGGTTCCCAGTCCGAGCTTCGACGCCCTGTGCAACGTATGGACGCGAGGATTCGACTCCGCAATCGCGTCAGCGAGCGCGCCTGTGCCGTCGGGCGAGCCATCGTCGACGATGAGCATGTCGATCGATGGATCCTGGGCAAGGACCGCCGTGACGAGCTTGGCGATGTTTTCCTTCTCATTGTACGTCGGTACGATGACGAGAGATCGTTCAGGCAATCCGTTTCCGCTCCTGTGCTGCGCCAACCAACATGAGGACCGCCGACCCGAGAATGGCGATCAGTGTGATGATCTTGCCGCGTTGATACGTGTCGTTGTCGAACCACAGCTCGATTTTGCGCGCGCCTTGTGGTAATTGGACACCCGTAAGCACGAAATCAGCCCGCCCGACGGCTGCCGGCTTTCCATCGACTGTTGCGCGCCAGCCCGGATAATAATTCTCCGAGACCAATAATGCCGACCCAGCTGGCACTGGATCCGAAAGAGAGATCGAGACCTTCCCTGGTTCGTAGTGGGTTACGGTCGACTTGATCGTCAACGGAATGGGCAGCGTCTGAAGTGAAGCGGGTCCTTCCACCGGCGCATCCGAAGCGAAAAGCGCGGCTGCCCTGACGTCAAACGACGGATGCATCAGGGTCTCCTTCACCGACGCATCCTCAGCTTTTACAACGGCGGGCGCAACCCACGAGTACGGGTTCTCGCCGGGCAGTCTATAAAGATATACATCGGTCCCTGCCGCGTCCTTCACCGGCCCGATCACCCACTCGGCCCCCGGAAAGATCTGTTTGACGTCAGGGACGTTCGTCAGCAGATAGCGCATGTTCAGCATCTGCCACGTCCGCGGATTGAGCACCTGCTGGAAGCTTTCCTGCTTGTCGAGCAGGTCGTTGTATCGCCCGAGCTGGTTGCCGTGATAGCCGAGCACGCCGCGGACGTCGTGAATCATGAGGCCGTCGGCTTCGAGGTCGGTGTCCCGCACCGGAGCGTCCTGGAGCTCCATGGCCAACACTCTGGACGGCTGTGGATCGGCCTTCACACGATCGATTGCCGCATTCGATTTGTAAGTGACCGACGCCGGCGGCGAGAATATCCAGTAGTGCTTCATGATGGTCCATGAATCGACGGCGGCGATGGACGCCAGCGCCCATCCCGCGACACCCATGGAGAGCTTGTTCTTCTTGTACATGGCGATCGCGGCTACTGCGAGCGCGACGAAGCCAAGCGACCGCCAAGCACCATACACGATGGCGCCCGCGTTTGCGTTCACCGCATCGAGCATTTCATCAGGCGCGAGAGCCTGCGCGAAATCGGTGAGGATTCCCTTCGTCGCGAGCGCAGCGATGAGCACAGCGACCCCGAGCCAGGCGAAGATGTATCTGTAGCTGAGCTCGCGCGTGAGAACTTTTTCCACGCCAGCCGCAGCGAGTACGGAGATGCCCATCATGCCAACAAAGAACACCGTCGCGGGAGCACGGAAATACTTGGTACCCGGTATGATCGCGTACGGGATGTGATAGAACGGAGTGTCGCCGCCGAGCGCCCAAAGCAGCGCAATGACTATCGTGACGGCCCAGAAAAGGATGAAGCCTTTTCGCGGATCGCGGCCAAGCTTTGCAAACGCTGCTCCTGCGAGGAGCAATGCCGTTACGCCGAGGTAGTCGCTGTGCAGATGGATCGCGTTCTCGCCCCAGTAGCCATCGATCATTCCGGTGAACTGCGGGAGATATGCGTCGAAGAGCTCCTTGATCGGCCACGCATAGGAGACTGCGGTCGCGTAATCGGGGAGTCCCCCGGCGCGCGGGCTCCACGCGACGTATTCTCTCACTGGCAGATACTGGATCGCTCCCATCGTCAGCCCGAGAGCAACGGATCCGAGGGCGAATACGAATCGAATCGCCACTTCTCTGCGGGTCAAATCACCTCGACGAGCGGCCGAGATACCGAGATGCAGCGTGAACGCGGCGCTCGCGAGCAACAAATACTGCAGGAGCTGAGGGTGAGGACTGAGCACTGCCAGTCCAATCACGAGCGCCAGCGCACCCCACGCCCATCGTCTGCCATCGCGAACAGACAACGTGAGCAGCCATAGCGTAAGTGGGAACAGCGCGCTCACATACAGCTTGCCGTCGTGGCCGGGAGACACGAGCGAAGCGAGGTTCCCGCTCATCATGTACGCAACGCCTGCGAACAATGCCGGGTAAAACCCGAATCCGCTCGAGCGCACGTAGTAGTAGGTGAAAACGCCGGCCAGGAAGAGATGGATCATGAACGACCATGTCATTGCGACATCAGTCGGCATGAGCAGCCGCAGCAGGAAAGTCGGATAGAAGATGTCGCCGTGCATCGCTGCCACGTACGGCAGTCCGCCGAACAGGTACGGATTCCATTGCGGGAAACCGTGCGTCGCCTTGAGCATCTTTGCGCCGAACTCACGGAACGCGTATCCGGCGACGTACTGATCGCTGTTCGGCCCCGCGAGGAATTGTCCTGCGAGCGCCGCGTAGCCGAGTGCGAGTGTGCACGCCGCATAGAGAAGCGAAGCCCAGAGGCCTCCCCGCCGAGGTCCGGCGGTGCCAACCATTTCGGAAGTGACTCTCGGTGTCGCTGGCGGAGCGAGCTGAGAGGACGTGTCGAGCGAGCTCTCATCTTCCATGATCGCTGAGCCGGAACTGCCTGAAACGTCGAGACTTCCTGGCGCGCTGTTCTTGTTGTCTTCCATCTCGTTCATTGAATTTGGCGCGACACGGGTTTCCGTACGGCGAGAAAAAACAATCCTGGGAGCAGTTCCAGCAGCGTGAGCCAGAGACGCGAGGCTATTGCAACAGCGAGCGCGTCTGCTCGTCCGGAGAGGCCAAGCCGCACCATTCCGGTAACCAGCGCGCTCTCGCGAACAACCGCGCCGCCGGGCGCGAATAACGCGAGAAATCCGATGATGTACGAAGCCGCGTATACTGCGATGTACGAAGTTACCGCGCCAGCCGTTGGACCGATGATGCCGCGGACGAAAAATTGAAACGCGACTCCGTAAGCGATCCATGAGATGACCGAGCGCAAAGCCGCTGCCCACACTGTTCTGGCTTCGATCTTCGAGATTTGAATGTCCTTTCCGGTAACTGACGCAGCCATCCTTGCCGCGGCCGGTAGGAGTCGCGGCGCCGCTGCTACGCATGCTATGACAATGATGAGAACTGCGGTCGCAAGTAGCGGTTGATCGACGACTTGCGCGCCGGCAACGAGAACGACTCCGATCCCGGCCGCGATCGTGACGAGTTGAATGAGTATCGAAGAGCCTGCAGCTGTCATTGGCGATACTGACTCACCGCGAGCCATCACTGTCATCGCCGCGATCGACCACACCTTGCCCGGAACGTATTTTCCGAGATTCGAGACAAACCAGATTCGCGCGGCTGCGCGAAAAGAGAGTGTCTCTCCGGAGGCGATGATTACGCGCCTCCACGTTTCGATCAGCAGCATGTAGGTAAGAAAAACGATGAGCGTGGCCAGCCCCACCCACGACCACCCGATCTTGAGCGTTGTGAGTCGGTCGGCGGCAAGTCTCCACTGACCGTTTAGAGCGCGAACGGCCGACCAGATGATGATTGCCGCGAATAACCATTGCGCGGCGACGAACAGCTTACGTCGAGTGTTCGTCAAGAACCCGCTGGTAAATGTCCGCGTATTGCCGCGCCGCAGATTCCGGGGCAAACGCGGAAAGCGCAAAGATTCTGCCTGCCTTCCCCAGGTCGCCGGCTTTGACCGGATTGTCGATGACTCTGTCGAGTGCGTTCGCGAGCTCGGTTGAATCGCCTGGGGTCACGAGTATACCGGTTCTTTCGTCCTGGATGATGTCGGTGAGACCGCCGGATCTGAACGCGATGACCGGCGTCTCGCACAACAATCCCTCTGCTGCGACCAGGCCAAGACCTTCGTCTGTCGATGGAACCACGAGCGCGGTTGCCGACTGATAAAGGCTGACGAGATCAGGCTGCTTGAGCTGTCCCATCCACGCGATGCGGTCGGCTACGCCAACCTTTGACGCGAGCGAACGTAGTTCCGCCTCGAGCGGGCCTGCTCCGGCTACATCGAGCAGGGCGTGATGCCGCATCGCTGCCATGGCGCGTATGAGGTGCTCCAGGCCTTTCTGCCGATTCAACCGCCCGGCAAAAAGGAATCGGTTTCTTTCGCGGAAGGAGCCCGGCACGAATCGCTCTGTCGCGACAGGCATCGGTGCAACGGCTGGCCGGGGAACAGAAACGAGATTTGCGACTTCGGACGACAACCAGTTCGAAACGGTCGTCACTCGCGCTGATTGGTTAAGCACGCGGCGAAAGAGCGGACGGCTCATGCCCACTTTCTTCGCCAGGCGGACGTCGGTTCCGTGGAGTGTCGTCACGAGTGGCTTGTGTGAAAGCGACGACAGCCACGTTCCAACCACGCCGCTCGGAAACCACCAGTGAGCGTGAATGAGATCGGGATCGAAGCTTCGACGCGCTCCAACTGCGCGGACAAAGTCGGACCCGAAGAATCCAACCAGGGCCAGCCGAGCACTCCATGACGTCGCGACGTCCTGCGCCATGTTTCCCGTGTAAGCGAGTTTTTCATAGCGGCGCGGTGCGTAACGGAAACGCTCGACAGAAATCCCGTCGATTTCTTCTTCGGTCGGCACACCCTCGGCAGCCGGGGCGACGACGTGGACTTTGACGCCCTCATCTCGCAATGCTACAGCGAGGCGAAGAACGAACGATCCCGGTGCGTCCCCGGGAAAACGCGGGAACGAATGCGTTAGAAAGAGAACTTTCACTGTCAGCGTTTAAGGAGCGTATCCGGTTCGTGTGCGAGCTCTTCTATCCGGGCTCGCAGCTCGCGCGTCTCAGCGCGCTGAGCGGCAACAAGCTCGCCAATGAAGCCGGTCGAGAAGAACACGCTGCCGAGGATGAGGCAGGTCTGAATGACCGTCCAGATCGAGCGGAGACCCTCACCACGTACGAAGAGAAAGATCAGGGCGATGATTCCGGCGATGACGCCGATCATGAACAACGCCGCGCCGATCATCCCGAAAAGCAGGAGCGGCTTCTTCGCAAACCGAAGCTCGAACCAGACGGCTAGCATGTCTATAACACCGACAGGAATTCGCCCGATTCCGAATTTCGACTTGCCGGCGTGTCGTGCGTAAAGAGGCACAGGGACTTCCGACACCGTGAAACCCTGAGCGACAGCCATGACAATCATGTAGCGATGCCAGTCAGGACGAGCGGGAATCGCCTCCATCACTTCCCTTCTGTACGCTTTGACGGAATTCAGATCGCGCACCGGGACTTTGAACAGCGAACGGCTTAGCCGATTGTAAATCCCCGACACAAATGCCTTCTCGTATTCGCCCTGCTTGTATCCCGTGACCATATCCGTCTGGTCGCGGAGGATCGGCTCGACGAGCCGCGGAATGTCCTCCGGCCTGTACTGGAGATCTGCGGGATAGAAAACGAGAATATTTCCGCGCGCGTTCAGGTATCCTGTCCGTAGCGACTCGGCGATGCCGCGGCGGGCGCGATGACGCACGGCGTGGAGAAACGGGTATTGGCCGACAAGCGATTCGAGAGTTGCCCATGTGTCATCGATCGATCCGTCGTCGATGACGATTACTTCGTAACGGCCGGGGGTCGCCGCGAAAGCTTCAGCCGCCTGCTGCATGAACAGCGGCAAGTTCTCGGCTTCGTCCTTTGCGGGTACCAGTACGCTAACGACCGGTGATTGCGCCGGCCGGGATTCCCGAACCGGCGAGAGTGACACCGGCGTATTCGCGTCTACGATCTCCGGCCGGCTAGCGGTCATATCCGCTTGCGCATTCTCGCGGACAGAACTCCGAGCTGATCGCGATACTTCGCCACCGTTCGACGCGCAATCTGCACTCCGCTTTCGCGGAGAATGTTCACGATTGCCTGATCGGTGAGCGGACGCTTCGGATCTTCTTCCTGAACGAGCTTCTCCAGCTGCGCCTTGATGCCGCGCGCGGAGACGTCTTCGCCTTCAGAAGTTGCGAGCCCGGATGAGAAGAAGAACTTGAGCGGCAGAACGCCTCGCGGAGTCTGAACGAATTTCTCGTTGGTCACGCGACTCACCGTCGATTCGTGCATGTTGATCACTTCGGCGACTTCGCGAAGAGTGAGCGGCTTCAGATACTGCACTCCCTTCTCGAAGAATTCGCGCTGCCGGTCGACGATGTAGTTCATCACCTTGAGCATCGTCTGGCGGCGCTGCTCGATCGCCTGAATCATCCAGTTCGCGGAGTTCAGCTTGTTCGAGATGAATTCCTTGTTCTCGCCCTCGAACTTCTTCTTGTCGCGCGCGATCTCCTGGTAGGCCTTGCTCAGGCGCAGGCGAGGAAGATTCGCGTCGTTCAGGAAGACGTGATACTGCTGATCGATCTTGTCGACAATGAGGTCGGGGATGATGTAGTTCTCATCGCCAGAACGGAATCTGAGACCCGGTTTGGGGTCGAGTTTTGCGATCTCGTCTGCTGCTTTCTGCACATCGCTCGCGCTGATGCCGAAGCGCTTCGAGATCTCGCTCCAGCGATGAGCAATCAGCTCCTCGAAGCAATCGCGAACCAGGCGATAAGGAACAGACTGTGTGAGTCCGGCTTCCTTGAGTTGAAGCAGCAGGCACTCGCGAAGATCCCGCGCGCCTACGCCGGGAGGGTCGAGCTCCTGAACCGTCCGGAGCATCTCTTCGCCTTCTTCCATGGTGTACGTCGGAAGCTCGCCGAGATCTCTGTCCTGCGCCTCGGCGGCATTCGCGATCATCTCGTTCAGTGATGCGACGATCTCTTCAACGGGAGATGCGAGGTAACCATCATCATTTATGTTGCCGAGGAACTCGTCAGCGAGGAGCATCTGGCGGGGGTCGAGCTCGAGGAGACTTACCTGATCTCGTAGGTGATCGCTCAGATCACGCGTCGCAACGGTGACCGGCTCGTAATACTCTTTCTCTTCGTGCTCTTCGCGGCGTCCGCCCGCGGTATCGAATCCATCGAGGAGGATTTCCTCCCAGTCGATTTCCTCGCCTCGCTCTTTTTCCTCGGGCGATTCGGCCTGTGCTTCGGGCTCACTTTCGGTCTGCTCTTCTTCGTCCTCTTCTTCGGCCTCTACAAGATCGAGAAACGGGTTGTTGAGGAGCTCCTGCTTCAAATGCTGCTGAAGATCAAGCAGCGGCATGTACAGAAGATCCATCGCCTGATACAGGCGAGGGTTGATCTTCAGCTCCTGCCGCAGCTGGGTCGACTGACTCATTCCTGGCTTCACGATCCTGCTCCTGCTGCCTTCACGTGTGAAAAGCGTTGACGCAAGCGCGCCGTAAGGGTGGGGCCGAGGTATATGTCGGCCACCGTGTCGTCGAAGACCAAGTCACGAACAGTGCCAGAGACTTTGACCTGCCCGTCGAACATAATGTACGCCCGGTCCACGATGTCGAGGGTCTGTTCGACGTTGTGGTCGCTGATGAGGACCCCGATACCCCTGTGCCTCAGCCCGGCGACGATGGTCTGGATGTCGTGGACGGCGATCGGGTCCACCCCGGCGAACGGCTCGTCGAGCATCATGAATTTCGGGCTCGTCACGAGTGCCCGAGTGATCTCCAGGCGCCGCCTCTCGCCCCCGGAAAGGGAGTAAGCCCTGTTCTTCCGAAGACGCTTGATGCCCAGCTCGTCCAGAAGCTTCTCCAGACGTTTCTGCCGCTCAGCTTTCGATATAGGCAGAGTCTCCAGAATCGCCATGATATTGTCTTCGACGGACAGCTTTCTGAAGATCGACGGCTCCTGTGACAGGTAGCCGATGCCAAGGCGGGCCCGCTTGTACATGGGCATGTTGGTCACGTCCTGGCCGTCGATGATGATGCGGCCTTCCTGAGGCTCGATAAGGCCGACGATCATGTAGAAAGTCGTCGTCTTGCCGGCGCCGTTGGGGCCAAGAAGTCCGACAATCTCGCCTTGCTGAAGCCGCAGCCCGACGTCGTTCACGACAGCCCGCCGTTTGTAGCTCTTCATGAGGTGCTCGGCCTCGAGAACACTGCCGCCGGGGACGATTCTCGGGGCTGCGCTGAGCTCTGAAAGAGAATGTTCGCCGGTATGGCTGAATATCTCGGCAAGCTCGGCTTTGTTCGGACTGATGTCGTGCCAGACCTGCTCGGTGACCTGGATCCTGGCGTCGGCGAGGTCGACACCGGGATCAAGCGAGCGAACGATGCCGTCCCCGACCATTCTTGGGATGATAGAAGCGGCCAGATATGCTTCGACTTCGTCGAGCCCGAGACGTCCGGCTTCCTTTTCGGCGTCTTTCCCTTCTGCTCTGAGTGCGCGAAGGAACTCGTCCCGGTATTTGATGGCAACACCGTGAAATGGTGCTGATCCAGTCGCGTCGGCTTCGCGGACAATGGCCGCGAGCGCGATCGACATTGATCGCTCGTCGCCTGAAAGCTTGCTGATGATCTCGCGGATGCGCGGCGGAAATGATTCCAGGCTCATGGGGTCTTGCGGGGACGATTGGCGGGCGGGGTTGTCGTTCCGGTAGGCGGCGCCTTTGTCCCGGACTTCGCTTTCGTTCCTGGCGCATTCTGTACTGCTGCAGCTGGCTCCAGGTAAACTCCGGCTGCCTGATCGGTTACGTCGACCTTGCTCACGGCTTTGTCAGCGAACGAAACGGTGATGATTCGTCCGCGCACGTAATTGACGTTTGGTATCGTTTTTTCTTTTCCGCTACCAGCCATCTGGTAGTACGAGCTCGCGTTGCCCGTTGCCGTGATGCGCTTGGCCTGCGGACGGCTCGTCGTATCTCCAGTCGCGGCAGTGTCGAACTCCGCGATGACGACGTCGCCTTTCATCCAATCCCGATCTTTCGAAATGATGTGAGCGGTATCCGGGGCACTGTTTGCGTACGCTTTGCCGACCGCCCGAAATTCACGCAGTCGCTGTCCCGGCATCCGTGCGTCGATGGAGTCCGCCGTCACTTCGCGATCGGGCGTTACCGCTTTCGCGCGTGACTTGCTTCCCCATGCCATTACCTGCTGGAGCTGGTTGTCCTTGATGCGCAGATCGACGGAGTCCGCGAGAAGCTCCATGTCCTGGCTGAGCACGTGACCGGTAGGAGTCGCGACAACTCTTTCCAATTGACGGTTCCTCGAGAACAGATCGATTATGCCGCCGGTCAGCGTGAATGGTCGTCCCTTTCGGCTTGCGACGGACGGCGTCTCCATCAACCGGGCAAATTCGCGTGTTCCGTCAAGAAAAGCCGAGTCGCCTTTTGCGATGAGATCGGGCCGCGCGATCTGAACGTTGCCTGACGCGTAAACGAGATTGTCACCTTCGGCGACGATGGTGTTGGCGTCTACTTCGGCTGGCTCCGGCTTGTCGGTTGTCGTGCTCTTCTGGACGATCGTCATGTGAGGTCGCTGACTGGCGATCGTCCGCGGTTGTGGCCGAGTCGACGTCGCGCGGTAATAGTCCATTACCGGTCCCGTGATCGTCGTTCCGCTCTGCGTTTTGACGTGGACGTTCCCTTCCGCGCGCAGCCGGTCCTCGAGCTGGAAGTACGTCATCCTGTCTGAGTCGACTTTCGCACGGCTCTCGCTGTAATGCACGCTTCCGATCATGTAGAGCACGCTCTGATCGCCGTAATACTCCGCACTGTCGGCAATGAGCGTGTTGTCCTGTCCCTCGCAGTGATACGTGACGCCACCGCCCTGAAAGACGTTGTAGCGCTCACTCGGCAGCTTGTTGGCCGTTGTCCTGGTGTTCCCCGAGGATGATTCGTACTGGAGGACACACTGCTTTGCGGGGACCTGGGCGAACGCGACAGATGCGGCGCCCGGTGCAAGCACGACGGCCAGAACGCTGAAGACAGCAGCGATTCTGGCAGTCATTGCCCGGGCAGCGTCACGACGCCTGTTGACCCGCTCTTGGTATGCAGGATTCTCACGTTCTGCATGTTCGGATCAGACCTGAATCCAATACCCTCGAGTCGGCGTCCAGGCTCCGTCAGAACGAATGCGCTGTCGCTGGAAATCTCGTTCATAGCCTGGTCGTACTTGAGCTCGGGGGTCGCGAGACGCCGTCCTTCCTCGGTAGTGACAACGACGTCGCCCCGCGCGACCATGTTGTTGAGTCGACTTCTGTACGTGCCTCGTTTCGCAGTGAGATAGGCGTCTCTCGCGCCCGTCGTCGTGAAGAACGTCGCTTCGACTTTCCTCAGCTCGACGCGCGTATTGTCCTCGAAGAAATACGCAGTATCCGACAACAGCTCGGCCCGTGAGAGACCCTTGTCGGTGAGATTGAAATGCGCTCCGTACATGATCTGGTCGGCGGAATCGGCCATAGCAGATCCGCGCGCAATTGGTGGCGCGGTTCTCGTGTCACACGCTGATACGAGACCGGCGCAGGCGACTGCTACGAACACAAGCCATCCCCTGCCGCTCATACGACTCCCGCCCGCATCAGGTCATGCAGGTGGATCACGCCAACCAGCCTGTCACTCGCATCTATGACCGGCATCGAGATAATCCCGTGTTGTTCCATTCTGTAGACAACCGCGCTTCCGAGCTCGTCATCATGCGCGATGCGCGGAGTTTGCGTCATCACCGTTCGGACGGGAATCGGCATGACGTTTTCCTCACGCTCCATCAATCGTGTGAGATCGCCGGAAGTGACGACACCGGCGACGGTTCCATCTTCATTTTTCACAACTGCAATTCCGCGTCTCTCGGCGAGCTGCACAACCGCTTCGCGCATCGTAGCGTCTGGTGCAAGTACGGGAAGAAGGTTGCCAGTGACCATCACGTCCTTCACCTGGGTTAGCAACCGGCGCCCGAGCGATCCACCCGGATGCAGACGGGCAAAATCTCCTGCCTGAAAACCTTTCTCTTCCAGAAGAGCGACTGCGAGAGCATCACCTATCGCGAGCGCGACAGTCGTGCTCGTGGTGGGAGCCAAGTCATGAACGCAGGCTTCTTCGCTAACCCACGCATCGAGCGCAACATCCGTGTGCCGAGCGAGAGTTGACTTCATGTCGCCGGTGATAGCGATGGTACAGACACCAAGTCGCTTCAGATGATCCAGCAATGCAACGAGCTCGTCGGATTCGCCGCTTTTGGAGATGAGAATCGCGACATCCGACTTACCGACAATTCCCAGGTCTCCGTGAAGACTCTCGGCGGGATGGAGGAATGTGGCTGGTGTTCCGGTAGACGTCAGAGTGGCGGCGATCTTTCTTCCAATGTGGCCGGACTTTCCGACGCCCGACACGATTGCGCGACCGGTCGATTTCGAAAGGAGGTCGACCGCGCGGGCAAAATTCTCGTCGATGCGCTTCTCGCATTCCTGAAGCGCTTCGCGCTCCATTCTGACCACACTGCGCCCACGCTCGATGATCTCGTCGTGTTTCATCGGTGGACGTTCTCCCAGAGTGAGACCAGTCGAGTCAACAGACCGTCGAGTTCATGGAGAGGAAGCATGTTCGGACCGTCGCTTGGCGCGTTGTCCGGGTCCGGATGCGTTTCGAGGAAGATGCCATTGGCTCCGGCAGCGATAGCAGCCATCGCGAGCGATGGAATGAACTCTCTGGCACCGCCGCTCGATCCGCCTTCGCCGAGGCCGGGTCGCTGAACGCTGTGGGTCGCATCGAAGATGACGGGCGCGCCGGTGGCATCGCGCATTCTCGTAAAGCTTCGCATGTCGACGACGAGATCGCCGTAACCGAAGAACGTCCCGCGCTCGGTGACGGCTACTTCACACGCCGGGACTTTGGCGGCGGCGCGGACTTTTTCGACCGCGCCGCGCATTCCTTCGGGTTGCAGCCACTGCCCTTTCTTGACGTTGACGGGTTTTCCCGTCGCACCGGCTGCTTCGAGAAGGTCAGTTTGCCGGCACAGGAATGCGGGGATCTGAAGTGCATCGACAACAGTGGCGGCTTCGGCGCATTGCTCAGGTAGATGCACGTCAGTGATGAGTGACATCCCGGTCGCATCCTTCAGGCGACGAAGCGAATCCAGCCCCTGCTGGACACCAGGTCCACGCGCGGCGCCACGATTCGAGCGATTCGCCTTGTCGAAGCTCGCCTTGTAGACAATGCCGCCTGGAACGCGATTGGACAAACGCTGAAGCTCCCGAGCGATCTCGAGATTCAGCGCATCACCTTCGACTACGCAAGGACCGGCGATGATGAAAAGCCGGTCAACTGGAAATAGCGCGGTCACTCTACTCCGCTGTCTCTAGGACAGCGCGCTTTCGTTCTGCGCGACTTGCCTTCGCTTTGACCGCTGCGCCGATGAATCCCGCGAACAACGGATGCGGGCGTGTTGGGCGTGACTGAAGCTCGGGATGGAACTGGCATCCGACGAACCACGGATGAGTCTGAAGCTCGATTATCTCGACGAGCGAACCGTCGGGAGAAAGTCCGCTGAGCGTAAGCCCGTGCTCGACGAACGAATCGCGATAGGCATTCGAGACTTCATAACGATGACGGTGACGCTCACTCACCTGAGGAACTCCGTAGATCTCGGCCGCCCTCGTGCCGGGTCCGAGTCTGCACGGATAAGCACCGAGACGCATAGTTCCGCCCATGTCAGTCACGTGCTGCTGCGATTCCATCAAAGAGATGACGGGGTTGCTGCATTCAGGCGCGAACTCGCTGGAGTGGCTGTCGTCGAGGCCAATGACGTTCCTTGCGAACTCGATGATCGCCGTCTGCATTCCGAGACAGATGCCGAAGAACGGAAGGCCGGACTCTCGCGCGTAGCGAATGGCTTCGAGCATTCCTTCTACTCCGCGCACTCCGAATCCGCCGGGAATCAGGACTCCGTGGAAGTCAGCGAGAAGCTCGCGCGTCTTCTCGCGTCCTGTGAACATGTCGCTCGCGAGCCAGGAAATCTCGACGCCGACGTCGTTGCCGATTCCACCGTGGATCAGAGCTTCCTGAACGCTCTTATATGAATCGATGAGCTCAGTGTACTTGCCGATCACTGCGATCTTGACGCGGTCCGACGGATCAATGACGCGCCGCACCATGTTGCGCCAGGCGGTGAGATCAGGTGCCTTTCGTCCAAGCAGGCCGAGTCGGTGCATGACGCGTTCATCGAGACCCTGTTCGTGAAACGACAGCGGAATCTCATAGATGGTCGGCACGTCCCTGCTCTCCACAACGGCACCGAACTCGACGTTACAGAACAATGCGATCTTTCGCTTCACATCCTCGGACAGCGCACGCTCGGTTCGGCAGATGAGAATGTCCGGCTGAATTCCGATCTCCATCAGCTCGCGCACCGAATGCTGCGTCGGCTTGGTTTTGACTTCACCTGCCGCCGCGATGTAAGGGACGAGTGTGAGATGAATGAAGATCGCGTTCTCTCTGCCGATCTCGTGACGGAACTGTCTGATCGCTTCGAGGAACGGAAGTGACTCGATGTCGCCGACGGTGCCACCGATCTCGACAATCACCACATCGCTCTCCGGGGCGAGTCTCTTCATCGCCGACTTGATCTCATCGGTGACGTGAGGGATGACCTGGACGGTCGAGCCGAGATACTCTCCGCGGCGTTCCTTCGTTATGACATTGAGATAAATGCGGCCGGTAGTGACGTTGTTCGCCTGGGCGAGCGACCGATCGATGAAGCGCTCGTAGTGTCCGAGATCGAGATCGGTTTCAGCGCCGTCATCCGTGACGAAAACCTCGCCGTGCTGGAACGGCGACATTGTTCCCGGATCGACGTTGAGATACGGATCGAACTTCATGATCGTGACGCGCATTCCGCGCTCGACGAGGAGCCTGCCGATCGACGCGGCGGCGATTCCCTTGCCGAGCGAGGAGACAACGCCGCCGGTTACGAAGATGTACCGCGTCTGTTGTGTTGACTGTGGCTGCATTGGTTACCGTCCCGCGATGAATTCATGCCACCGCGCATTCGCGCGGCTAAGGTCGTCTTCAGTGTCGATGCCGGCCGCCGGCGGCTCGTTCGCGATCGCTACTCCAATGGGGATTCCATCAGCGAGCGGACGCAGCTGCTCGAGACGCTCGGTGTTCTCCAGAGGATGCGGTGGAAGCGAAACCCAGCGCTCCAGAGCACTTCGCGAATATGAATAGACTCCGATGTGCTGGAGCATTTTGATTTCACTGGATCCGACGGCATCCGGATCCCTGACGAACGGAATGCCGGCTCTCGAGAAATAGAGCGCCCGCCCATCATTCCCGAGGACGACCTTCACGATGTTGGGATTGGACGCGATGTCCCATGATGCCGGGGACGCAGACGTCCCGATCGGAAATCTTCCGGATGATACGATGTCGGCAGCACCTCGTACGGCACCTTCGCCAATGAATGGTTCGTCACCCTGGACGTTGACGATGGTCGTGCAGTCGGCAAAGCGGGACATCGCGGCGACCTCTGCCACGCGCTCTGTTCCGGATGTGTGGCGGTCACTGGTCATCACGCATTCGGCCCCGGCGTCTTCGACGATGTTCGCCACGCTTTGATCGTCCGTCGCGACAACGCAGATGTCTGCGACTTTCATCGCTGCAACGCGCTCCCAGACTCTGACGATGAGGGGAACGCCGGCAAGAAGACGGAGCGGTTTTTGGGGGAGTCTGACCGCGGCGAGGCGCGCCGGAATAACCACGAGCGTCCTCATCCACCACCTGATTTCACGCGGCTGGATGCAAGAGTCACGCCATTTAATATACGTCCTTGCATCGACGAACGCGAGTCGGAATCGACCCGCATCACAGAATCATTTCATTCACATCGACAACGAAAGTCCTACAGCGAATGCATTCCGGTGTGTGTAGGGCGTCTTGTGATAGTTCGGGTCAATGTGATACTCGAACTTGATCAGCTTCACTCCGAGCCCGACGCCGATGTTCTGAATGAAACTCGGCAGCGAGCCAACTCCAGCCGAACCGGCAGCGTATCGCACGCTAACGATCGGCGCTCCTGCAAACGGAATCAACGGCGCCGTGAGAGGAATGCTGTATTCCCCTTCTACGTATGCGAGCCGGTCCCCGCCGAGTGCGAGCAGGTCGACCGTTGCGAGCGTTCCAGCTCCGCCGAGGTAACCGTATCTCTGCGGAGGAGCGCCGTCGCCAGGGCTCACGATTGCGTGACCGCGGAATGCGAAACTCTGCGTCCCGAATGTCGGGAAATTGGCTTTGCCGTCCAGCGTCAGCTGATTGAAGTTCCCCGTCGTCTGGCTGGTGCTCATGTATTTCGGCGCATCGAAGGCGTGCTCAAACCCCGCGTCAACAAACATGACAAGGTCATTGAGATCGTAGCTGTAGCTGACACCGGCTGTCCCTGACGTTGTATGACCTTTGGCAATCGACGGGTTGGTCCGGCGCATCTTGAGCCTGCTGGTTCGTCCGAAGAAGCTCCACGGTGCCGAGGTATGAGGCTCGGCGGAACCAGTAGACCAAGCGTTCTCGTGCAGGAAGCCCAATCTTGGGGTAAACATCGTTCCGTGCCCGTCTATCTCGTGACTCACCTGAGCGTTGACGCGATCGGCACGGAAGTAGTTTCGCGCGTCACTTCCAACGCCGAATGCTGCAAGCGAATTGACGAGCGTCGTGCGAATCCATTCATCGTTCGAGAAGGTCGCTCTTCCTCCGTCGATCGTCAGCGCGTCGTGCGGAGTAAACCGAATCGTAGCTCGTCCATACGGGTCGAACTTCCCGAGATGTGATCGATACGTCACGGTGGGATCGAGCTCGAACGCACCATTAGAGAGAGTGACTTTCGGCCCCCACGGCAGCGCAAGACCGTCGACCCGGTCATACAGAGGAATCCGCAAGCCGACTCCCATTGGCAGCGAGATCGGGCCCTCATCGTACGTCATGTAGCCCGTATCGGCTGGTGGCATCGTCGGCGGCGGCGCAGCAGGCGTCTGGGCCGATGCAAGAGTCGTAAATGCAAAAGCGGCAATCGCGAGGGCTGCCGCAAACGTTGGGCGCACGGGTGCGTTCATGCCGCGAGCCGCAGAAAATTTGCGAGAATGTTCTTTCCGCTCTGTGTCATTATCGACTCTGGATGAAATTGCACGCCCCACACCGGATTTGACCGATGCCGTATCGCGTGAATCTCGTTGCTGTCTTCCTGGCCCCATGCCAGCACCTCGATCTCTGCCGGCAACTCGGCCGGGTCAACCGTCAGCGAATGGTAACGCATTACTTCCAGCGGCGACGGGATTCCCTCGAACAGATCACCACCCTTGTGAAGAATTCTCGAAGTCTTGCCGTGCATGAGCTTCGACGCGCGTACTACCCGGCCACCATAGGCTTCAGCGATCGCCTGGTGCCCAAGGCAAACCCCGAGTATTGGAATTTCTGCGCCACACTCGCGGATCAGGTCGATACTGATTCCCGCATCGCCAGGAACACCGGGTCCTGGTGAGATCACTATGGCCGTTGGAGTCAGCGATCCGATCTCCTTCACACTGATCTCGTCGTTACGCCGCACGCAGATATCGGCGCCGAGCTCCCCGAGATACTGCACGAGATTGTACGTGAACGAATCGTAGTTGTCGATGACGAGTATCATGGGCGCGGATGGAACTGGCGGTGGACCGACCGAAGATACTCCCTGTCCACGTGCGTGTATATCTGAGTCGTTGAGATATCAGCGTGTCCAAGCATTTCCTGGACTGCCCGCAGATCTGCGCCGCCTTCCAGAAGGTGCGTCGCAAAGGAGTGCCGGAGAGTGTGCGGCGACACAGGCTTCGTGATACCGGCGATCTCCACATACTTGCGCAGAATCTTCCACGCACCCATGCGCGACAGCGGTTCACCGCGTGCGTTAAGGAAAAGCACTCCCTTACCCTGCCCCTTCTCCAGCCTGGGTCTGAGCTCCCTCAGATAGATCGCCGTGGCAGCGATCGCGCTTCGCCCGATCGGCACAAGTCGCTCTTTCGATCCCTTGCCGAAGACACGGACGAGATGTTCGTCCATGAGAACGTCCTTCGTGGAAAGCGATATCCACTCCGACACGCGGAGCCCGGCTCCATAAGCGAGCTCGAGCATCGCGC
This sequence comes from Gemmatimonadaceae bacterium, assembly GCA_017881685.1. Classification (GTDB taxonomy): domain Bacteria; phylum Gemmatimonadota; class Gemmatimonadetes; order Gemmatimonadales; family Gemmatimonadaceae; genus UBA4720. The sequence goes on from JADGQR010000292.1 coordinate 60,478, forward strand.
GGTCGCGGAACGCCAGCGGCTCATCGAGTGAGGGCGCGGAAATCAATCGCGTCACCTCGTCTACCGTGAGCACCTCAGGAAGCGTGCGCCATCTCTTCGGAGCTTCGAGTCGCTCGCTTGGATCGCGAACGAGCTCACCTTCGCCGAGCATGAACTTGAAGTAGGATCGAACGGCTGAGACGTTCCGCCGTATCGATGAAGGCGACAGCCCGAGATCCTTGAGATGGTAAACGTACTCGCGCAGAATCTTCGCCGTTGCTTCTGCTGGAGTCGCAGCACCCTTGATGTGACAGAACGTCGCAAATCGGGCGAGGTCGCGCAGGTACGCTTCGTTCGTGCGAGGAGAGGCTCCTTTCTCGACCGAGAGGTGATCACTGAACCGCTCGAGGCGGAAAGCGCGGGCAACCTCGTCGGTGACGGACTCAGCCACCGTGACCTGTCCTTCGCTTCTTCGCCATATGGCGTCCTAACATGATGACCGCGACAATCGCCACAAGAGAGACGCCTGCAAGGCCCGCGATCTTGCTCGAGTGGACGATTTTCGCGTACAGAAGATCCCAGTCTTCGCCGGCTCGAAACGCGATCCACGTGATGAACGCGAACCAGATTCCGGAAGCGAGCGCGATCGCGGCGCCGACTGCCAGCGGCGGCAGTTTCAGAGCACCAGCGAACGGCGGAACGAGCGCGCGCACACCGGGCAGAAAGCGACTCACAAAAAGAGCGGGCATTCCGTACTTCGCGTACAGGTTGCGAAGCCGGATCTCTGCGTCAGCACCTCCCCACTTCTCGAGCCGCGATATGAAAGGTCCCGATCCGTAACGTCGTCCTACGTGATACATGAATGCAGCGCCTGCGAGGTTGCCTCCCCACGACACGAGGAACGTCGAGTATGGCGACGCTTTTCCTCGAGCCGCCAGAAAGCTTCCGAACGCGACGACTGCGTCCGCAGGAAACGGGGGAAACACGTTCTCGATGGCCGAGATGACAGCGATCGACGTGTACAGCGCCGCAATTGGAAGTTCGCCGAGCCAGGCGAGAATGGACTCGACGCTCACGCGTGTACTGCTACAGTCGCTACGGTTGCGACAGCGATGCAGGCGATTCCCTCGCCCCGTCCGATCCAGCCCATGCCTTCGTTCGTTTTCCCCTTTATCGACACTCGCTCGATCTCGATTGACAATGCTTTCGCGAGCGCAGCGCGCATGTCGGCGCGGTGAGGGCCAATTCGTGGACGTTCGGCAACGACAGTCACATCAACATTTACGACAGTCGTGCCGTTTTGATTCAGTCGAGACACTGCCCGGCTCAGCATGTCTATCGAATTGCGCCCGCTGTTGGCGGGATCGGTATCGGGAAACATCTCACCGATGTCTCCGGCAGCGCACGCGCCGAGTATTGCATCGGTGACGGCGTGAGCGATTGCGTCAGCATCGGAGTGTCCCTGCAGATGCACGTCGGACTGAATGGAAATGCCGCCGAGAATCAGTGGTCCGCCCGGCGCAAACCGGTGCGAATCGTAGCCGATTCCTGTTCGGTACAGCGGTGTCGAACTCGGTGAACGTGACGCGCCGGAGTCTTTCATCTCCGGCATCAACTAGTCCGTGTACCGCTTGATGGCGAGCGTCGTGTTGTGGCCGCCGAAGCCGAAACTGTTGCTGATGGTCGCATTGACCTCGCGCTCGACAGGCTTGTTGGGCGTATAGTCGAGGTCACACTCGGGGTCTGGCGTGTGATAATTGATCGTCGGCGGAATGATGTTGTTGTTGATCGCCAGCGTTGAGATGACCGCCTCGACCGCGCCTGCAGCGCCGAGCATGTGTCCCGTTGCCGACTTCGTCGAGCTGACACTGACAGTCTTTGCGTGCTCACCGAACACTGCCTTGATTGCCGCAGTCTCGTTGAGGTCGTTTGCCGGCGTCGAAGTTCCGTGAGCGTTGATGTACTGAATGTCCGCAGGCGTCATCCCCGCGTCCTTCAGCGCGCGCTTCATTGCTCTCTGCGCGCCCTCTCCGTTTGGAGCTGGCGCGGTGAGGTGATACGCGTCACCCGTCGCTCCATAACCCACGATCTCGGAGTAGATCTTCGCGCCGCGCTTAAGAGCGTGCTCGAGCTCCTCGAGGATCAGGATCGCTCCTCCCTCGCCCATCACGAAGCCATCTCGCGTCGCATCGAACGGACGTGATGCCGTTTCCGGACTGTCGTTGCGCTCCGAAAGCGCCTTCATGTTCGAGAATCCGCCGATGGCCATCGGTGTGACCGTTGCTTCGGTGCCACCGGTGATCATCACATCGGCGTCGCCATACTGAATCGTCCGGTACGCGTCACCAATCGCATGAGCACTGGTGGCGCAAGCCGATACAGTCGCGTAGTTGGGCCCCTTCGCATTGAACTGCATCGAGACAATTCCGGCCGCGATATCCGAGATGAACATCGGAATGAAGAACGGAGAGATCTTGCTCGGGCCGCGCTGACGATAGACGTCATGCTGCTCCTCGAAGATCTTCAGTCCGCCGATGCCGCTCCCGATTATCACGCCGGTCTCGAGGGGATCGTAGCCGGTTCCGTCCGCGAACCCTGCGTCGGCCATCGCCTGCTTTGCAGCCGCGACGGCGTAATGGGTGAACTGGTCGGCGCGCTTCGCTTCCTTTCGATCCATGTATTGAAGCGGATCGAAATTCTTCACCTCGCACGCAAACCGCACCTCGAAGGTGCTCGCGTCAAAATGCGTGATCGGCGCAGCGCCGGAACAACCGGCGAGCAGCGATTGCCACATCGTCGCCACGTCGTTTCCGACGGGCGTAACCGCACCCATCCCCGTGACGACGACCCTTCGTTTCATTACGCGGGAATCTTGCTGTTCAGGTAACCGAGTGCATCGCCAACTGTGCGAAGCTTCTCGGCGTCTTCATCGGGGATGTCGATGTTGAATTCCTTCTCGAACTCCATGACCAGCTCGACGATGTCAAGGCTGTCGGCGCCAAGGTCCTCGATGAAGCTCGCTTCGTTCGTGAGCTTCTCTCGTTCGACTCCGAGCTCCTTCTCGATGATGTCCTTAACTTTCTCCGAATTATCGGCCATGATGCGGTCCCCTGGTGTAATGTGGTGAAGCTATGAAATATAGCTAACTGACGTGATGCCAGAAAGTTACGTGCCCTGTACTGAAAGTCGCTTTACATCACCATTCCGCCGTCTACCACAAGCACCTGGCCCGTGATGTAGGACGCGTAGTCGGATGCGAGAAAGACGACCGCGGCGGCGATATCCTCCGTCCGGCCAAGCCTCTCCAGCGGGATCATCCCGGTAAGCGCCGACCTGGCCTCGGCCGTCATTGCGTCGGTCATCTCGGTTTCGATGAATCCCGGCGCGATCGCGTTGACGAGAATGTTGCGCGAGCCGAGCTCCTTTGCGACTGACTTTGTAAGCGCTATCAGTCCTGCCTTGCTCGCAGCGTAGTTGGCCTGACCCTTGTTCCCGTTCAATGCAACAACGCTCGCCATGTTGATGATGCGTCCCGACCGCTTCTTCATCATGCCGCGTGCTGCAGCTCTTATTGCCGCAAACGCGCCACGAAGATTTGCGTTCATGACGTCATCCCAATCCTCGTCCTTGAGACGCATCACGAGATTGTCGCGCGTGAGCCCCGCATTGTTGACGAGGATGTCGATTCCGCCAAATGCTTTCTCGACATCTGCAATCAGTACGGTAACCGCACCGGTATTTGAAACGTCGCACGCGAATCCCATCGCGCCGCGACCGACCTCTGCTGCGACTGCCTGTGCTCTTGCGAGGTCCCGTCCAACAACTGCGACGCGGGCTCCGCTGTCAGCGAGCGCTTGCGCTACTGATCTGCCGATGCCGCGTGTGCTGCCCGTCACGAGTGCGGTCTTCCCTGTGAGGTCGATGTTCATGCGGCCACCCGGTTCAGGAGTTTTTCTATCTCGGCAGGCGTGCCGCAGGCCATTCCCGCAGCGGACGGAACGATCCGCGTGAGAAGTCCGGTCAACACGCTTCCCGGCCCCATCTCAACAAACAGTGCATCAGGATACTCCGCTGCAATCGCGGCAACTTCACCAGCCCAGCGAACCGGTGAAGTAAGCTGCTTCACGAGAAGCTCACGAGCATCCGCGGCCGAGGCGGAAGGGGCTTCGGTCACGTTCGAATAAATGGGGAACGCCGGTTCGGCGAATTCGGTTTTCTCGACAGCTTCGCGAAACCCGGCTTCAGCCGGCTCCATGAGCGGCGAATGGAATGCGCCGCTGACCGGAAGTCGAACCGCTCGTTTTGCGCCGTTCAGCTTTGCCAGCTCCATCACTTTCTCGACACCCGCAACCTCGCCAGAGACGACAATCTGTTCGGCCGTGTTGTAGTTGGCCGGCACCACCTTGCCAGCACTTCTGGTCGCAATCTCGCACAGAGATTCGATCGAATTATCGAGCTTTCCAAGGACAGCCGCCATCGCACCAGGACGGGTCACGCCCGTTTCGTACATGAGCTGACCGCGCCGGCGCACGAGCCTGGCAGCGTCAACGAGTGTCGTGGACCCAGCCGCATGGTAGGCGGTGTGTTCGCCAAGCGAGTGACCTGCTGCCGCAGACACTTTTCCAGCGAGTGCTTCGCGAACAACCGCCCACACTGCGGCACCGTGAGTGAGCAGCGCAGG
>JADGQR010000293.1 GCA_017881685.1 Gemmatimonadaceae bacterium
TCGAAATGGGGGACGAGCCAGCTCGCATCGACCGAGTAGCGCGCGAAGCCACCGCCGATCTGATCGTAGATTCCTCCGCGCGCCATCTTGCGGAAGGAATTGGCGACCATCTCGGGAGCGTCTTTCGAACCCGCGCGGCTCCAGCGGCGGAGCAGAAAATCCAGTACCATGGTCGACGGGAATTTGGGAGCGCCGCCGAATCCGCCGCCCTCCGCGTCATAGAGTTGCGCGAGCGCTCCATAGGCGCTGTCGAGCATGGTCTTGCTTAAGCTGCCGCCGCTTCGCGTCTGAGCGAGATTGCTCTCGTAGATCTCAAGCAGCTGTTGCGCGCTCTGCGCTACTCCGTCGCGTTTCTGTGCGTAAGCGTCGCTCACCGACTGGAGAACTGTGCGGAATGAGGGGAGGCCATGCCGGTCGTCGGGCGGAAAGTACGTCCCGCCATAGAACGGACTGCCATCGGGCATCAGGAACATCGTCATCGGCCAGCCGCCGTGGCCGGTCATCGCCTGCACCGCCTGCATGTAGATGCCGTCGATGTCGGGCCGCTCTTCGCGATCGACCTTGATGTTGACGAACTTGTCGTTCATGAGGCGCGCGGTCTCTTCGTCCTCGAAGGACTCGTGCGCCATGACGTGGCACCAATGACAGGCGGCGTAGCCGATGCTCAGCAGGATCGGCTTGTCTTCGCGTTTCGATGTCTCCAACGCCTCGGGTCCCCAGGCATACCAGTCGACTGGATTGCCGGCGTGTTGGAGGAGGTAAGGGCTCGTTTCGTTGGCGAGGCGGTTGGGCATGTGTCCAATGAAGCTATTGCCTGCCGGCACGGGTAGTGTCGGCAATCTTGACTGCGCGTCGGATGTCATCTAGCCTTAAACCAATTCATTGTGGCGATGGAGTTCGCCCTAAAATACCGCGGAGTATCAGCGGTTGATGACTCCTGCTCGGCCTCGGCCGGAGCGGGAGTTTTTGCTTTCTCCACTCGCTCCCCGTGTGCCGCCAACACGTAAACCGGGAGCTTCCGTGGATTCCAACGTCTGGCTGGTCGCAAGTGTGTGGATGGGCCTGGCGCTCCTGGCCAGCATCATTTCCATCAGGATCGGTATCTCGGTTGCGCTTATCGAGATAGCTGTGGGAATCCTTGCCGGGAATCTGTTCGGGATCCATAGCGCACCGTGGATTGATTTTCTGGCAACGTTCGGCTCCGGGCTTCTCACATTCCTGGCCGGAGCGGAGATCGATCCGGCGTCCCTGCGCCGACATCTCAAGCCCGCGCTCACGATTGGTGCTGTGAGCTTTCTGATCCCGTTTCTTGCGGCGGGCGCGTTCGCCTACTGGTTTGCCCATTGGGATCGGCATGCTTCCTATATCGCCGGGATTGCTCTCTCGACGACTTCGGTGGCCGTCGTATACGCGGTGATGATTGAAACGGGCCTCAGCAGGTCCGAGCTTGGCAAGCTGATTCTCGCTGCTTGCTTCGTGACCGACTTCGGGACGGTTCTCGCTCTGGGAATCATCTTCGCAAACTTCAACGGGTGGCTGGCCCTGTTCGTGGGCGTCACCGCGGTCGTGCTGTGGTATTTGCCACGGCTCACGCGCTTCGTGATCAGGAGCGTCGGCCACCGAATCAGCGAGCCTGAAGTCAAGTTTGTCTTCCTGATTCTGTTCCTGCTCGGCGGATTGGCAAAGGTCGCGCAGAGCGAGGCCGTCCTCCCCGCGTACCTGGTGGGGCTCGTCATCGCCGGAGTGTTCGTCAACGATCGCATCCTGATGGATCGGATGCGATCAATTGCGTTTTCGATTCTTACGCCGTTCTACTTCATCAAGGCGGGCCTATACGTTTCCATTCCCGCGATGGCGACGGGTGCTCTTCTGATCGCCGCCTTCCTGGCGGTCAAGATCCTGTCGAAAGTCGCTGGGGTGATGCCGCTGACTGTGTTGTTCAGGCTCGACAAGAAGGAAGGGATCTATACGACGCTGCTCATGTCGACGGGGCTCACGTTCGGCACAATCTCGGCTCTATTCGGCCTCACGAACAAGATCATCACTCAGGATCAGTACACCATTCTGGTGACGACGGTCATCGGGAGCGCGATCGTGCCGACGCTTATCGCCCAGCGATTCTTCCAGCCCGCGGGACCACGCTTTGAGACGACTGAGGAGGACATCGAGGTGATGACCCCACCGAGCTCAAGCCTGCAGGGTTCTCCATGATCCGGTCACGTCGAGCGACCAGTCATCCGGCTGTTCCTCGTCGGTGCTGTGCGGGCGGTACATGATTACCTTCACTCGCTCGAGCGTGATCAGGCCGCCTCCCACCATCTTGTCCAATTCCGGCAGTATCGCCTTGATGTTATCCTCGGTTTCGACGCATTCGACGACGATCGGAAGGTCGAGCGACAATTCGAGAAATTTCGCGGTATGGATGCGGCTGCTTGCGCCGAACGCCATGATTCCCTTGGTGACAGTCGCCCCCGCATAATGTCGCTTCCGGAGCAGTTGTACGATCGCCCAATACAAGGGTTCGCCTTCGTACTTGTCCCTTTCGCCGATATGGATTCGCATCAGAACCCGTTCGCCCTTGAAGCCGTGCATGCTGCCTCCTCTCCCTGCGTCGCCATTCTTCCGTGTAACTCCCCCGAAGATATCGGTATCGGCGCGTGAGTAGTCAACAGGCGCACCTCAACGGCAATCAGATCCGTCATGTTCTGGCCGTCATGTCGCAGGTAAACTCCGTGCTGTCGACGATTGAGCGGCTCGCGGACTCATCCAACTCACCCTTCGCGCGCGAAGCGAACGATCTCTCGGCGGTCGAGCGCAAATCGATCCAGGATCTCGTTGAGCAGCTCAGGTCGAGAATGACCACGGTGCTGGCCGAGCTTGGAATTCCGTCAACGCAGAAAGACATGTCGGCCCGGTGGAGCATCGAATCCGCGCTCCGCGTTGCCGACGTATCCTTCAGTGACCTCGGAGGCAGGCGTCTCGAGGGCTATGGGGAGTTGGATTCGGGGACGGCGGCCATCGTGGCGAAGCTATCGGTCGAATTGCGACGCATCACCGAACAGGGAATATTCATGCTGCGGAAACGCTCATAGCATCTCAATTGATGATTCTTTTTCTGATTGCGCTTGGCGGAGCGGTGGGGTCGGCTCTGCGCTACCTGATTGGCGGGGCGGTCCAACGCTCGAGCGCCAGCGGTTTTCCGGTCGGCACGATGTTCGTCAACGTCGCCGGCTGCTTCCTCATAGGCGTCTTCGTGCGCTATCTGCTCAACATGCAGACCTCGGCCGAGCTGCGAGCGCTGCTGGTCGTCGGATTCTGTGGCGGATTCACAACTTTCTCGACGTTCAGCTTCGAAACGGTGGGTTTGATCGAGGGTGGTGAATACGCGCGCGCCGCGACCTACATTGTTGGGAGCGTCGTGCTTTGTCTGGTGGCGACTTTTGCCGGCATGGCCGCCGTAGGGGCTATTGCTGGTGCGAGCAATGTCCGGTGATCCTCCCTGTTGGTCGCACCTCTTTTACGACGACGAAAATACAAACGAGCCTGAGCCAATGACCAAATCAAGCAAAGCTGTTCGGACCAAAGCGACCATTCCGGCGGACCTCGAGAGGTTTCTCTCAGACAACGACGCCCGGATCCACAACGAGCTGTTCGAGTTTCTGCGCATCCCGAGTGTGAGCGCGAAGTCAGACCACAACGCTGACACGAGACGCGCCGCGGAGTGGGTGAAGGCATCGCTCGACAAGATCGGCGTGCCGGCGAAGATCTATCCCA
>JADGQR010000294.1 GCA_017881685.1 Gemmatimonadaceae bacterium
ACGGACATCAGCAAGAATCCAATGAAACCGGCCGATGCACTCGACCTGGTCGGCCTGACCGAAAGAGCGAATCACTTTCCCGCGCAGCTTTCCGGAGGCGAGCAGCAACGAGTAGCCATCGCGCGTGCGATTGCGAAACGACCTGACGTTCTTCTCTGCGACGAGCCAACCGGCGCGCTTGACTACGAGACCGGAAAACTCGTACTGAAAGCAATCGAGCGCGTGAATCAGGAGCTCGGAACGACAACTGCCGTAATTACACACAATGCCGTCATCGCCGAGATGGCCGATCGCGTCGTGCGAATGACGAGTGGTCATATCAGCGCCGACTACCGGAATGCGAAGCGTGCGTCTCCGGAGGAGCTGAGCTGGTGAAAGCGCTCAATCGCAAGCTTCTGCGCGATCTCTCGCGGTCACGGGCGCAGATCTTCTCGATTGCGGCAGTGGTCGCGTGCGGAGTCGGTTCTGTGATCGCGATGCGCAGTACGCTCGATTCCATGCAGCGTTCGCGCGACAGCTACTATTTGTCTGCCAGGCTCCCGATGGTCTTTGCGTCGCTCAAGCGCGCGCCCGAGAGAGTGGCAATGAGAATCGCGCAGATAGACGGCGTCACCGCGGTGGAAACTCGCGTCGCTGCAGATGCGCTGCTAAAAGTGCCTGGGTTGGCCGAGCCAGCAACGGGGCATTTCATCTCGATTCCCGATGATGGGGAGCCGCTGCTGAGCACTCTGTACATCCGGCGCGGTCGTTTACCGAATGCAAGGTCAGATGATGAGGTGGTCGTCAACGAACATTTCTCGATCGCGAACAAGCTGACGCCCGGAGATACTCTTGGCGCAGTCATCAATGGCAGATGGCGCCAGCTCGTAATAGCAGGCGTCGTGTTGTCACCGGAGTTTGTGCATGACGCCGTCCCGTCAGCGGGAATGGGAATGTTTGCCGACAGCCGGCACGTTGGCATTCTGTGGATGCGAAGGAAAGCACTGGCCGGGCTGTATGACATGGATGGGGCGTTCAACGATGTGGGACTTCTTACTGCGTCCCGGGCGAGTGAGCAGCAGATAATCGCATCGCTCGATCTGATCCTCGAGCCATATGGAGGCGGACACGCCTATGCGCGCAAGGATCAGCTCTCGAATACGATAGTCTCCGGTGAGATAGAACAGCTTCGCGTTTTCGGAACCGCCATGCCGGTGATCTTTCTCTCGGTAGCGGCGTTTCTGTTGAATGTCGTTCTGTCGAGGCTTGTCGCAACGCAGCGTGAGGAAATTGCGTCGCTCAAGGCGTTCGGGTACCGAAACTCAGAGATCGCCGTGCACTTTCTCGGATATCCGGCTGCGGCAGTGACCGTCGGCTCCATTGGCGGGGTGATACTGGGTATATGGGTCGGCTCGAAGTACACGCAGTTGTATCGTGACTTTTTCCGGTTTCCGGTGCTCGAGCATCATACCAGTATCGGACTAGTACTTGTTGCGATAGTTGTCAGTGCAGTCGCCGCGTTCGCTGGAGCCCTGTCGGCCGTGCGGGCGGCCGTGGCACTGCCGCCCGCTGAGGGGATGCGTCCGCCTGCACCCACGATGTTCAGGAAGTTGTGGGCCGAGCGGCTTGGTATCGAAGGGATGTTTTCTCCTGCCGCTCGAATGGTGATGCGGAACATCGAGCGAAGACCGGGTCGTGCGGCGGCCTCCGTTGTAGGTGTAGCGCTCGCAACGTCAGTCCTCGTTGTGGGAACCTTTGCATTCGATTCGGCTCGTGCGATGGCCGACATGCAATTCAGGCATGTGGAGCGTGAGGATTTGAGTGTGGGGTTCTCGAGCCCCCGTCCAGCACGAGCTTCGCGCGAGATTGCGCACATTGCGGGTGTAACGCGGGTGGAAGGGTATCGATCCACTCCTGTTCGCATTCGGAATGGACACTGGTCCAGGCAAATCCTCATCACTGGTCTGCAATCCAGCTCGCAATTACGGCGGATTGTCGACCGTGAGCTTCGAACGTTTTCGGTGCCGCTGTCGGGGATCGTTCTGACGAAAGCGCTTGGGGAGATTCTCCATGTAACTCCTGGCGACACCGTATCGATAGAAATTCTCGAGAAGGGTCATCTTGTGCGGCGCCAGGTCGTTGCGGCGCTTGCAGACGAGCTCATGGGGATGTCCGGTTACATGAATATCCACGACATGAATCGAATGATCGGGGAAGGCAACGTCGTCACCGGAGCTTACCTCTCGATTGCGCCCGGAATGGAGTCGTCGGTCGTTGAAAGACTTGGGGCGCTTCCTGGAGTTGGAGGAACGGCTACGAGGCAAGCGATGCTGAAGAGCTTCGACGAGCAGATAGCGAGTGGCCTCCGGCTGACCGTCATAATCGTGGTCAGTCTCGCAACCGTCGTAGCACTCGGCGTGGTCTACAATGGAATCCGGATCGCGCTTTCCGAGCGGGCGCGTGAGCTCGCAAGTCTTCGCGTGCTGGGTTTCACTCGCCGCGAAGTTGCCAACCTGCTCTTCGGAGAACAGGGCGTCATCAACCTCTTCGGGACGCCGCTCGGAATGCTCGTTGGGCTCGGGTTCGCGTACTGGATTGCGGTGGGATTCAGATCCGAGCTGTACCGATTTCCCGTCGTGGTCATGCCGCACACTTATTTGTTTGCGGCGAGTGTGATTCTCGTCGCTGCCGCTGTTGCCGCAACCATGATGCGCCGGCGGATTTACAATCTTGATCTGGTTTCCGTGTTGAAGACGAGGGAGTGACCATGCAGATATCACATCACGGCCGGCGTGTCGCGACGATTGTCGTCGCGCTTGTTCTTGTGACCGCTGTCGTCGGTTACGCCATGCGACCCGAAGTCGTGGAAGTCGAAACGGGCCTGGCATCGCGCGGACCGATGAAGGTCACGGTCGATGAGGACGGTCGCACACGGGTTCGCGATCGGTTTGTCGTCACTGCTCCGGTCGCGGGGAAACTGGAAAGAGTGACGCTGCGTGAGGGTGATCGCGTCAAGCCGGGTCAGATAGTCGCGTGGATAGCGCCACTTCCTCTCGACTCAGCCGGCAGAGAGGTCGCGACTGCTCGCATAAGCTCTGCCGAAGCGCTCCAGCGCGAAGCGTCGTCGAGAGTCGATCAGGCGCGGATTGCTCTCGATCAGGCGCAAAGCAATGAGCGTCGCGAGAGTGCATTACTCGCCGCCGGGGCAATCTCCGATCGACAGCATGAAGACGCAGTGGCTGAGACGCGAGTGAAATCGCAGGATCTTGCTGCAGCACAATCGCGGGTCCGTGCCGCTATCGCTGACGTGCAGGCCGCGCGAGCCGTGTTGATCCCTACCGCAAACGAGCCCAATCACGCGTTGCCTGTTCGCTCGCCGGTCAGTGGACGTGTATTGCGCGTGCCCGAAGCGAGTGAGCGTGTCGTAAATGCGAGCTCTCCGATCATCGAGCTCGGAGATGCAGCGGCTCTCGAAGTCATAGCCGATGTGCTCTCAACCGACGCGGTTCGTATCAAGCCCGGCAACGAAGTCGAGATAGACGAATGGGGTGGAGATCACTCGCTAACGGGGCGCGTGAGACTCGTCGAGCCGTCCGCATTCACACGCGTGTCGGCTCTGGGTGTAGATGAGCAGCGAGTCAATGTGCTCGTCGACATTCTCGATCCTCCGGCTACCCTCGGAGATGGCTTTCAGGTCGAAGTAAAGGCGGTCGTGTGGAGCTCGCCTGATGTTCTCACGATTCCGGCGAGCGCGGTGTTTCAGCGAAGCGGCAGCTGGGCGGTTTTCGTAGTCGAAGACAATCGCGCACGTCTTCGAAAGGTTGGAGTCGGACACAGGACGGGCGCGGCTGCCGAAATCGTCCAGGGGCTCAAGGCCGGCGAGAAGGTGATTCTCTTTCCGTCCGACAAGATCGACGACGGGTCAAGGGTGCGCTGAAAAAGAAAAGACTCCGCGCGGACATCGCGCGGAGCCTTTTCTTCAGGGAGCTTACAGTGCGACGGCAAGCCTGTCGTCGACTTGCGTTACTCCCGGTGCGGCCCACGCTGCGTTCTCTGCATCGCGACGCTCTGCCCATGAGCGAACGCTTCCCTTGAGAACCACCGTTCCATCCTTCGACTCGACAGAGATCTTGCTCGAGTCAACATCTGCGCTGCGCTTGAATGCTTCCTTGATCTTCTTGCTGACGTCCATGGCCGAGATCTTGGTCGGCTTGACGCTGATCAGGTTCGAAACGCTCTTGACGCCATACAGATAGCGAATTGCGCGCTCTGCTGCTGCACGCTGATACTGCCACTCGACTTCACCCTCGAGGAGTACGCGCCCATCTTCGACACGCAGTTTGAGCTTGTCGTCGGGAACGTCGATGTCCCACTTCAGTGCCTGAATCGCGGCATGTGCGATGTCGCTGTCGGACCGAATGAACGGGTTGCCAAGCTTCACTGTCAGGTCGAGAGCAACTGCCTTCACGCCGTGCACTTTCTCGGCGGCCTTTTCCGCTTCGAATTTCCGTGCGTAGTTCGACACTGTGCCACTCAGGGTTACCACGCCATCCTTGACCGCCACTCCGATTTCTTCATCGCGGAGTGAGGGCTGCCATTCGAGCTCGGCGATCACGTCGCGCTGTAGCTCATGGTCGGTTCTCATATTGTCCCTCCCTGTGGACGTACAACCAATATGAGACCGACGAAGATGCGACTCTGTCGGCGAGAGGAGGATTTGTTGTAGGTCTTCAGGGATGAGTTTTACAGCGTATTACGCACGCGATTTTGTCGAGCACGATCGACCTGTTATCGAGTCCAGAGCTATGCCGAACATCTCTGTTCGAAACGGTGTTGGATCGGCTTCCGTAAGCGCGTTCGGCGCGATTCCCTTTATCGCTGCCACGCCGCGATCGTAGAGTCTTGCATCAGATTCGGCGCCGTCGCGCTCGAGCTTGTAGAACGTTCCGTGAGCGACCACGCTCTTCCAGTCAAACGGCCCGGTGACCTCATCGACTTCGAATGCGACCCACTGGTGATGCTGTAACGTGATCAGCTTGTCCCCGGGTGAAGTGCGCCCGAAAAGCCAAGCGTCGTCGAAGACGTAGTGAACCGGCCGAATGTCCACTGAATCGTGAAAGGAGAACGCCATTCGCCCGACGTGGTTACACGCCAGGACGCTCTCGCTCTCTTCCCTGGTGAGATCTCGAAACACCGGTGCGATTACCGGGGCTTTTCGCGCGCGGGGTTTTCGGCTTGTCACGTTCCCCTCCATTGAATCATGATGCCTCATCCCTAATAGAAGCACAGTCGGCCATTTGTCCAGTTGTTGTGAGGCAAGTACCTACCAGACCGGCGGCGTTTCGCGGGGCCTCGAGCACGTCAATCGGAATCGAAAATCCCTCACAGACGGCTGGTATTCCGCCCGACTGACTGGTGTCTCTTTCGGGTCCATTCTATAGAAGTAATCTGGACCCGGACCGGTGCAGGCTCCGACCGGACCGAATTCGCGGGAGTTACAATGCCTGAACGTGGACCGAAGCCAAGCCGCATTGCGATTGGCATCGACTTCAGCGCTTCTTCCCTCGCCGCTGCGCAGTGGGCAGCACTATGGATGCCCAAGGACGCCGAGCTCGTGCTGGTGCACTCGCTGGTAGTTCCTCAGGTGACTGGCAGCCTCGCTCAGCGCCTGCCACTACCTCCCTCGCTCATCGCAAATGCGAAGGCTGGCGCTGAGCGGCGTCTGAAAGAGCTGGCCGCTTCGCTTGGATCGAGACGCTTCTCGGTCGAGATTCGCGAAGGCCGTCCGGCTGACGTCATCGCTCAAGTCGCGCGAGACACCGCCGCCGATCTGATAATAGTCGGCAAACACGGCGAAGCTGGAATTCAGCGCGGCTATACGGGACGAACGACAGATCACCTCGTTCGGACCTCGCCGGCTGCCGTCCTGATGGCGAGCGCGATCACCGATGACGTGCCGCGGCGGATAATCGTCCCGCTCACCTATTCGTCGATCACTCCCCACATCATCGAGTGGACGAAACGGGTGTACGATCTTTCGCAGGCCGACATCTTCGCAGTTCATGTCATTGGCTCAGCCGTGTTGAGTCACGTTTTGACGATGTCCGCGATCAAGAGCGGAAAGGACCTGAGTCCCGAAGAGATCGACATGCTCTTTGGCGAAGACAGAGACCGGTGGAAGAAGGAGCTGGTCAAGGCGGGAATTCCAGCCGACAAGGTTTCGGCGGAAGTCGTGTTCGGAGAAGTATCCGACGCGATCATTACGGCTGTGCAGCAGCACAAGGCAGACATGGTGGTGATGGGAAGTCATGCGGGACCGCTCCGGCGCCTGCTGCTTGGAAGCGCCACAAGTGCCGTCCTTCGTCAGGCCGAGGTGCCGGTGCTCATCGTTATCGAGCCCGAGCCGACGCAGGCGGGCGTCATTGAATCCTACGAATCAGAAGAGCTGCTGACCGGGTCTCTTGCCTGGCAGGAGGCGTTGTCATGAGTCTCCCGTTCTCACGCGAGGAATTCTTCGGAGTCTTTGCCAGGTACAATGAGGCAGTATGGCCGGCGCAGTTAGGCCTCTACCTGGTTGCGCTCATCGCACTGGTGTTCGCTTTTCGCCGCTCGAGAGACGCGAGCCGCGGAGTCTACGCGGTGCTGGCGATTCTCTGGCTGTGGATGGCGGTTGTTTATCACGGCGCGTTCTTCTTTGCCATCAACCCGCTTGCAGCTCTGTTCGCGGTAGTCTTTCTGATTCAGGCGTTCATCTTCGCCGGTCTGGCGGCGCAACGCACGGTGGCCGTAATCGATCCACTCAATGATTTCTCCGGCTGGGCAGGCGGCGTGCTGGTCTTCTTTGGTCTAGTGTTCTACGAGCTGCTGAGTATGGCGAAAGGCCACCTCTATCCATACCAGCCTACGTTCGGACTTCCATGTCCGACGACGATTTTCACGCTCGGTCTTCTGCTCTGGGGATGGCAGCGTATTCCGAGATTCGCGCTCGTCATTCCGATACTCTGGGCGTGCATTGGAACTCTCGCAGCGTTCCAGTTAGGCGTCGCTGAAGATCTCTCTCTCGCTGGAGCTCTTGTGGTAATCACTGTCGCGGCGTTCATGCGTAAGCCATTACCCCTCGACAGTAGGTTGGCGTCGTACAGAAAATACGGAATAACCTGATCGTCGTATTCAGTTGATAGTTGTACTTTGTAAATGTGTTCAGGGAACGGAATTACTCTGAACAGAGCCTTCACCCGGGACGCTGGCGGAAGGCCGCGAAGCGGAGGTTCGAACCCGCTTAGCAGATTGTGAGGTTGCTGGTCACAATTGAAGTCCGGGATATCCGGGGCA
>JADGQR010000295.1 GCA_017881685.1 Gemmatimonadaceae bacterium
GGAGCCGAAATTCGAGCGGTGCGGGTCGGTGGAGCGAGTGTTCTCATAACATCGGGAACCCTGCACGTCCCTTGATCGGCACGGTCCCAATTCGAAAGACTTTCAGACAGTTAGACCCAGAGAGTTTGAGTCCGGAGTTCTCGGTTCACAGTGGTTGAGTATTGAGTTGCGAGTTAGAACGTTCCTCGCGCAGAGGCGAAAACTCAAAACTCACATACTCAATAACTGTCAACTGAAGACTCCGGACTCAAAACTCCCCGGGTCCAAGTCCGAAGGGTGATTCTCTGGTTACAGATCGTATCTGAACTTTGCGTAGACGAACCGACCGTTGAATCCGAACGGTGACACCTGGCTGTACGGGAAGATTCCAGAGTTGCTGTTCGCCGGAATGTTTCTGTCCGGATAGACGTCGAACACGTTGTTCGATCCCACCGTCAACCGAAGCCGGCTGAGCAGCGAGTACGACGCGTTGATATCGGTCAGCCACTTCGCGCCGAACTTCTGATCGAGACTCGGCGTCGTGCCTCTCCCAACCACCTGACCGAACCGCTGAGTGTGAATCGTTGCGTTGAACCGATTGACAGTGTGGTCGAACGTTGCGCTGATCGTCTGTCGCGGCTGGCCTTCCTCGATTCGTGCCCGCTCGATTCGATCGAACAGAACCGCCTGTTGTGAGGCAAGAGCAGTCGGAGTATTCGCAACGCGCGTCACCCGGGTCTTGGTCTTGTTGAATCCGCCGGTGATTCGCGTCACGCCGTACGGACCCAGATCCCATGCGTACCGTGCGACGATGTCCAGTCCGCCGGTGTGCGTGTCGATCGCGTTCGTGAAGAATCGAGCGCTGCCGACACCCGGGAAGCCCTGCGCCGCCAGGAATGCCGTCATCGCGGTGCCGGTGAAGTTACCGGACAGCACGATGCGGTCGTCGATCTTGATGTTGTAGTAATCCGCCGTGATGTTGAGCGTCGAAAGCGGCGCGAGCGTCAAACCGATGCTTCCGTTGACCGACTTCTCAGCCTTGAGCGGAGCTGCTCCAAGCGCCTTTGCCGGACCGCTCTCGACAGGAAGCGTACGAACCTCAACCGCGACGAGTCCGGCGCCGAGGTTCAGGAAATTTGTAGCAGTCGACGAGAAGTATTCCTGTCCGAGCGACGGTGCGCGGAAGCCGGTGCTGATTGCGCCGCGGATGGCGAGACCGGGAACGATTTCGTAACGCGCGTTCGCCTTGCCCGTGGTGGTGGCTCCGAAATCACTGTAGTGCTCGGAACGAGCTGCCACTCCGACGAGGAGATTCTGGAGAAGGTTCGTTTCAAAATCCACGTACCCGGCAAAGTTGCTGCGACTGTGGTCACCTGCATCCGTAGGCCGGAATCCGGGGAAAACCTGCGCGCCTGGTGCGGGCTGCGCTCCGATATTCGGCCCGTCCAGAACCTTCACTCCGCCGTCGCTATACGAGTCGGGTTCACCCGCGGCGATTCCATACGCATCTCGCCTGAATTCGGCGCCAAGAGCCACGTTGAGCGGGCTCGCAAACGAACTCATGGGGAACGCGCGGACAATGTCGAGGTTTGTCGTGGATTGTCCGAACTTGAGTTGTCCGGCGTAAAATGATGTCGGACTCGCCGCACCCAGCGTCGCGTTCAACGAATTTCGAACGTAGAAGTCGAAGGTGTTGTATCCGTACGTCTCACTGAGGTCGTATTTCCACAGGCTCATTTCGCCCCGCGCGCCGACGGTTCCGGAATAGTCGTTGATCTTGCTGCCGATCAACGGAAGGAATCCATCCGGATAAATCGATCGCACGTTGCTGTTGTTGCTCGGCTGACGCCAGTTGCCGGCCGCTTCTCCGTTTCTCCTTCCACCATCTCCGAATGCGTACACCTGGATGCCATTGGAGAATGTCGGCAGTGCACTGTTGAGCATGAACTGCGCTTCGTTGATGTGCGCGTCGCCCTGCTTGAAGACAAGGCGATTGTGCCATGCAGGATCGGTGGCCTTGGGATCAGTCGAGAAATAACCCTGTCGCGGATCAGGAAGCGATCTGTTCGTCGAGCCACGGTTGTTGTACTGCGCGCTGATGTGGTAAAAGCCGCCGCCACTGAAACTCCCGCCTGTGTTTGCATCGGCCGACGACACGTCGCCATCGGTGAGCATCTTGTCCGTGGGATAGTTCTGAAGCTTCGTGTAGTCAGATCCAACTTCATACCCAACGTCCGTTTTCGCGTCGTCCTTGAGAATGATGTTGATCACGCCGGCGATTGCGTCAGAGCCGTACTGTGCCGAAGCGCCATCGCGAAGAATCTCGATTCGCTCGATGGCGGAAGATGGAATCGCATTGAGATCGACTCCGGCGGAGCCACGACCAACGCTTCCGTTGACGTTGACGAGAGCGCTGGTATGGCGGCGCTTGCCGTTGATGAGCACGAGGACCTGATCGGGACCGAGCCCGCGCAGCGTCGAAGGGCGCACGTGATCGGTTCCATCGGATACTGTAGCTCTCGGGAAATTGAACGACGGTGCGAGCAGCTGAATGATCTGCGCTGTTTCGACGGCGCCCGTCTGCTTGATCTCTGTCGTCGTCAGCACATCGACTGGAACAGGTGCATTGAGAACCGTTCTATCGTCCATACGGGTTCCGATGACGACGCTCGCATCGAGCTGTACGCCGCCCTTCGTGAGCTTGTAGTCACGTACTGCGCCTGCGGCGGTAACCAGAACGGTGTCGCGAACCGGCGTATAGCCGATAAACGACACTCGCACGGCATGAGTGCCAGCAGGAACGGAAAGCCGATAGGTGCCGTCGGAGCGAACGATCGTCGACTGAAGTCCGTTATTGGCCGAGATCCGAGCACCCGGAAGAGGTGAGCCCGTTTCGGCATCGGTGACTTTTCCGCTAATCGTCTGTGCACCCGCTGTTGCGGCGCCAGTCAGAAGTAATGCAGCGATCGCCGATGACGTGAGGAATGCCAACCTGCTGCGAACCATCCACGTGTGCGACCCGAATCGCATGCGCATTCAGAGAGAGCTCCAGGCTATGGTGGGGGGACGAGCGTCCAATCGTGTCCCTATAGTTGGACTCCGGCGATTGTGACGCAATAGAAAAAGCAAAAAGCCCAGCGGGTCATCGCTGGGCCATTTGCGTTTTCTCTGGTACTTCTTCAGTGAAACCCGATCGGCGTTCTGCTACTGAATGAAGTAATAGAGACCGTAGAGACCGACTGCCGCTCCTGCGACAGCGATGAGCAGTCCTGCTGCACCGCCGATTACTGCACCGACGATAAGTGCGGCACCGCCGACTACCATCAAGGCGACATTGCGACCCGCACCGACGTGCGCATCGTATGCGGCTGGAGCCTTCGACGCATCGGAGACGCGCTGAACTCCGAGCCTGGTTGATTCGACCGTTGGGCCGGCGGATTTCGGCGCATATGACGTTGCGGCTGTGGCCTTTGGCGCACTCGCAGGCGCCTGGGCAACTGCAAGCGCAGCCGGGGATGTGAGCGCGAGGACGACAATGGCGGTGGCAGAGATGAGTTTGCGATTCAAAGGTACGCTCCTGGTTGCGTCGGTTTGTATGGGAAATTACGACGCTGCGCGTCGCGAGCCAACGGGTGCGATGCATGCACTTGCCGCGCCAAGCTGCATGGAGAGGGGGCATTCAGTTCTTTCCGGGGGTAGGCTCGGAGCCTATCTTGACCGCCAGCGCTCTAATGACCAGCTAATTGACTAGCCGCAACCGTAAGCAAGTACCGAAGCGCCCCAGAGACATAGAATCAGCAGGGCCGAGCCGGTCCGGGGCGCTGCTCGCAAACAGCTGGCACGTGCCTGCGGCCCTCGCGCTGCTTCATCTGATCATCGCGATTCTCGCGTTTCACCCGACGCCATTCTCCGGCGGCGACGATGCAACGTACATCTCGCTGGCGAGATCGCTGATCCAGCGCCACGACTACACCGACATCTGGGACCCGGCTCTGCCAGCGCAAACGCTGTATCCACCGGTCTTCCCGGTAATTGTCGCCGCCGGATTGCTGATGGGACTGAACATCGCCGTCGGTTTGAAGCTGATGATGGTCTTCATTTCGTCGGCAGCGGTCTTCGCGAGCTGCATCTGGTTGTGGCGCGTCAGCAGACCCGGAATTGCCATCGGCGCCGGAGTGCTCGTTGCTCTCTCGCCGGAGATCATCGGACTCGGGCGCGAAGTTCTATCCGATACTCCGTTCTGGCTGTTTACGATGATCGCGCTGATCGCGCTGATAAAGGTCGGGAAAGGCGGCGAACCGCGCGTTGACGAATCGGTATCCGATGGTTGGCGCTGGGAGCTGATCGCCTCGATCGCGATCGTCGCGGCGTATTTCACCCGTTCTGCCGGGCTGCCTTTGCTCCTGGCGGCTCTCGTGTGGTTCGTCATTCGGAAGCAAAAACGCGCCGTGCTGATCCTGGTCGCCACGTCTCTTCCTTTCATTCTTGCGTGGTGGCTGCGCGGGCGGACTCAACCGGGAAGCGGATATCTCGGGCCATTTCTCTACATAGATCCTTACATCCCGTCGCGCGGAACGATCAGCCCCCACGACCTCCTGGTCCGATTTCAGGAAAATCTTCTCAAGTACCGGCTCTATCACATTCCGCGGATCATTACGGGACAGCCGTTTGGCGGAATCTTCGGCGGCACTGCCGTCACGCTGCTCGCAGCACTCGGTTGGGTTATCCGCCTGAAGAAACCGGGAGTCACTGAGCTGTGGACTGTCTTTTATCTCGGACTCGTCCTGCTATGGCCGGTATCCTGGGCCGCGCCACGCTTCCTCCTCGCGATAATTCCCGTTCTGGCCCTCTACACAGCCGAGTCGATTGGATTCATCCTGTCGTTCACGCCGTGGCCTGAGTTTACGGGGGCAGCAGTGATCGCGGCGCTTGTGGGAGTCATGGCTCCGGGAGTCGTGCACCACTTGGAGGATGGAGAGCGATGCCGCGCCGAGTACGCCGACGGCGATGAGTTTCCGTGCACTGAGCCGATCTTTCGCGATTTCTTTCTGACGGCCGCGGCGGTCAAGGGTCAGCTTCCCGCGGGATCGGTGATTTTTTCGCGAAAGCCCACTCTCTTCTATTTGTACTCGGGTTATCAGAGCCGGCTTTACCCGTTGTCTGCAGTTCCTGACACACTTTTCGCTGAGGCAGACCGAAT
This sequence comes from Gemmatimonadaceae bacterium, assembly GCA_017881685.1. Lineage (GTDB taxonomy): Bacteria > Gemmatimonadota > Gemmatimonadetes > Gemmatimonadales > Gemmatimonadaceae > UBA4720. The sequence continues at coordinate 5,180 of JADGQR010000295.1, forward strand.
CCACGCAAAGTTCGTGGTGATCGATCAGATAATGGATCTTGCCCCGCTGTATCTCCATCCGATCCTGCTTGCGCGCCGCGACGACTTCTGTGTCGTTCCCGAGTTCTCGCATGAGAACGCGGTTTTCGCTCGAATCGAGCGGGGCGGCCCACCAAGGCCGCCGGGAGCGGCGCCAAACGCATTCCGTGTTTGTCGGATGCGTGCTGTGGCTTCGGGTCTGCGGAACTAGACGGGCAGAAAAGCTGCGGGCGCATCCAGATTCGAACGCGCCGGCGTTCCTGCTCTCCTAGAAGCCCCGCCTTCGATGGCGGTCGGGAATTTCAATTTGTCCTTTGACTCCCTCCGATCGGATGCTGCCGCTTCCCTTGTGTCCAACGATGAAGTCTCCCGCGATTCGATTGACGTCGATGTCGCCCGAGCCGTCTTCGTCGACGATGAAGTCACCGACGATGTTGCGAGCCGTGATCTCTCCCGATCCATCAGTAACGCGGACACGACCTTCGACATTCTCGATTGTCATGTTGCCCGAGCCATCATCAACCGTGACGTCACCCTTCGCGCCCTTGATCTCGAGATCGCCTGATCCATCGGTGAGCTTGAGCGGTCCGACGTTCAAGAACTTCGATTCTCCGCTGCCATCTTCCACGTCCAGCGCGACGGTCTCCGGAACCTCGATCACGAGATCGAGCTGCATGTTGTTGTTCCAGTCGCCGCGGAGGAATCCGGAGCCATTGTCGTCGGGCATGTCGGATTTGATGTAGACAACGTTGCCGCGGCGCTCCGCGATCAGCTTGATGTCCTTGAGTCGCGCGCGAGACGATGCGCGTGCGGTTCCGCGAACCTGTACATGCGAGATTCCGGGTCGGCCTTCGATGCGAAGACTTCCGGCTCCGGCACGGACTTCGATGGAGGTTGCACCGCGGGCATCGACATTTGCATCGCGAGGCGCCGTGTAATCGTCGAGACTGGTCGCGCGGGCGCGATGAACCGGGATGAATGAGGCGGTAACTACGAGAACAACCGCGACGCCGGTTCGAAGGACTGATGGTGATCGCTTCATGGCAGGGCCGTGTTGAGGGTGTCCCGGACTTCCGGAGGTACGGGATTGCTTTTATTCGACTCCCTGAATGGCCGTACGGTTTGAATTCATCTCGGTTTCAGCTCATGGGGAACGGCTGAACCAAAGCCATTAGCCTGAGCCTGGTGAGCGCGGGGCTCTCAGCAGCGGCGGAAAGGCGAATGCGTCTACAATGCTTTCTTGATAGCCGCTTCGAGGTCTTGTTTACCGCCCAGCCCCGTATAAACGACGTTGCCCTTCGCGTTGAGCACCACCACGTACGAAGTTGCCGGAACGTCGTAAGCCTCTGCCGCCTTGCCGGTTGCGTCGAAGAGGATGTCGTGCCTGATGCCGTGCTTTGCGATATAGGCTTTGATCTTCGCAGGCGACTGGTTGACCGAAACAGCAACGCCGACGAACCGGACTTTCGCGGCGTACTTCCGTTGCGTCGCGATCAGGTCTGGCTCGAGTTCGCGGCAGTTCGGACACCACGTGGCCCAGAATTCGATGAGGACAGGTCCTTTTCCGACGTAGGAGGAAAGGTCGGCATCTTTTCCGTCGAGGGTCTGAACGGCGGCGGCGGGGCCACGCTTTCCAATGTCGATGCCGGACTCCTGGGCCCGGCCCAGCGAGGCCATTGATAGGGAAGCAATTGCGATCAGCGCAAGACGCATTGTTTTATTAAAGGGTCAGCCTGTCAGAGAAGTAAATCAAAGCGGACGAGTTCCGGCACGGAGTTCAACCTCAAAGGGACTCTGGAAGTTCCAAGTCCCCGGCTCACATAGAGCCTTTCCTTCTTGTACCATCCCTTCAGATAATGTCCGCTTCCAGACGGGGCATAATTGACAAAGGCGCCCAGATTGATTTGACCTCCGTGGGTGTGGCCGGAGATCATTGGCGAAATCCTATCCGCCACGACGTCGCGGTGTTGCGGGCAATGCGCGAGGAGGATTTCGCCGTCGACCGGCGACACATCCTCCAGCGCCGCCCGGGAACGATGGCCACCGATGTAGTCATCGAATCCCGCAAGGCGAATGCTGCTCCCACGAACATTGAACTTCGCCGACTTGTTCACCAGAAGCTGGCAGTTGTATCGCGAATAGACCGTTGAAAGCACGTTGAGGTCTACGCCGCTCCAATATTCCCAGTTGCCCAGTATGGCGAACATTGGAACGCTGGAATCGAGATGGGACATGAATTCCATCAGCACTCCGAGCTTCGCCCGATTGTCGATTGAATCTCCGGTCAAGACTATGAAATCCGGACGAGGGTTATTCGTCGCGTGCACGATGTGCTCCTCGTGCCGACCGAATCCCTGGAGGTGAAGATCCGAGATCTGCACCATTGATACAGTTTTCCCGGACGAAGTTCCAATTACCATCGCGTGGTGAGTGACTTCGAGTCGCTGGGCCTCGAGCAGCATGTCGCCCGCGAAAAACGTAACCGTACCGGCCGCGGAAACGCCGAGAAATTTTCTTCTGTTCATCATAGTCAAATCAACAGCTGTCCCATCTGAACGAGGTAATACTCAGCGACGCCAAGCATGACGAGGGCAAACCCTCGTTTTACCCAGACCATCCATGCGCCTGCTCGCGGGAGTCTTGCCACGGTCCCGCTGAACAGACCCACTACAACGAGAAGCGCACACATACCAAGCGAAAAGCTCAGCAGATAGACAAATCCAAGTATCGGACGCTGAGTCCGCGTCACCCAGGTGAGTACCGCAGCCATAACCGGGGCTGAGCACGGAGCGGCGACGAGACCGGATACTGCTCCCATGATTAGCGCTCCCGAAACCCGACCGGCTGTCCCGACAGTCGAAGCTCGAGTCATCAGTGACGATGGCATTCTGACCGGAATCACGTCGAGCATCGAAAGAGCCGCGATGACCAGCACGTTTGCCATGACGAAGTACAGCCACGGATTCGTGCTCACGGTTCCGAAGATGGTACCCGACATTCCTGCAATGACGCCAAGTGTCGCGTATACGACGGCGAGCCCGACCACATACGCAAGCGTTAGAAAGATCACCCGGCTGCGAGGTGCGGCAGTGCCATCGGCCGACTGTCCACCAACTATCGCGGCGGTGATCGGGATCATCGGGTAGATGCATGGGGTGAGACTCGTCAGCACGCCGGCAAGAAAAAGCAGCGCGATGGCAAAGGCCGGACTGCCCGATAGCTGGGTGGAAATACCCGAAAAATCCATGCGCGAAACCTATCACCTGTCCCGCGGCTGGACGGAAGAATCGATGCGGAAGAAAGTCCCGCGGTTGTACATTTCCTCCCCAATGAGAGAGAACATGTGCCCAGGGCGCCGCCTGCTGAAGGTTGCGGCGCTCCTTGTTTTCCGAAACTGGAGGGTGACCTGGAGCACTGGCATTACGATACTTTCAATGTCGTCTGGCGCGACCACCGGGATGGAACCAACATGGTGACGTTCGCGCTGAACTCCGATGGACAGGTGGACACCATGAAAACCGATGTCGGTGGTCTGCCTGAAGAGATGCCGCAGATGAAGCGCGTCGCGGACGCGCCAGCAACAACTTCAACAAACCTGAAATGAGCGCAGCCACTTCGAAAACTCCGACGGCGCGAGCCGCCGCTACAGCGAACGTCGACAGCGGCGCGGGTTACGAGCCGTCGTACAAGGCCGCCGCGATCGCAGCACTTGCCGTCTTCGTCCTGTACTTCATCACGATCGCTCCGTCGACTGCGATGTGGGACACAGGCGAGTACATGGCCGCTGCGAAAGTGCTCGGACTTCCGCATCCTCCGGGAAATCCGCTGTTCGTTCTGCTCGGACATTTCTTCGGATTGCTGCCCCTTCCAGGAAGCTACGCCCAGCACATCAACACGATGGCGGCGCTCGCAAGCGCGGGATCTGCCGGATTCTGGTTTCTGATCACCGAAAGAATTCTTTCCGGATGGCTTGGAAAAAGCTGGCAGCGACTGGTCGGAGCTGCCCTCGCGACACTGATTGGCGCGACGGCTTTCACGGTCTGGAATCAGAGCGTGGTGAACGAGAAGGTCTACACTATCTCGCTCTTTTTCTTCACCGCCGTATCGTGGCTGATGATTTCATGGACTGACGATCCGGAAGGACCGGCGGCCGACCGCCGACTCGTTCTCGTCGCATTTCTGATGGGACTCGGCTACGCGAATCACCCGGCGGGATTTCTTTGCGCGCCGGCAGTTGGTGTGGCGATTCTCATTCGCCGCTGGCAGACGTTCCTGAACTGGCGTCTCGTCGTCAAGGGATTACTCGTAATGGGATTGGGACTCACTCCGTTCATCTACGAGCCGATCCGCGCCGCGTACTTCCCCGCACTGAACGAAGGTGAGCCAACGGGGTGCCTGACGAAGATCGAAGCCTCGTGCACTTTCAGTCCGCTCACGAAGCAGCGGCTGATGGACAACATCAATCGCGAGCAGTACGGACAGAAGCTCGAGCGTGGCGCGCCGTATTCCGCTCAGGTTGGAATGTGGTGGTTGTACTTCAAGTGGCAGTGGCTGCGCGACGCCTACGGCGAGCAGCCGGTTCTTCAGGCAGTGCTTGCGGTGCTCTTCCTCTGCCTCGGGTTGATAGGAGGCTACGTCCACTGGGCGCAGGACCGGCGAACGTTCTGGTACTTCGGGCCGCTCATGTTCACGCTGACGCTCGCGCTCATCTACTACATGAATTTCAAGTATGGATGGTCGCAATCGCTCGAGCTCGGAGACACGGTCGAGCGTGAAGCACGCGATCGAGACTACTTCTATATCTGGAGCTTCTCCGCGTGGGGTGTGTGGGCCGCGTTGGGGCTCGTGTACATCTGGCAGACAATAGCCGAGCTTCTCGACGGATCGAGTGAGGAGGCGCCGGATGCCGCTGGATATGCGACGCGCCGCTCATGGCTGCTGGCGACGCCACTGCTGCTTGTCGCCTGCGTTCCCCTCGTCGGCAACTGGAGCGCCGCATCGCATCGCGGCGACACGTTTACGGCTGACTGGGGAGCTGACATGCTCAACTCAGTCGAGCCTTACGGCATCATCATCACGAACGGCGACAACGACACCTTCCCTCTCTGGTACGCTCAGGAGGTCGAAGGCGTGCGTCAGGACGTGCTGGTGCTCGTGACGTCGTATCTCAACACCGACTGGTTCGTTCGCCAGATGATTCGCAATCCGGTTCGCGAGTACGATGCGGCGAAGGGACCGGCGATTTACAGGAGCAAGGTCTGGCCGAAACCGGTCGGTCCGCCGCTCAAGATGACGTACCAGCAGGCCGATGCTGAGCCGCAGTACGTCGAGCTTCGTGAGCCACAGGTGTTCAAGCAGAACGACATCGTGGCGACCATCAAGCCTGGTTACATGTCACGTGACCAGATCATGGTTCTGAGCCTGATAAAGGATGCGTATCCGCAGCGTCCCATTTACTTCTCGACCGGCAACTACCAGCAGGCCCTCGGCCTTGGCGCGTACTCATTGCGGCAGGGGCTCGTGGAGAAGCTCATGCCTAAGCCGATCACAGAAGGAAAGGACACGATCAAGGTGGGCGACGGCTATCTGGACATTCCAACTTCGTACGCGTTGTGGACGCAGGTTTACAAGGCGCCGAAGGAATTGATCAAGGAAGGCAAGTGGATCGATCGTCCGTCGTTCGGAATTCCGTACACCTATACGGCGACCGGCTATGTACTTTCGCAGGCGCTCAAGGCAACCGGCAAGGAAGTGGAAGCGAACACCGTGCTGACCGACGTGACGAAGATGGCGACGGCGGCGCGCATCACGGAAACGCTGGCGGGGCTGGGTAACGACAGGTAGCGGTCGAAGTTCAACGGAGTGAAACAGATAGGCGGGAGATGAGTGGACTCATCGCTCGCCTATCTTCATTGCTACCTGATGATCGCACGTCGCTCGCGTTCGTCGCGCTGACCAAGAAATTCGCCAACTGACGCGAGCGACTCGATGTGGTCGCAGAATATCTTGAACGTCGCCAGGATAGGAACAGCGATGAATGCGCCGGCGATGCCCCAGATCCAGAACCAGAACGCGAGTCCGATGAACAGTGCAACGGGATTCAACGCGAGCCTGTGACCGAGTACTACCGGCGTGACGAAGTTTCCCTGAATGAGATTCACGACGAGAAAGCTCGCCGGAATCAACAGCGCATGGCCGACAGCATCGAACGTCGTCAGCGCCGCGACGGTTAGAATCACGACCATTGCCAGCGCGCCGAGGTAGGGCACGAACTCGAGCAGCACCACCAGCGCGCCCCAGAGGGCGGGGTTCGGCATTCCCCAAAGAAACATGATTCCCCCAACGACAGCACCTTCGACGAGATTCACTGTCGCCGCGGTCAGAAGATAAGTCGATATCGAAGACTCCATCGCGCGCGCAATCTGCACGGCTTTCTTCTTGTCGACGACATTCGGCAGAACCTTGATGAGCTTCTGAAGAAAGAGGTCGCCGGCCGCGAGGAGAAAGAAAAGCAGGATGAGGACCTCGAGAACGCTCACCACTGACCGCTGCGTCGTGCCGAACACGCGTGCGGCGAGACTCGGTCCTGCCACTACCACCTCGGCCGGCTTCGCAGTCTTCACTCCTGCGCTTGCAGCAGTCTCGCCGGCCGCGTTCGCTACCTGCTCAGCAGTTCTTGAAGCGCGCTGAATCGGCCTGATAATCTTGTTCAGCTTGGCTTCCGCAGTTTTCAGCGTTGCAGGTGCAGTTGTGGCCCAGTCGCGCACTGCTCCCGACAATCCGAATGCGCCCGTGCCCAGTAGCGCGAGTATTCCAATGATGACGACCCCTGCGCCGATGGCTGGCGGCACCCTGAAACGCGCGAACCAGCGTACAACCGGACTGAACAGGAAGTTGAGCAGAACCGCGAACACGATAGGCAGCATAAAGTCGCGCGCGAAGTACAGCGTGTACAACACTGCGAGCACTGCCAGTATCGTGAGATCGATTGAGCGCGCACGCGGGCTTTCGATCGCCGAGCCCGTCTTCGAGATATCCGGATCGGCCGAGCCGGAATCCACCGGTTGCGCGTCAGCTGTTGGATCGACGTTCGGCTCGAGAATCGAATCGTCGTGCGTGTCGCTCGGGGTCAGTCAATGCTCCGGATAGATCCAGGCAATAACATACATTGGTCGCTGCACCGGCGTGCCGGTGCAGCGACCTCATTCCGTTTTCAGCGAGCGCCGAGGATGTCCTCGAACAGAGAGACCGCTCGCGGATCGGCAGTCTGGCCGAGCCAGAACAGCGCTGACTTTCTGACCTCTGGGTCGCTGTTCTTGCGTGCAACATCGATGAGCGCAGGCACCGCTTCGCCATTGCGGCGCTGCGAGAGTGCAAACACCGCGGATTTCTTGACCTCCGTGGCGGCGTCTTCTTCGACAAGTGATTCGCGCTGTCCGACCAGCTTGTCACCTGCAGCCTGACCGAGCCAGAACATCGCCTGCTTGCGCGTTCCCACGGGACGGCTGCGTTACGGGCAAGCTGAAGCCACCAGTTGCGTCTCGCTCACCCGGCCTCGTGCGTCGGGAACCGTAAGTGCCATCATCGGACCTTCTGACACAACGATGGCCGAAAGGGTTCGGTTCCGTCAGGAACTACAGAAAGACATTTTTACCACTGAGGCACTGAGGGGACACTGAGTACACTGAGGAAGCGGGCACGACGGAACTGCAATTAAGGGGAACTACGAAACTGGCCGATGCGACCGTTGTTTCCGTAGTTCCCCTTTATTTGTTGCTGTCGTGGTTCTACCTGGTTACTCAGTGACCTCAGTGCCCGCTCAGTGCCTCAGTGGTCAGGCAGTTACGCAGTTACGTATTTCAGAAGTTGAGGTGATTCCAGTTTGCGATTGCATTCAACGCCATCGCGAACGATCCCTGGGATTCCCAGCGCCAGAGAGGCCGGATGCCGAAGAGAACCACATGGCCTTTGCCTAACGGTGCGTCGACGACTGCGGCTTTCCCTGCCAGCTCGTCGCCTCCGGCAAGCAGACCCGAGACGAGGAGTGAGTCGGCCTTCTCGTGATACTTGAGAATCACGCGTGCGCGCTGCGCCTCGCGCTGATTCAGGATCGCGGGGTCGAGTCCCTCGTTTTCGACCGTGGTATCGCGCGGCGTCACAGCCATCACCGGAGCCTGGTTGAAATAGATGGGGAACGTGGGGTTGTCGTATCCATATAGTATTGGGCTCTGTGGCGCGGCAATCTGCGCCCGGTAGATGCCTCCGCGTGCGTTGAGACGCGTCGTCGGCACGACGCTCACGGTGTTGTTGAAACCCATGTCGATCGGAAGTCTGCTGGAGTTTCCGGTCGTGATGAGAAGTCCGCCACGTTCCACGAATTTCCTGAGCGCCGAGAGGCCATCCAGTCCCATCGCCGGTCTGATGTCATCGGTCTCATCCCACTGGCCAAGATTCGGCGTCTCTGCCGTCTTCTTCCATGGAATCGGTGGGCCGGTCATCGGACGGCCGTTGATCATGGTCGACGACGAGCCGTTCACGTGCGGGTAGATGACCACGTCGAACTTGTCCA
>JADGQR010000296.1 GCA_017881685.1 Gemmatimonadaceae bacterium
CTGCGTCAGCCGTTAGGCCATTGCGCAAGATTCCCCACTGCTGCCTCCCGTAGGAGTCTGGGCCGTATCTCAGTCCCAATGTGGCTGGCCATCCTCTCAGACCAGCTACCCGTCGTCGCCTTGGTGAGCCGTTACCTCACCAACTAGCTGATAGGCCGCGAGCCCCTCGAAATGCCCCGGAGGTTTCCTCAAGTCCAAATGCCTGGACAAGAGCGTATGCGGTATTACCCGGCCGTTGGGCCGGCTATCCCCCTCATTTCGGTAGGTTGCTCACGTGTTACGCACCCGTTCGCCGGTTGCCATTGCTGGCCCCCGTGACTTGCATGTGTTAAGCACGCCGCCAGCGTTCATCCTGAGCCAGGATCAAACTCTCCAATAGTAAGAGATTCGATTGCTCTCCGAACGCGGCTATACCAGACGCAAATGCCTCTGGCATCACTGCGTCCGGAATCACTTGTAATGTTTTCAGGTTCAAAGTCTCCCCCAGCCCCTGAATGGACTTGGGATCAATGACTTCGCCTCGCACATCACTTGATCTCAACTTCAGTTTTCAAAAAGCAACTTCAATTTCAAGTGCCATTCTCTGGCAGCCTTCAATTATAACTTTTATGTAACGCGTCGTCAAGCGTTTTTCAAAACTTTCTCGACAACTTTTCCGCCGTTTTCAGTGCGCTTTCTTTCACCTCACACTTCAACCGCGGGAAAGCATTGTACCCCACTCATCCACTCACTTCAACCCCTCGCACAAACAAATTTCACACCAATTTCAACATCAATTTTCGGTCCCACTCGACCACCTGACCCGAAATGCAACGCGGGCACGAAAACACTACATTCCGCGCGTGTCGAAACCTCTCATCATCGGCGTCGCCGGCGGCTCCGGAAGCGGCAAATCAACAGTCGCAAAAAACGTCGCCGACGCCCTGGACTCCCTGTCCGTCGCATTCATCGACATGGACGCCTACTACCGCAACTTCACCGAGCTCCCCTTCGAAGAACGACGACGCCTCAACTGGGACCACCCAGACGCCTTCGACTACGACCTCCTCACCGAACACCTCGGCCAGCTCGCGAATCGCCAACCGGTCCAGAAGCCGGTCTACGACTTCGTCACCCACCTGAGATCCACCAACACAGTCAACGTCGAACCCTCCGACGTAATCGTCATCGACGGCATCCTGCTCTTCGTCGACGAGCGCGTGAGAGATCTCTGCGATGTCAAAGTCTTCGTCGATGCCGACGCGGACATCAGACTGATCCGCAGAATCCAGCGCGACCTTTCATCACGCGGGCGGCCGCTCGGCGAGATCATCGACCAATATCTGTCGACGGTTCAGCCGATGCACCTTCAGTTCGTCGAGCCGAGCAAGCGTTACGCGGACATCATCGTTCCGCGCGGCGGGCACAATTCAGTGGCGATCGAAATGATCGTCGCCAAGATCAGGCAGAGGCTCGGCTACTCCGCCTCGGGTCTCACTGCGCGGTAGGCGTCGAGCGCCATCTTCAGCGCGAGCAGTGCGCTCGCCTCGAGATCGAATTCCATCGTCATCTCGCCGAGCCCGTCCTTCGTCGGGCCGTTGGTCTTGCGATGAGCACGCGATAACAGATCGCAGTCAGCATGGCGGCGGATGTATTCCCTGCTGGCGTGCCACAGCATGTTGCCGCGGTGCCACCAGTCGTCGTTCGGCCGAGCCGCAGCTCCGGCGGTGACCTTCTCGTAGCCCTGCATGGCTGTAGCGAGCAGGTCGTCGTTCATGTAGGCCATTTCGAGGACTGACTTCTGCTCCGAAGTAGGAACTCCCTTCTCCACGAGTCGAGCGTATCTCTGGTGCTGTCTGCAGCATTCTGCGGCGGCGCGATAGAGAGCGTCCGCCTGTTCGATGATACCGTTTGTACGAGGGCTCATCCGCGGATCAAGCCAATAAGGTGGTACATGAATCCAGGTGCATGCCGATCGATCTCCTCGATGATTTCAAGCTCGCCCTTGTCGAGCCACATCCCGCCGCAGCCTTCGCACTGATCGATCTTCACGCCGTTGTGATCACGCTCGCTGAGATCAGTCCCGCATCGCGGACACTTATTGTAGTGAGAGCTGCGCTCCTGCTTTCTTCTTTCTTCGTCGAGCCGTGCGCGGCGCTCTCGAATCAGCTCAGCGTCACGCTTTACAAAGTATTCGTCCTCGTTGCGGCTGGGTTTCTCGTCGAACGACATCGTATCCTCAAATTCCCTTCGCTGAAAATGCGGCATTGCCGCCCTCTCGACGACGAAGTATTGTCTGCTTCGCCGTCAAACGGAAGTGCGGCGACAGTCACCCGCGTGGCCGGCGTCCACAAGATTTTCTCAAAATATAAATCGTGCCCTCTCGCACTTCGTACGCCTTCCATTCCCCGCTGGAATCGTTCCCCGCATTCCTCAAGCGCAACTGGAAGCCGGCTGCCCTGTTCGGCGGGGTGTTCGTCGCCGCGTCCCTGACGGCGATCTTCTCGGTTGATCCGGCGTTCTTCTATCCGCGGCTTCAGACGGATCCGCTTCGATATCTCCTGAAGGCGATCGCTTTGATTGAAACGTGAAGCACCACGGCGCAAGCAGCCGTGAACGTCCCTCCATTTCTTTACGCCGCGATGCCGGGCGTGATGCGAGCGCCGTTGCTCATGGCGTTCAAGGATTTTGACGACCAGTGGCGCGCGATACAGGCTACCAATGTGATCTTCGTTGCCGCGGTCGCACTGTTGTCAGCGTACATCTTTTCATGGAGTCAGCCCGCCAGGCGACACTGGATGGCGATTGCGCTGTCGTTTGCGTTTGCCGTCATCGCGACGTGGTGGATGGCCAATGTCCTGTATCCACTGGCAGATGCGCCCTATGCGGCCTTTTCGCTCGGCGCATTGATCGTGGCGCGGCAAATTCTGACGTCTCACCGGCCGCTCACGTCGCAGCTTCCGTCGATACTGCTCTTCCTTGTGTTGTTCACCGCGGCATTTCTGATGAGGTTCAGCGCTCCAGTCATTCTCGTCTTCGCCGCGACGCTTGCGCACGGCAGATGGAGCCGCGTGAACCTCTCGCCGCGCCATATGGTGGCGATTGTCGGAGTGCCGCTCGTCGGGGTTGCAGCGCTGGTCTTCTTCAATAGAGACGCCATCTTCGGCCGCTACCTGAATGATCCTCTGTGGTTCATCAGAAAGGCTGATGACGTGAAGCTGATAATCAACGTGTTCGCATCAGCGATCCCATCGCAGGTGATCCCGGGCTTCAATCTCGTGTACTCACGACCGCCGGTGGTCGGCCCGATGAACATGGAGTTTGCGGCAACGCGACTGGATCTCGCCTGGACGATAGTGGGGCTCTCGGTTTCGGCGCTCGTGATCTTCGGGGCGTGGCGATCGAGAAGGCGTTTTCTTCCGGAGATTCTATACGTACTCGCGCCATTCCCTCTTCTCGCGCCAATCGTGCCGAGTGTCGCGAGGTATCTCGCATCGTACCAGCCATTCTTCTGGATTTTCTTCTACGCCGGCGTCGCGGCACTTCTGCAGCCCCCGTTGCATCGGGTGCGCGCTGCGCGCCGTATCTCAATCGTCGCGGCGGCTGCAATTGCGCTCGCTGTGGTCTCGCTGGTTGCTGTTCGCCTTCGAAAGATTGCCGGCACGACAAACCCGTCGCAGGCAGTCTCGCTGCTGCGCGCGCCAGACTACGTCGCCGGAGTGGCCGCCCCTTTTCGCGGCTTGCGCCAGTTCATCGAGACGCTGCCGCCCGAACGAACATTGCTGATCGGATCGGGAGCGAGCACGGGCCGGTGGACGGTCATCTCTGGAAGAAAGTATTACGTGCCTGACGACAATCTTGCGTCGGTAGTCAGATCGAGCGATGTGTATCTGCTGTCGGAATGCGGGACACTCGAAGCGTGTCGTGACTTCGATACCTGGACGCGGCGACTCGAGGATGGAGTGAGTCTGAGAGGACGGTTCGAATTCACACCAGTCTTCTCGCGAAGGACGGCGCAGGCGCAAGTCGCGGTTTTCAGATTGAGCGCTTTGCAGTGAGCCTGCGGCATTGCCGCGCATGGCTTCGCGAGGTAACGTCCGCGCGACGATTCTCGAAGAATGCCCTGACGACTCGCGTTTGAGAGAGAGAGAGAGAGAGAGAGAGCGCGCGGGCCCCTACAAACTGAGACCAATTGCCGGATCTGACGAAACAATCCTTTGACTACCATCGCGGGCTCGAGTCCCCGCTGGTTTTCTTTCGCCGGGAGTGGAAAGCGATCGCGTTGTTTGGAGGCGGATTCAGCCTGTTGATGGCGGCGGCGATCCTGTGGATAGATCCAGCGTTCTTTTATCCGCGCCTTCAGACAGATACGCTCTACTACTATTTGAAGGCGCTGTCGCTGGTGCAGACGGGATCGACGTCCGCGCACCTCGCTGTAAATGTGCCGAGCTTTCCTTATGCGGCGATGCCAGGCGTTTTGAGAGCCCCGTTCATCGCGCTGTTCAGGGATTTCGATGACCAGCTGCGCGGAATGCAGCTTTTCAACATTCTGATTCTCGATGCAGTTGCGCTGATGTCGGCGTACATCTTCTCGTGGACGCTCGATCGACGGCACCACTGGCTCGCGATCGCGTTCGCGTTTGCGTTCACGGCTCTGAGTCCGGTGTGGATCGCCAACATTTTTTCTCCGCTGGCGGATGCTCCCTACGCTGCCTTCACGCTGTTTGCGATCCTGCTTTCAATTCGAATACTCTGCGACGAACGTCCGCTGCTTGCCAATCGCGGTCTCATAGTGCTGTACTGCGTCGCGTTCGTACTCGCCTTCCTGATGAGATTCACCGCGCCGGTATTGCTTGTGTTCGCGGCGGTTCTCGCCAGAGGACGATGGAAAAGCCGTGAGCTCTCGCCGGCGGCAAAGCGCTGGCTGATCGTGACGCCGATTGTTGCAGTCGTACTTCTCGTCGCATTCAACTTCCAGGCGATCTTCGGACGATACTTCATCGAGCCGATCTCTTTCATCGTCAAAGGCGACAAGCCCGCGATGCTGATCAATCTCTTCGGCGTGGCGGTACCAGATCAGATTCTCCCCGACTTTCATCTGGGATTCTCTCGGCCACCAGTTATCGATCTCTTTTATGCGCAGTTCGCCCACACGGCGACGGACGCTTTGTGGACGTTGGTCGGATTTGCGATTTCCGCAATTGTGGTGTTCGGAATGTGGCGGGCGCGGAATCGTTTCCTTCCAGAGACGCTTTATCTGTTCGCGCCTTTGATCGTGCTGACGCTCATGCTGCCAAGCACGTCTCGCTATCTGATGTCATACCAGCCTTTTCTCTGGATCTTCTTCTATCAGGGTGCGCGCGCTCTTTTCCGGAAGCTCGTTCCATCGGGATCGGTGAGTAGAGGGATGCGCCTCGCTGCGTCGGCGGCCGCGGCGCTGGTCATCGTGGCCGTGGGCGGATTGCGATGGTACAGAGTGGCGGGTACTGGCGCTGACCGGAGTCTAGCGGTCTCGCTGGCTCGAGCGCCCGAATTTGTAGCGGACGTGAGCAAGACGTTTCGCTCGGTGCGAAGTTTTGTCGAGACGCTTCCCAAGGACAGCACACTGCTGATCAGCGGGCGGGGAGAAGTCGGCAGATGGACGGCGATAACGGGGCGGTTGTACTATCAGCCGGATTCGGCTCTCGTCACGGTTGCTGCCGGGAAGCACGTCTATCTGATTGTCGAGTGCGGAACGCTCGAAGTCTGCCAATCATTTCCGGAGTGGAAAAATCGGATGCTCGACCGACTCTGCATGTTTGGGGAATTCCAGTATGATTCGGTGTTCGCGGTCAAATCAAAATGGGCGAGAGCCGAGATTCTGCGCGTCAAGCCTGCGACGTGACTTCCATCACCGACATCGATCTGACAACTGGTTCATTGAGACCAACTCCTCGCCGACAACTCTCCCCGGGCGACCGTATCGTCGTCTGCGGCGGAGGGCCGGCGGGTCTCACCGCCGCCTATTTACTCGCGCAGAAAGGATACGCTGTCAGGGTCGTCGAGGCTGATGAGGTACTTGGCGGCATTTCCAGGACGGCACGATATAAGGGCTACCGCTTTGACATCGGCGGGCACCGGTTCTTCACCAAGATCCTGCCGGTCGAACTTTTCTGGGAGACGATCCTCGGCCACGACCTGATCGAGGTGCCGCGCCTGTCGCGGATTCTTTACAACGGAAAATATTTCCACTACCCGCTGAAGGCTGTCAACGCGATTACCGGGCTCGGGCTGTGGGAAGCTGGACGAATCATCCTCAGCTACGTGCATGCGCGCATCAGCCCGCATCCGCGTGAAGACAACTTCGAGCAGTGGGTGTCGAATCGTTTCGGCACGCGTCTCTACAAGATCTTCTTCAAGACCTACACGGAAAAAGTCTGGGGAATTCCGTGTACAGAGATCAGAGCCGAGTGGGCAGCGCAAAGAATTCAGGGCCTGTCGCTCGCGCGCGCGATTCTGTCTGCAACGACTCTCAATCGCCGAGCCCCGTCGATCAAGACACTGATCAGCAAGTTCAGATATCCCAGGCTCGGGCCGGGTCAGATGTGGGAGATGTGCGCGGAGCGTATCGTCGAAATGGGTGGGGTGATCTCGACCGGGTGCAGGGTTCGAAGCTTCGAGCGGGGAAACAATTCAATCACCGCAGTCGAGGTTGAAACAGCGGCCGGCGTGGAGAAGATCGAAGCGGAGCACGTGATTTCCACGATCCCTCTCGCGAACCTCGCGAAGTCGCTTGGCAGCGAGACACCGTTTGAAGTGATCGCTGCGGCGAACGGATTGACGTATCGCGACTTCATTCTCGTCGCTCTGATTCTGGATAGCGACAACCTTTTCCCCGACAACTGGATTTACGTCCATACCCCCGGTGTCCTCGTTGGAAGAATCCAGAACTTCAATAACTGGAGCGCCGACATGGTTCCGACGACGGGTGTTACGTGCCTCGGAATGGAGTACTTCTGTTTTGAAGGCGATGGCTTGTGGAATACCGATGACGCCGAGCTGATCCGGCTTGCGACGGCTGAGCTGACCCAGCTCAAGCTTGCGCCACACGCGAAGGTGATCGACGGAGCTGTAGTACGCATGCCGAAAGCGTATCCCATTTACGACGGCGGCTACAGCGGCCATGTGGACACGATCCGGTCGCATCTCGACACGCTGCACAATCTTCAGACTGTCGGGCGAAACGGGATGCACAAGTACAACAACCAGGATCACTCGATGTACACCGCGATGCTCGCGGTGGAGAACATGCTTGGCGCCGATCACGATATCTGGAGTGTCAACACTGACCTCGAGTATCATGAAGAGCAGCGCCTGCCGGATGCAGACCTGAAGCAGGCAGCGGAGGCATGATGCCGGGCGAGCTGCAGGTACAGGAAGAAATGGTGGACGGAACGGTGGTGGATCCGATTCCGCCGTCAACCGCATTGCTGTTCGCGCCAATAGACAAGCGGGCATTTGGAGTCGCGATCGGCACGGCGAGCGCGTTGCTGGTCGCAGGAGCAACAATTGCCGTACTTGTGGGCGACGATCCCTGGCTCGGCCTTTCTCTTCTTTCCCAGTATTTCGCTGGTTACTCGGTGTCGTGGCCTGGCGTGCTCATCGGAGCGCTCTGGGCATTTGGAGCAGGCTTCATTGCCGGATGGCTGATCGCGTTTACGCGCAATCTCACACTCGCTGTGTCTCTCTTTCTCATTCGAAGCAAAGTCGAGCTCGATGAGACAAGCGACTTCCTGGACCACATCTGATGACACCTCAAGACCTGAACGGCCCGGAGACATATCGCTCGACGTTGCTGCGACTCAATTCTCGAGCCTGGGGAATTGCAGTCGGGCTGGTCTTCGGCCTCGGGTTGCTCGTAGCGACGATGCTCTTGCTGATGAAAGGTGGCGAACAGGTAGGCGTCCATCTGGCTCTTCTCGGCAAGCTGTTGCCGGGATACCGCGTAACGGTGGGCGGAGCGTTCATCGGGTTCGGATATCTGTTCGTCATCGGTTACGCGATTGGCCGGGTGATCGGGAGCGTGTACAACGCTCTCGCGCGAGGAGATTGATCTGCCATCCAGGAGGCTTCTCGCTCTACTCGCGGGAGCGGTTGCAGCATCTGCGGCCATAGCGTTCATCTACCCGGACCGCGCAGTTCACGCGTGGAGTCTGGGGACAGCCTATTCAGCATTCTTTCTTCTCGCGTTCGCGCTTACAATCGGCCCGCTCAATGTGATTCGTGGTGAGGCGAATCCCGTTCACAGTCCGTTGCGGCGCGACGTGGGAATTGCAGCCGGGCTGATGGCAATCGCTCATACCATCGTTGGCCTGCAGGTTCATGTCGGCGGCTCTCTTTCCCGCTATTTCCTGCCTCCACGGGTGATGCACAGCTCGGACAAGCTTTTTCTGGCGGCAAACTGGATGGGATTATTCTCAGCCGTTCTGCTCGCGGTCCTGGTCGCGATCTCGAACAATCCTTCGCTGCGAAACCTCGGCCTGAAGTCCTGGAAGTTCGTTCAGCGGTGGGCGTATCCGGCGGCGGCGCTTGCAACAGTTCACGGATTTGGGTTCCAGCTGCTCGAGAAACGCTCGCGCCCTGCAATATTGCTTGTCGTGCTGATCACGGCGGGCGTACTTGGACTTCAGATCAAGGGCTGGGACATCAAACGACGGACTTCATGACGCAGGATTCGCAGGCCGAACTCGACATGAGTGTGGTGGTGGTTGCGATCTGCAGCCTTCCTCAGCTCGAGCGCTCGATCCGGGCAATCGAGTGTCAGCAATGCGAACTCACATTTGAGATCATCGTCACGGCTGATCCGAGACTCGGCGACCTCGGCGATCTGAGAGCGCGCTTTCCGAAAGTGGTATTTCTATCGCGGCCCGATTGCACGACTCCCATCGAGCTCACGGTAATCGGGGTTCGCGCGGCGCGCGGGAAAAGACTCGTGCTGACCGAGGACAGCTGCATCGCGAGCCCAGGCTGGTTGACAGCGATTGCCGCCGTGTCGTCAGTGGGTCGTGGCGCGGTTGGCGGCGTAGTCGAAGCGATGCCGCAGGTTTCCAGCGCGATGTGGGCGTTCTGTTACGTCGATTTCTTCAAGTACATGCGTCCGGCTGCCGAAGGACCGGCACATACTCTGAGTGTCTGCAACGTCGCATACAGCCGGGCTGATCTTGTCGCGCTCGAGGAAGGGTGGTCGGAAGGGTTCGTTGAGACAGAGATGCACAACATGCTTCAGGAAAAGATCGGTCCGCTCTGGTTTTGCCCTGATGCAGAAGTAAGAGTGAGGCGTGAGGTGACATTCGGAGATGCTGTCTACGAGCGCTACGCATTCGGACGATTGTTCGGGTCGACGCGCGTTGCACAGTCTCCGATGAAGCGCAGACTCTGGTTTGCCGCTGTTTCGCCGGTGCTTCCGTTACTGTTGATGTCTCGCATGCTGGGCAAGGCGCGAACCGATGCTGGTCTCATGAAGCGGTTCACGGCATCGCTTCCTGCTCTGTCGGCAATGACCCTCGCGTGGTCGTGGGGCGAATGGCTCGGTTACGTGACAGGTCGTCGTCCGCGGCGGGTTACGACAGCACCAGAGAAGGGGCTATCGACTCCAGCAATCAGTCAGGTGTCGGCAAGCTCGCAATAATGAGATCGCGCGCCGTCGCAATGTCGATGGCTTCGGTTGCCGATATCGGAGGCGTGTCCCGCTTGTCCGCTGCGAGATAGAATTTTCGGCACAACTCCGTCAAACCTGGGAATTCGGTCTCCCGCGCAATACCTCTGCGCGCCGCGTTAGCCGATGCCGCCGACAGTAGCCTTCCTGATGCCGCAAAGGGACGCGTGAACTTTCTTATCCGCGACACTCGTCCACCTTCCATCACCGAGAATCCGTGAAAGAGATCGAGCGAGATCGTGCCGCGCTCGCCAATCAGGCGCATCGAGTTGCTGGTGGGGCGTCCGTGGGTCGAAAGGATTATCGCGATTCCAGTTTCCCGTACGACTCCTGATACGAGGATCTCTCCTTTCTCAGGGTGAGGCGTCGTCCACGATCCTTCAGAGAGTTCGCCACCAAGAAATGCGTAGATCAACGACAGCGGATGCGGGACGATGTCGAGGGCAATCCCGTCGTGCAGTGAATCGACGAAAGTCGCTGCACCGGCGGTGCACATTTCAGCGGTGATCCACCTGATCCTGCCTATGGACGTGAGGTTTGCCGCCGCGTCACTCGCGCCGCGCTGAAATGGAAACTGGTGCACCGGACAAAGGACGACCTTGCGCTCACGGGCGATGCCAAAGAGCGACTGCGTTTCGGCAGCCGTTTCGGCGATGGGCTTTTCGCAAAGTACGTGAAGGCCACGCTCAATAGCGATGGTGCACGCATCTACATAATGGCCGGCGGGAGTACATACGTGTACAGCATCAAGAATATCCGGCCTGATGATTTCGTCTTTTGTACCTGACGCGACATTTCCACCGATCGATGCCGCAAGACGCCTTGCGGCCGCCACATCCCTGTCAGACACTGCGACGACCCTCGCTCCTGCTCGCGTTGCAGCGCGCGCGTGCGCGCGTCCCATGAGTCCCGCACCGACGATCGCTACTCGCAGATTCGGGATTCTCGTCAAATCAGTCGACCACCTTTGTCCGCAAGCCGGTCGCTGCGGCTGAGTAGCAGGCGTCGATCACCTTGAGCGCGTCGAGGCCATCGCTGGCTGTCGCGGGAGGACGCGTTCCATTCTCAAACGCTTTCAATGAACGCTCGAGGACGAGACGAGTAGATACCACGCGGGGATTGGCCGGATTGCGCGCGAGGAGCGTGCGCTTGTTGCCTCGCTCGGTCCACGCCAGTCCTGAGACGCCGTAGTCGAGTCTCACGTGAGGCCGTGTGCTTCTGTACAAGCCGGTCGTCACACGTGCTCTGCCACCGAATGAGGCGCGATATGAAGCTTCGGTGGTATCGGCGCGGACCTCGAAGTAGTGTGTCTCGCCCTTGCAGAGTCGATTCTGAACGAGCTGCGCCATTCGGCCGCCAGCGAACTCGAGGGAGACTATCGAAAGCGCATCCGATCCGCTGTCACTTTGACCGCCGGAAGACATCGACGCCCACACCGCCTTCGGCATCTCACCGAAGAGTGCGAGCATGTAATCGATGAGATGCACGCCGGCTTCGTGGAGTGTCCGTCGCGCCATCGCCCCGCGCCAGCCGCCTTCAGTCCACGGCGGCACATCGGTGTTCTGCCAGAGCTGAGCAAAGAACACCGGCGCTTTCTCCTTCGCTCCTGTCGCATCGAGCACCGCGCGGAAGATCGGCATCTCCCTGAATTCATGATTGAGAGCGATCGACTTGCCTGCGGCGTTTGCCGCTTCGATGACTTTGCGCCCTTCGTCGCAGATCGGCACGAACGGTTTCTCGCAGATCACGTGGCAGCCAGCAGAAATCGCCTCGAGACAGATCGAGGTGTGCAGGTGAGGTGGAGTCGCGACGATGACGACCTCGGGGCTCGATGAGCCGAGCAACGCTTCAACCGTCGAGAACACGGGTACGCGAAAACGTGTCGCCGCCCTGTCCAGACGTGACTGATCGGTATCGCACGCACCGACAATCGTCACGCCTTTCATTTGCGCGAGCGCAGGCAGATGCATCTCGTATCCTGCCTCGCCGCACCCGATGACTGCTATCCTTCGAAGCTTCATTATGTCGCTTATCCAGTGTGTGTTTGGATTCGGTCAGTCAGGACTTATGGCAAAGCGCAACGATCGATCGGCCGAATGGCAATCGCACTCGCCTTGCTATCGCTGCTCCTTCCAATTGCAGAACGCTGCGTTTCAAAGATCGCGCAATATCGGATTCCTGCCTCGCGTCCGCGAGAAGCCCGTGGTATCCGTGCCCTGATTCTTTCGTGGCCCTTGTCTCACGCGCTATCTCCGCGAGACCGAGGAGCGCGTTCGCGCGGCTAAGATAGTCGATCTGGAATCCGGCGTCCTTCAGTCGCGTAGAAAGCAGCTCAGGCTCGTACTTTCTGAAGTCGTTCACGGGGTCATCAACCGTCCTCGGCCAGGACTGCGAGTTGGTACGCAGAAGCACGTATCCGCCCGGCTTGAGCACACGGTTGAATTCGGCCAGCGCTCGCGCGTCGCCATTCCCGAGCGGCAGGTGCTGAAGAACGTCGAACGAAACGATGAGATCCGCGAACGAGCTTCGCAGGGGGAGACTCAAAACGTCTGCCTGAGAGACTGCGAGATCGCCCGCTGCGGCAGCCTTGATGCCTTCGATCGCCACGTCGTCGCCCCACGCCTTCCACGAAGGATGTGACGAAAGGAACCAGGACATGGTTTGGCCCGAGCCGCAGCCGGCGTCAACCATGAATCCCGTTTCGGGAAGACGCGATCTCTCGAGCAGAGCCGCAGCGATGTCGCGCATGCCCGCATTCCACCACGCATCCGCTTCGAGGTCGCGCATGCGCTTGTAGTATTCCGGCGAGAATATCCGGGGAGCCGAGGCGTCGTTCACCGTTGCGGTACTCCCTGCCGCCGCGACCATATCGTTATCTCGCCGTCGCCAACTGTTGCGCCGAATGTCGTGTCCTGCTGCCACGCGCTTGAAAGCTGCTGCTCGAAGGCTGGCACCTCGATGCGCAACGCTCGCCGAAACGTGGTGACGAGCTGCGCGCGTTCCGCGCCAGGCACGCTCGTGAGAGAATCGAACTGGGACCGGCTCCTCACGTACACGTAGCGTGAGGAATCCTGGATTCCCTCTCGCTGCAGGTAGTACTTGAACCCCGTCGAGGCGTACGCGATCACGATTACCGGACCGCCCTGCCCGTGCGCCTCCGTGTATCCAATCGCTTTTCGATAGGGCTGCTTTGGAGTCCGATAGTAGTACGGCAATGATCTCAGTGAAGCTGCCGTAATCAGAAGTATCGCCGCAATCCACGCGATTCGCACCGTCCCTGGAGAAAGGCTGCGCCGACTTGCACCCCAATCAATGACGAAAGCGACTCCCGCAACAGCGGACAGCATTGCAAGCGGAACCGCGAGCAGAAAGAAACGTGGAGAAATTGTCAGATGCCTGGCGACGAGTGCCGTTAGCGTGACGACTTCCGGCAGGACCAGGCCGGTCGCAAGCAGCCATGACCGTTTGAACAATGCCGCAAAGCCGAGCGCGCCGGCGATCAGGAATATGAAGGCGATCAGCGGACTTCCAAATCCCACCGAGATTCCCCTTATCATCTCGTGGACGAAATCCGATGAGACGAGCGAAAAGCCTGTTGATGCCCGGGAGTAGACAGTCGTCAACGTGACGTACGCTTCAGGAATCGCGGCTGCATAAATCTGGAAAGCCAGCAGCCCGATGATCAGAAAGACTCCAACGAGTCTTCTCAACAACGGAGCCGCGTCACCGCCCTTTCTTCGCAGTACGAAGAGGAATGCGAGACCAAGAATCGCATGTGACACAAGAACGAACGCCGTCAGGAGCAGCGCTGCCATTCCAAGCGTCGCCGCCGCGACGTAGAGAATCCAATTCTTCAGGTCGTCTCTGTCGAGCGCCCTTATGAGCGCGCCTGTCGATATCAGTGCAAAGAAGATGTACGCGGTGTAGCCGCGCGCATTCTGGGAGAAGAAGATGTGGTGATACGACGTCGCAAAGAGAAGCGCAGCGCCGAGCGACGCAATGCGCGAGAACGCGATGCGGGCGATCCAGTAAAGAGCCGGAATTGCAAGCACTCCGAAGATCACGGCGGGCAATCGAACCGACCACTCGCTCTGACCGAAGGCCGAGATCGACGCCTTCAACAACAGTGTGTTGAGCAGGTGATTATTCGACCGCATGTAACTGCCGATCACCTGCGCAGCGGAAAGTCGGCTGTAGTCGACTATCGGTGATATCTCGTCGAGCCAGAGATCCTGATTCAGGTTGTGCGCCCGGAGCAGTATGCCGACAATTGTTATGACGACGAGAGTGATGAGGGCGGTCGTTCTACCCAGGTCGTACGTCGCTGAATCCGGAGCCTTCAACAACGACACGCTCGGCCGCCGGGGTACAAAGCGAGTCTGACGGATCGCGAGTAGCGCGAACAGCGCTGCCTCAATGAGGCAGACAAGTCGAAGGAGATTTACTCCGCTGAGCGGCAGAGGTCGAAGGCCCGACAATCGCGGAATCGTGTCGTACCATTCCGTCGGAAGCCACGCGGCGAACGACGCCAGGAGCAACGCTGCCGCCGCGTAGGCGGAGCGCAGTCTCATTCCGCTATTCCGGCGATGACCTGTTGTGAAGGCTCGGCCTTGGCTTTGTCGAGCGGAACGTTGGGCGCGGCTATGTTCTCGATCACGCACCAGACGAATCGCGGCCACTCACGCCAGATCCGAATGTGGCTCTCGCCGAAGCGACGCTTGTACTCGTGCGTCGGGGCGTTCACTACCTTCATTCCGTGGCGGAGGAACTTCATCACCATTTCCTGCTCGATCGTGTGAGCCACTTCCTTCAAATTGACGTGAAGTGCAGCGTCACGCCGGACAGCGCGAAATCCGTTGAGGGTGTCGGTGAGCTCGACGTGCCAACGCTTGTTGATGGCAATGTTCATCAGAATGTTGCCCACAGTCCTCACGAGCTGAGCAATGCTCACCGACAGCTCATCGCTGCCGCCGGCAAACCGGCTGCCGACGCAAAGATCGGCCGTGCCGTCGGCAAGCGGGCCGACGAGCCTCGGAGTGTCGTGAGCGTCGTGCGATCCGTCGGCATCCATGAACACGACAAACTCAGTATCGACCAACCCAAGGCTTTGCCTGATCGCTGCGCCCTTGCCTCTGCCGTCGTCTGTCACGACTCGGGGGCCCGAACGCCGCGCAACATCCGCGGTGCCGTCTGCGGATTTCCCGTCCATCACGAGAACTTCCCTGCACCACCCCGAAGCATCAGCAATTGCATCACCGATCGAGTGCGCCTCATTCCGGGCGAGAATTACGATCGTCACGCGACTCCGATCAAACGGAACCGCGCTCATGCTCCCGCCTCGGCAAATGTCGATGACGCACTCCGGCGAACAGAGTGTGAATCAGTGCGAGCACGAGCACATACGAGAGCGCTCCGA
>JADGQR010000297.1 GCA_017881685.1 Gemmatimonadaceae bacterium
AAATACCTCAACGAATGCATCGACACGGGCTGGATTTCATCCGAAGGCCCGTTCATTCGCGAATTTGAGAAGCTCTTTGCCGCGCGCGTAGGCAGGAAGCACGGAATAGCGGTCTGCAATGGATCAGCGGCTCTCGACGCCGCACTTGCGGCGCTCGATCTGAAGCCGGGTGATGAAGTGATCATGCCGACCTTCACGATCATTTCCTGCGCGACTGCGATCTCCCGGCTTGGCGCGATTCCGGTGCTCATCGACTGCGAGCCCGACACGTGGAACATGGACGTCTCGGCGGTCGAGAGCCGGATCACTCCGCGAACGCGAGCGATCATGGTTGTCCATCTCTACGGGCTTCCCGTGGACATGGATCCGATTCTCAACATCGCCAAAATGCACAACCTGATGGTGGTTGAAGACGCGGCCGAGATGATCGGACAGACGTACAGGGGCAAGCCGTGCGGATCGTTCGGCGAACTTTCGACGTTCAGCTTCTATCCGAACAAGCACGTCACCACCGGTGAAGGCGGAATGGTCGTCACCGACGACGACGCGCTCGCTGAAAAGTGCAGGCGCCTTCGCAATCTTGGCTTCAGTCCGCCCCGTCGATTCGTGCACGAGGAGCTTGGCTGGAATTTCAGGATGACGAACCTGCAAGCCGCCGTTGGCCTCGCTCAGCTCGAGCGTCTCGACGAATTCATCGAAAGAAAACGACATATCTTCGCGCGATATACAGAGCTCCTTTCCGGGACTCGCGGAATCGCGCTGCCTGTCGCGAGCACTGACTTCGCGAAGAACATCAACTGGGTATACGGAGTCGTCATCGACGACGATGTGCCGTTCGATGCCGAAGAAGCGATGGCCAGACTTGGGAAGCTCGGGATTGGAACGCGTCCGTTCTTCTGGCCGATGCACGAGCAGCCGGTCTATCTGCGCATGGGATTCTTTGCCGGCGAAAAGCATCCCAACTCCGAGCGAATCGCGAGACGCGGTTTCTACCTGCCGAGTGGCCTGGCGCTCACCGATGAGCAGATGACGAGGGTTGCCTCGGCTGTGAAGGAAGTCTTCGCTTGACAGTCTTTGCTGGATACTCGCGCTATTACGATCTCCTCTATCGCGACAAGGACTATGCAGGCGAAGCGCGATACGTCTCGAATCTGATCAGGCATCACGCGCCGGAAGCTTCATCGATCATGGAGATCGGATGCGGTACTGGTGCTCATGCGGCCGAGCTCGCTGGAATGGGCTACTCAGTAACCGGCGTAGACATGAGCCTGGGCATGCTCGAGTCCGCGGAAGCCCGGCGAAGCGATCTTCCTTCTGATCTCCAGTCACGTATGTCGTTCACCTGTGGCGACGCGCGCTCGGTAAGGCTTGGCAGGAAGTTCGACGCCGTGATTTCGCTGTTTCACGTCATGAGCTATCAGACGTCGAACGCCGACCTTGCCTCGGCATTCGAGACTGCAAAGGAGCATTTGCGTCCGGGCGGAGTCTTCGTTTTCGATTGCTGGTATGGGCCTGCAGTCCTTCGACAATGGCCGGCCGTAACGCGCAAGCACTTGTCCGATGATGTAACGGAAGTCGATCGCATCGCGGAGCCGGCAATTCACGCCGAGACGAATGTCGTTGACGTGAACTACTCGATCAAGGTGACCGATCGATTGACTGGCACGACGGAAGTGCTGCGCGAAACTCATCACATGCGGTATCTCTTTTCACCGGAGATTGACGCTGCATTGTCTGCAGCGGGAATGTCGCTGATCGACTCGTACGCATGGATGTCCGACGAACGGCCCGGATTCGACAGCTGGGGCGCCTGCTTCGTCGGCCGAGGATGAAGAAGATCGGAGTGCTTCTCTCGGCCAGTCCGGGCGGAGGCGCTTTTCAATACACGCAGGCCATGCTCAACGCCGTTCTTGCGTTTCCGCCGGAGTACGAGATAACCGCGGCGGTCGGCGACCCTCTGTGGCTCGAGGTACTGCCGGAGCGCGTGAAAATCGTGCGACTCGAGGACACGAAGTTCAATCGCGCTCTCAACAAGCTTTGGCACATTACGCGTCTGCCACAGTCGTTATGGCGGCGCACGGTCGCGAGACTCGACTCGAACGTGCGGACGCTTCAGTCGGCGAACTGCGACCTGTGGATCTGTCCGAACCACGATCGCTTTGCTTTTCGCGCTCCGATTCCCGCCCTTGGCACGGTTCACGACCTGATGCACAGGTACGAGCGCCGATTCCCGGAAGTCTCGGCGAATGGAGAGTTTGAAGCGCGCGAGTTTCACTTCGGTGAGACCAGTCGCTGGGCGAAAGGCGTTCTCGTTGACTCGCAAGTCGGAAAGGATCAGCTCGTCGAATCGTATAATGTCGATCCGGGCAAGGTCTTCGTTCTGCCATACATCGCGCCGGCGTACATCTACGATTCAGATCCAGCGCGCGACGAGGAGATCAGGCAGCGATACGAGCTGCCGAAGAAGTTCTTCTTCTATCCGGCGCAGTTCTACCGACACAAGAATCACGTCGGCTTGATCGACGCATTTGCCCGGCTCCGTGAAAGTCATCCCGATGTGCGTCTCGTGCTCGTGGGAACGAAGGAGCGCAACGGGTTCGAGGAAGTGCAGGAACAGGTCAAACGGCTTGGTCTCGAGGACAACGTTCTGTTCCTCGGATACGTTCCGGACGAGGACATGCCGGCGTTGTACCGGTCGGCGAGAGCGCTTGTGATGCCGACATACTTCGGTCCGACGAACATTCCGCAGCTCGAGGCATTCGCGCTTGGCTGTCCGGTCGCGACGTCGAGGATCTACGGGATTCCGGCTCAGGTTGGCGACGCAGCGCTTTTGTTCGATCCCGCGTCAGTGACCGAGATTTACGCGTGCCTGCGTCGCCTCTGGACCGACGACGCACTTTGCGCGAAGCTTGCCGACCGAGGGCGGCAGCGTGCGGCTGACTGGGGACCGCCGCAGTTCCGCGACAGGCTCGTGAAGATCGTCGAGGAGCTGACCGCGTGACGGATCGACCGTTCGTTTCCGTCATTATCCCGACCTACAATCGGTCAGGACTTCTCAGACAGACTGTCGAGTCGTTTCTCCAGCAGACGTATCCTCGATCCAGGTGGGAGCTGATTCTCGTCGACAACGCGTCGACTGATGACACGTCGAAAGTCATCGATGAGATTGCCAGTCACTCGAACAACGTTCGCGCGCTGAGCGAAAAGCGTCGAGGTGCGCACCACGCCAGAAACAGCGGTGCACTCGCTGCGCGGGGTGACGTCCTGTATTTCACCGACGACGACATGATCGCCGAGCCGGACCTGATCGAAAAGATTCTGACCGGGTTTGTCGAGGGATCGAACGTCGGTTCCGTGACTGGCCGGGTTCTCCCGCGCTGGGACACTGAGCCGCCTGCATGGGTTCTCAAGTACTGCAGGAACGCGTTGCTCAGTCTCCTCGATCTCGGACCGCAGCTTCAGGTTTCGGACGACGATCCGGGAGTCTTCAGCTGCCACCAGGCCGTGTTGCGCGCTGCGTTCATGAAAGCCGGCGGATTCAACCCCGACACGAACGCCGGAGAGTTCACGGGCGACAACGAGACTGGCCTGAACCTCAAGATCAAGGCGCTTGGATATCGCTTCGCGTATGTCGGTGAGTCAGTGACTCATCACATGATTCCGCCTTCGCGTCTCACGCAGGCGTATCTCAACAGCCGGTTCGCCGATCAGGGATTCTGCGACAGCTATACGGATTTCCGAAAGCTTCATCCGGGCAAGGGACGTCTCGCGCGCCGAATCGCGGCTCATGTCGTACTCGGTGGATTGTCTGGAGCCATGGCGCTCGCGCATCGCGTCACAGGCGACTCGGCATGGCGCCTCGATCTCGCGCGAACTTTCTACTACCGCAATCGCGCGCGTTACGACGGGCGGCTTGCAATGAAGAGCGAGTGGCGGGAGTTCGCGTTGCGCGACAACTGGCTGACGCCCGATGCGCCGGGCCGCGGCGGCTCGGGGACAGCCAAGTGAGTGCAGCGATCACGAGCAACGAGGGCGGCAAGCGGACGAGAGGCATCGTCTCTCGCGGAACTCCCGAGCAACCGCTCGTCTCGGTGATTACCGTCGTTCACAACGGCGCAGGGAATCTTGCAAAGACGATTCGCGCGGTCGCCGAGCAGACTTATCCAAACGTCGAGCACATCGTGATCGATGGTGCGTCGACAGACGGAACTGTCGACATCATTCGCGCGAATGATGCGACAATCGGCTACTGGATAAGCGAGCCCGACACAGGGATCTACGACGCGATGAACAAGGGCATCGAGCTCGTTATGGATCGCTCGTCGTACATCATCTTTGCCAACTCAGACGATCGTCTTCACGCCCCGACCGCGATTGAAGACGCGATGAAGGCAGGGCAGGGCGCAGATCTGGTCTACGGCCGCATGCTGCTGGGGGACGGCGACATCTCTGGCATCGTTGGACATGCGGTAACCGCCGGCGATCTGGCGCGACAGACTATCTGCCATCCCTCCACTTTCGTGAGACGCGAGGTCTTCGACCGCGTCGGCAAGTTCGACACTGTTTACCGCGTAGCGGCCGACTATGATCACATCGTTCGATGCTTCTTGTATCCCGTGTCGACAAGATTCGTGGACGTCATTGTGTCCAACATGAGCATGGGCGGAATGAGCGAATCGCATTTCATGGAATCGTGCCGGGAGCGCAAGGACGTCGTGCGCCGGCGGTTCAAGGGACTGGCTCGCCTGGCTGGTCTGTGGCAGGTAAATTTGTACGACATTCCCCGCAACACTACTCGTCACTGGCTCGATCGCGTTGGCCTCCTCGGCCACTGGCGAGCGATGAAACGCTCGTAGCGATCGGATGCAATTTCAACTCTCTGTAGTCGTGGCCTCGTACAAACGTGCGGAAGCGCTCGAGCTGTGTCTCGAGGATCTTGCCGCACAGGAAACGACACGTCCCTTCGAGGTCATTCTGGTTCTTCAGGCGCATTCTGCGGACACGGTTGAGCGGATCAAGGAGAAGTTCGCAAGCCGGCTCAACCTGCAGATCGCGGAATTCCCCGAAGGACTTGGTACGTCGCGAGCGAGAAATACCGGGCTGGCAATGGCGCAAGGCGACAACGTCGCATTCCTCGATGATGACGTTCGGCTGCCGAAGCACTGGGTCGATACGATGATCCGATTCTTCGACGATCCGGACCTGGGTGGCGTCGGCGGATACGTAGGGCACCCGGGTCACTACACGACCGCGCGCAAAACTGTCTATCGCGCGCTTGGTCTCACATCGAATCGCTACAGAATCGATTGGGGCGGCTTCAACGTCGGCCCGGCGACGCATCCGGCGGCCGATCAACCGGCGGAGTGGCTGAGTGGCGGCAACATGGCCTTTCGGCGGAAAGCGATTCAGTCAGTTGGTGGGTTCGACGAAGCGCTCGGCAGCTTCTGGCATGAAGACGTAGATGTCGCCCACCGGGTTGGCCGAGCAGGATGGAAGATGATCTCGTCCGCGAAAGTTGCGGTCGATCACTATCCGAGCTCAGTCAACCGACCGCCATTGCATTCCCAGATGAGAGAGCGCGAGAAATCGCGCGTGCTCTTTGTCTGGAAGGCGATTGGCAACGAACCCCTGTGGCAGGCTCGATATGGTGCGAGGCTCGCTCTTCACGCGGCCGCGATGACAGTTATCGGGCTCGCCAAGCGTGATCTGCGGATTCCCCTCAACGTGATCCGCGGCGGCCTCGAAGGATATCGTGATTTGCCGAGGGCGAGAGCAGCGAGCGTGAAAAGGCTTTCCGACATGGCGTCGGCGGGCTCGGGGGCGAACAAGGGATGAGCGCCTCGATCACGCTTCTGATTCCGACGTTCAATAGAATTCGCGCTCTCGAAGCGGTGTGGCCGTCGTACTTCGGTCATCCGGATGTCGCAAAGCTCATCGTGATCGATGACGGCTCGACCGACGGAACGAAAGAGCGCGTGGAGGAGTGGGCGACACGAGCTCCAATTCCCGTAAGCGTGATCAGGCATGAAACGCAGCGAGGTCAGCCGGCTTCCCGGATGTCAGGCATCGCGGCGAGCGGGACCGAATGGGTTCTGTTCGGCGAAGACGATGTGTGGCTCGCGTCGAATTACTGCTCGACTCTGCTCAGAGAGGCGAAGGACCTTGGAGCTTCGATGATCGCCGGAAGGATCGTCACCGCGCTTGTTCCCGATGAGTTCAATACGTCGTGTCTTCAGGATCCGCTGACTCCGATTCGGCCGGCTGATGAGGTGTTTGACCTTGCGAACATGAGCGCGGATTTCGCGGCTCGTACCGCCGCGCCAATTCCGGCGCCGTTTCTGCATTCGATCGCACTCATCAGGCGCTCGGCGTTCAGCGCCGTCGTCTTCGATACCTGGTATGAAGGCAACGCGTGGCGTGAGGAGACCGACTTCTACCTCGCGGCAGGCGCACTCGGCCTGAAGTCATACTTCACGCCGTCGACCGTCTGCTATCACCTTCGCGGACCCATTTCCGCGAGCGGCGGTCACAGGATCAACCGGATTCGCTTCGAGCTGTTCGTCTGGCGGAATACTCGCTACCTCGTGATGAAGCACTGGGATTACCTCCAGCGAGCCTATGGTCTTCGCGGATCGGCTGACGGCTGGATGATGCGCTATTTTGCGCGCCGGCAGATTGCCCAGCTGAAGCGGATAGCGACGGGCGGCGTGCGATCTACATATCGTGGAAAGAAATGACCACTGAGTCGCCACGATCCACCGGACCATTCCCGACGAGCTGCGGCATTCTGCTGGGCGCTGCCGGGTGTCTGAGCCTGATTGCGCTCGTCGAAGTGGCGTTCGGGACGACGCTCGCCGCGGCGACCTGGTTCCTCGTCGGGCAGTTCCTTGCGTCGCTTGCGCTGATTCGGCTTTACGACGGGCGATGGGTTCTACAGGACATACGCCTTTTCTTTGTCCTGTTCCTGTTCCTCTACGGCGCGACGCTGCCGCTGGTGACCACGCTCGGAATCAATCTGCCGGAGCAGGGTATCGACCGCGCGGCTTTCATGTTCGGAACCGCTTTCCTCGCCTTCAACATCGTTCAATGGTGGTATCGACAGCCGTGGCATGACGTGCCGTCGGAAGTATTCGACAGGATCAGACCGACCAATCTCAACGTCGTTGTTCTCATTCTCGCTTTCATGGCGCTGGTCGGTTATGCGGTTTCGCGCGGACTCGACCTCACCGGAGCGCTCGATAGAAGGAAGAACCTGCTCCTCGGAACGCAGCTGTGGGTGGTGGCGATATTCATGATGAACGGACTCGTCATGTTCATGTTTGCGGGGTGGCAACAGCTCACAAAATCTGTGCGTCGCTGGATGGTCGTCTACGTCGCGCTGTTCGTCCTGTTCGCTCTGTCGATGGGCAATCGTCGCGATTTCCTTCCGATGTTCATCTTCCTGTTCGCGGTCGTCGCGACGCGCCGTCATCTCGTCATCGGCATCAAGACAGTAGTCGGCGGCTTCGTCGCCTTCATGGTGATGAACGTCATTGGAATTCTTCGCACGGTTGCCGACGATCCAACGATTCTTGCCCAGGTGGATCCGGTGCAGGTGCTCGTCACTCAGAACGAGTTCGTCTCGCCGATTCAGACGCTCATGTTCTACACGCTTCACGCACATCCGCTGCGTTGGGGAATGACGTACCTGGGTGCCCCTGGGCTATTCATGCCGCGCGCATTGTGGATCGATAAGCCGGAAAGTCTGTCGCTCCAGTTCATGCGTGACGCATTTGGAACGACCGCGTTGATGGGCTTTGCGTACACACCAGTTACCGAGGCATTTCTGAATTTTGGATACGTCGGCCCGTTCCTAATCTTTTCCGCGCTGTCAATTCTGATGGTCAAGCTCGTCCGCAACGCCGACGCCCACCTGGGCCTCTATTTCGTCGCGTTCTCCATTGTGGTTGACTTCAACCGTGGCGATTTCGCGGGCACGCTGTACCAGATCGCCATGGTCGGCGCCGCATACTGGTTCATGCTCGCGATTTCCCGACTTCGCTGGGCGCCTCCGCGCGTCATGGCCCGATACACCGTTCCCACCCCAACGTCTGCCACGAGCGGCATGGCTCGAGACTACTGAGCCCGTGAAGATTGCCCTGAATCTGCTTTACCTCATTCCCGGTGTCGTCGGCGGGACTGAGACGTACGCGCGGTCGCTCATTACCGCTCTCGGACGCCTCGACGAGGACCACGAGTACACGGTGTTCGTGAACCGCGAGTCGGCCGATCTCGACATCACCCCGAACGAGAGCTTCACACGCGTCGTGTGTCCTGTGATCGCCATGCAGCGCGCCTATCGCTACGGCTGGGAGCAGGTAATGCTGCCGCTTCAGTTGAGGCGACTGAATCCCGATCTGGTCCATTCCCTTGGATACGTCGGCCCGCTCGCGTCAGGAAAACCGCAGGTAGTGTCGGTTCACGACCTGAACTATCTCGGGCACAGCGGACGCCGCACGCCGATCGGGAGACGCGCGTTTCGGTTCTTCGTCGAAAGAACAGTCAAGCGCGCAAGTCACGTAATCACGATCTCGAATTTCTCGAGAGGCGAGATCATGCGGCACCTGGGAGTGCCGCCAGAGAAGGTCTCTGTTGTGTACTGCGCCGCGAAGGAGGCGGTCGCCGACAGTCACAAGACTTTCGAGAACGAAATCCTGATGAACGTCACTCAGCCGTTCATGGTCGCGTTGAGCAGCTTGAGCGCGCACAAGAACATTGCAAGACTGATCGCCGCGTTCGCGAAGATTTCCCCGGAAGTTCCTCAGTCGCTCGTCCTCATCGGACACATGCCGGAGAAGTCTGCGGAGATCAGAGCGGAGCTTCAGCGTGCCGGCGATCATAGGATTCATTTCACCGGATTCATCCCCGATGACGACGTCGACGCGCTGATGGAGCGAGCCTCGTTGTTCGTTTTTCCGTCGCTCTACGAAGGGTTCGGATTGCCGATTCTCGACGCTCAGGAAGCGGGCGTGCCCATCGCGTGCTCGAATGTCGCTGCGTTGCCTGAAGTGGCAGGCGAGGGCGCAATCCTGTTCGATCCGCTCTCGGTGGACGACATGGCCGAGAAGCTCAAGCGCGCTCTCCTCGATCCGGAACTTCGGAATGCTCTCGTGGAGAAGGGCAGACAGAACGCGCACAGGTTCTCCTGGGACAAAGCCGCGCGCGAGACGATGGACATCTACAGGAAAGTCGTCGCGTGACCGAGGCTCCGCGGACTTTTCTTTTCGTTTCCCAGGTCTACGTGCCTGACCCAGCTGCTGTCGGGCAACACCTCGCCGACGCGGCAGAGGAGCTCGCTGCGCGTGGACATCATGTGATTGTGTACACGGCGAATCAGGGCTACGACGATCCCTCTGTTCACTATCCGTCGCGCGAGATGCTGCGTGGTGTGGACGTGCGACGCGTCCCGTTCTCGTCATTCGGCAAGAGCTCGATTCTCGTCCGGCTGCTCGGTGGATTGCTTTTCGTTGCACAGACAGTTCTGCGCAGTTTCGTGCAGCCTGCCATCGATGCAGTGGTTGTGAGCACCTCACCGCCAATGGCTTCGCTGGGTGCGTTGATCATCGCCGGATTCCATCGCGCAAAGGTGAAGTACTGGGTGATGGATGTGAATCCTGACCAGATCGTCGCACTTGGAATGGCGCGACCCGGATCGCTGCCGGTACGCATCTTCGACTGGATCAATCGCGAAGTTCTCCGCCGCGCTGATGACGTGATCGTGCTGGACAGATTCATGGCAGCGCGAATCAACTCCAAGGTTGACGTCAGCGCGAAGATGTCCGTGCTGCCGCCATGGCCGGCCGAGGACCCGCCAGAGGTTGTTGAGCACGCCGCCAATCCGTTCAGAGCCGCACACAACCTGAACGGCAAGATCGTTGTGATGTACAGCGGCAATCACGGCCCTTCAAATCCGCTGACGACGATACTCGACGCGGCAGTGAGAGTTCGCGAAGAGCCAAGGCTTCACTTCATGTTCATCGGTGGCGGCGTCGGCAAACGCGAAGTCGAAATGACCGGTGGCTCGAACATCGAGTCACTGCCGTATCAGCCGCAGGAAGACCTCAAGTATTCACTTGCCGCTGCCGACGTTCATCTGGTTACGATGGGCGACGCGATTCGAGGCATCGTTCACCCGAGCAAGGTGTACGGGGCAATGGCCGTCGGCAGGCCAATCCTGCTCATCGGCCCTGACGAAAATCACGTGTCGGATATCATCAATGAATTCGACAACGGGTGGCACGTTCGCCACGGCGACGTGGACGACGCAGAGCGCGTGCTGAGGAAGATCGCCGGCATGCCGGCTGGAGAGCTTGCAGCGATGGGGAAGCGCGGGAGAGACGCGATCCATGCAAGTGGCGGCAAGCACGGTGCCGTCGGCCGGGTGTGCGACGTTCTCGAGCGTGACGTGTGACGCAGCGCATCCTCGTCACCGGAGCGACTGGCTTCATCGGCAGACACCTTTGCGCCGCGCTGTCAGCGGATGGCAACGAGGTCATCGCACTGACCCGTAACCGCGACGCCGCTCCGCCGCCTGGTGGAAAGATCGCCGTCGCGGGCGACCTTCTCGATCGCGATTCAGTGAGAGCCGCTCTGGATGGTGTGACGGCCGTCGTTCATCTCGCGGCCCGGGTCCACGCAAAGCCGGAAGGGATGACCGACCCTGGATCCGAATGTCATCGCATCAACGTCGAAGGAACCGTCGCGCTTCTCGAAGAGGCCATCGCGGCGGGAGTAACGACCTTCGTCTACATAAGCTCAGTGAAAGCGGTGGCCGGCACGAGCAACATGATGCTCACCGCGCAGACTCTCGCCGAGCCCGTGGATGCGTATGGCGTCAGCAAGCTCGAGGCAGAGCGGCGTGTGCGAGCCATTGCAATGAAAGCGGGAATTTCAGCACCGATTCTGCGGCTTCCTGCTGTGTACGGCCCTGGAATGAAGGCGAATCTTGCGCGACTGTTCTGGGCCGTCGATCGCAGCATTCCGCTCCCGTTCGGGCTCATCCGTAATCGTCGGAGCTTTGCGTACGTGGGAAACGTGGTCGCAGCCATCCAGTCGCTGCTTTCATCGCCTTCAGCAGCCCATCAGACGTTTTACGTGAGCGACGGAGAGGACCTCTCGACACCCCAGCTCATCAATAGAATAGGTGCGGCACTGGGCAAGAAGCCAAGAATGCTTCCGGTACCTCCGGCTGCATTTGACGCGGCGCTTAAAATCGGGGGGTTGCTCTCCCGAATTGCACCGCTCAATCTTACAGGAGACTCACTTTCTGCCGTGCTTGGCTCCCTTTTCGTCGATTCGTCCAGCCTTGGGGAGGCGACCGGTTTCAATGCTCCATTTTCCGTCGACGAGGGAATGTCCCTGACCGCTAAGTGGTATAAGGCAAACGCCGGAGCAGGGCGTTGACGATTCAGCGCGTCACCTTTCTGATCGCCGCTGCGATTCTCAGCTGGCTCCTTGCCAGTCGCGTTCGACTCTACGCGCTGGACAGACTCCTCGACATACCCAACGAGCGAAGCTCGCATTCCGCACCCACTCCTCGCGGGGGCGGCCTCGCCATCGCCGTCACGGCCCTGGGCGGAATCATTCTCGCCGCGATTCTCAACTGGATCCCATGGAATCTCGCGATCGCACTTGTCGGCGGCGGCGCGCTCATCGCCACAGTTGGCTGGATTGACGACCATCGCAGCCTTTCAGCGCTGACGCGATTCGCCGTTCAGTTCCTCTCGGCCGGCTGGGCCATGTACTGGGTGGGCGGCCTTCCTTCGCTGAGCGTCGGATTCACGAGCCTTCACCTCGGCTATTTCGGGATCATTCTCGGTGTGATCGGCATTGTGTGGGCGATAAACCTCTACAATTTCGTTGATGGAATCGATGGGCTTGCCGCCGGCGAGGCAATCAGCACCGGCGTAATTGGCGGACTGATATTACTTGCGATGGGTCAGACGGGACTCGCTATCGTCTCGCTTCTGATCGCTGCCGCAAGCGCTGGTTTCCTCCCGCTGAACTGGGCTCCCGCGCGTCTCTTCATGGGAGACGTCGGCAGCGGCATGCTCGGCTATCTCTTCGCGGTGCTCGCCATTGCCTCGGAGAACTCGGGTGCCGTCCCGCTGCTTCTCTGGGTATTGCTTCTCGGCGCATTCGTATTCGACGCGACTGTCACTCTCTGCCGCCGCATCGCCCACGGCGAGCGCTGGTATCACGCACACCACAGCCACGCGTATCAGCGAATGGTTCAGGCAGGAAGGAGCCACGCTCAGGTGAGCTCGACGATACTCGTCATCAATCTCGCCCTCGCGGTACTCGCAATCGTCGCATGGCTTCGCCCTGGTTTGTTTCTCATTGCGATTGGCGCGGGCGCGGTGCTCCTGAGCATCATCTACCTGTCGGTCGAGCGTATCAGGCCGATGCACGCGCACTCGCACTCGCGCGGGTGATGCCTTGACCCAGGCGGGCGCTGTTCGCGCGAGCTCGTTGTCAGGAACCTCAGGCGAAAGGACAGATGGGGCGAGAGAAGAAACGTCGCTGCTGTACTTTCTCAGCATCCTTCTTCGGAACCGGCAGATCATCGCATTGTGCGGTCTCATCGGCCTTCTGTCTTTTGGGGTGGTCGCCTTGTCCGAAGCCAACCTCTACGCGGCATCGGGATCGTTCGCCGCGCGGGCAAGTCGCACGTCGGCACAGGTTCCGGGACTTGCCTCCCAGATAGGCCTTTCGCTCGGCGTAGTTGACGTAGCGCAGTCGACGCTGTTTTACGCGGAGCTCGCGCGCTCGAACTCGATTTTGATCCCGGTAGCCGCAAAGACCTACACCGTATCGACTTCAAAAGGTGTGAAGACCGGCCCGCTGGCGACGTTCATGGGAATAGAAGCGGCCACACCGACGGCCGGTGCGATGCTTGCCGCAAGGGAACTCGTGAACGAGGTTGCGGTTCTCACATCGACGAAATCAGGCGTGGTGACTCTCATCGTAACGGAGAAGGATCCGCAGATCGCGGCTCAGGTTACGATGAACATTCTCCGTGAGCTCGATTCCTACAGCTCATCGAGCAGAAAGGAGCAGGCAGTCGCTGAGCGAAAGTTCGTCGAGGGGCTGGTAGCTGAAGCAAGACAGAAGCTGGATGATGCGGAGCAGCAGCTTGCGAGCTTTCGCCAGCAGAACCGCGACTTCGAAACTTCGCCACAGCTGAAAATCAGGGATGACGAGCTGACGAGGGACGCCGATCTGGCGCAGCAGGAGTATGCGAGTCTCGAGGATTCCTACCAGCAGGCCCGGATCGAGGAAGTGCGCAACTTGAGCGCGATCAGGGTCGTGGAGTATCCGGATGTGCCCGTTGTTCCGCAGCGCCGGGAAGCAGCGCGAACGACATTGATCGGCTTGATG
>JADGQR010000298.1 GCA_017881685.1 Gemmatimonadaceae bacterium
ATCGAGGAAGAGGTGACGAAGACGCTGCACCTCGTCGCGGGGCTGTACACGCGGATGGGTCACACGATGAGCGACGACCCCGAGCTGCGGGAGATGCTTCAGCCGCTCGACCCCGCCAAGATGGAACGCGAAGTCACGGAGCAGATACAGCAGGCGATTCCGCGGCTGCTCAAGAAGAAAGAGGCCTGAAGAATTGCGTATCCCGAACAGGTTGGGATACGCAATTCAGTCATCAGCCTTACTGAACGAGCTGCCGCAGAACGAAGGGTAGTATGCCTCCGTGACGGTAGTAGTTCATTTCCTCTGGCGTATCGATCCGCGCCATGGCTCTGAACTCCTTCACCGTTCCATCCGCCGCGGTCGCGCGAACCGTCATGATCGACTTCGGCTTTGCGTCGTCTGACATCCCGAGGATGTCGAACGTCTCGAACCCTGTGAGGCCGAGCGACTGGCGAGTCTCGCCGTTCATGAACTCGAGCGGCAACACTCCCATTCCCACCAGGTTCGACCTGTGGATTCTCTCGAACGACTCGGCGATGACTGCGCGTACGCCGAGCAGCAGCGTTCCTTTCGCTGCCCAATCGCGCGATGAGCCTGTGCCGTATTCCTTGCCGGCGATGATTATGAGCGGAACGCCGTTCTTCTGGTATTCCATGGAGCCGTCATAGATCGAAACCGGTTCGGCGCCCGGACCGGTTGCGGTCCAGCCACCTTCGGTGCCGGGAGCGAGCTCGTTACGAAGGCGAATGTTCGCGAACGTTCCGCGCATCATCACCTCGTGATTTCCGCGGCGTGCGCCGTACGAGTTGAAATCGGTCGACTTAACGCCGTGCGCGATGAGCCATTTGCCGGCCGGACTTGCCGCTGGAATTGAACCCGCTGGCGAGATGTGGTCTGTGGTGATCGAATCGCCAAGCATCGCTAGCGCTTTCGCGCCCGTGATCTGTCGGACTCCAGGCGGAGTGAGCGTCATGCCCTCGAAGAATGGCGGGTTCTTGACGTAAGTGGACTTCTCGTCCCAGGCGTAGAGGTCGCCTTCCGGGACAGGCAAACCGCGCCAGCTCTCGTCGCCGTAGAACACGTTCGCGTACTGCGTCTTGAACATGTCCGCTTTGACTGATCGCAGAATCTCATCCTCGACTTCCTTCGGCGCCGGCCAGATGTCACGCAGGAATACCGGACCCTCGTCACCGATGCCAAGCGGCTCAGTGTTGAAGTCGATGTCCATTCTTCCCGCGAGTGCATACGCGACGACGAGCGGCGGCGACGCGAGATAATTGAATCTCGTGTGCGGATTGATTCGCCCTTCGAAGTTTCTGTTGCCCGACAACACCGCAGCGACGACGAGCTTGTTCTGCTCGATCGCGTCGGAGATCGGCTGCGGCAGCGGACCGGAGTTGCCGATGCACGTCGTGCATCCGTAGCCGACAACGTTGAACCGCAGCGTTTCGAGTGACTCGAGCACACCGGCGGCAGTGAAGTAGTCGGTTACGACCTTTGAGCCAGGCGCGAGGCTCGTCTTCACCCACGGCTTCGTTCTCAGGCCCTTTGCAACTGCATTTCGCGCGAGCAATCCGGCAGCGAGCATCACGCTTGGGTTCGACGTGTTCGTGCAGCTCGTGATTGCCGCGATAACGACGGCGCCATGACGAAGACCGAAATTCTCTCCGTTCAGCGACACAGGGACCGCAGACTGCGCTCCGGCCTGATCTTCAGTTGCCGTCGCTACGACCGCCTCCGACAACTGCGGCGAGGCGGATACCGACATCGCCTGCTTTGCAGCCGCAATTCCTGCGAGAGTTCCAGTCTTTCCGAGATCCGCAGCAAGTGCATCGCGGAACATCTGCTTTGCGAGCTTCAACGGAACGCGATCCTGCGGACGCTTCGGTCCCGCAAGGCTTGGCTCGATTGTCGAGAGGTCGAGCTCGAGAGTGTCGGTGAAAACCGGATCAGGCGTGTCATCTGTGCGATAAAGTCCCTGCGCCTTTGCGTACGCCTCGACGAGCTGAACTTGGCGTTCGTCCCTCCCAGTGAAGCGCAGATACTTCACCGTCTCTGCATCGATCGGGAAGAAGCCCATCGTCGCACCGTACTCCGGCGCCATGTTCGCGATCGTCGCGCGATCTGCGAGCGACAGCGACGACAACCCGGCTCCGTAGAACTCGACGAACTTTCCGACGACCTTCTTCTGTCGCAGAAGCTGCGTGACCGTGAGTACGAGATCCGTAGCGGTCGCGCCGGGCGGAAGCTTGCCGTGCAGCTTGAATCCGATGACTTCAGGAATCAGCATCGATACAGGCTGTCCAAGCATTGCAGCTTCGGCTTCGATTCCGCCGACGCCCCAACCAAGGACGCCGAGTCCGTTGATCATCGTCGTGTGTGAATCGGTGCCGACGAGCGAGTCGGGATACGCAGTCGATTCGCCATCGACTGTGTTCACGAACACGGCCTGAGCGAGATACTCGAGATTGATCTGGTGAACGATTCCTGTATCCGGTGGAACGACGCGGAAATTCTCGAGAGCCTTCTGTCCCCAGCGAAGGAATGCGTAACGCTCCTGATTGCGGTCGAACTCGAGATTAGCGTTGATCAGGAATGACGCGTCGGATCCGTATTCGTCGACCTGCACCGAGTGATCGATGACGAGATCCACAGGCTGAAGCGGATTGATCTTCTTCGGGTCGCCTCCGAGCTTCGCGAGTGCGTCGCGCATCGCTGCGAGGTCGACGACTGCGGGAACGCCGGTGAAATCCTGAAGAAGTACGCGTGCCGTTCGGAACGCGATCTCCTTTTCGGCCTTGCCCTTCACATCCCAGCGCGCAAGCATCTCGATGTCGTCTCGGTTGACGAACTTTCCGTCTTCGTTACGAAGAAGATTCTCGAGGAGGATCTTGAGGCTGAAGGGAAGGGATGCTGCTTTTCCGCTCGATGGGGTGTTCAGCGAGTCGAGGCGATAGATCGTGTACGATCGCCCTCCGGCCTCGAGCGTGGACCGGCTTCCGAAGGAATTCGGGTGAGTCATGGTGTCGTTCTCTGGAACATGCCGCGCCGTGCGCTGGCGTGTTGCTCTGAGCCACTGGCGCCCTGGGTTTTGGCGGGCGTCAGGCTGAATTAAATGTAGCATATCGGCAGGCCGATGATGCGTAGGCGGCCCTGAACAGCTATTATCGACCCCCGGCCCGAATGTTGAGTGGCCGCCTGGAGGTTCGATGCGAGCACCTGTCGTTGCGCGGAAGCAGACGGCCACATGGAGAGCGGTCCTCGTCATGGCCGCAGGCGTGACCCTCTATTTCTTCGTCGTCGGCGACCGGTCGCGTATTGGCTGGCTTCTGCTCGTTCTGAGCCTGACCGTCCTGGCGTATCTGTTCCGTCGCGAGCCGTTTGACAAGCTCCATCCCCGTTCGAAAGAGGTTGCGCTCAGGGAAGCCCTCTTCGCCCTCGGCTTCACCGCCCTGCTGATGTTCGCGCTGGGCAGTTTCAGCAAGCCAGATGACCCGCTCGATCCGCTCAGGATGGCGACTACCATGGGACCTGCATGGGCTGTGGTCACGTATCGCGCTTCCCGCGGTTACCCCCAGGGATTCTGGCGACTTTCCGCGACGCTTCTGGCCGTCGGCCTGCCGATCACGACGATCTGGATCGTCGCTTCGATCATCTCGGGCCAATGGGGCTGATGCGGAGTGAGCGTGGTGCCCACCTTAGGAGATCGTCCGACCCGACTATCTATTCCCCAGACATTTCCGATCTACGATCGAAGGGAATTACGACGCCTCCAGACGCTCCTCGGCCTCTTCGGGAGTCTTCGCTTCAGTCGATTGGGGCTGATTTGCAGAGCCGTTCGATTCGGCCGGCTCCGCTCTGATCGCGTAGGTCGGACAGTGATGCACGAAATCACCATCGGCAGGTGACCAGTCCACTACCGGCATCCT
Source organism: Gemmatimonadaceae bacterium (assembly GCA_017881685.1). GTDB lineage: Bacteria > Gemmatimonadota > Gemmatimonadetes > Gemmatimonadales > Gemmatimonadaceae > UBA4720. Next base: position 3,930 of record JADGQR010000298.1, read on the forward strand.
CGGAACTGCTTTGCCCGTCTCGTCCATTTCCATCACCTGCGGGGCGAGCGCGACGCAGATCGTGCAGCCGATGCACTTTTCACGCTCGACTGACACGCGCATTGCGCGGCGCGGGAAAATCCCTGTCTCCGAGCTGAGACATCCTTCGAAGTGCTCGAGAGCCTCCATCGCTGCACGATATCCGGCGTCGATCAGCTCATCGGTATGCGAGAAGCTGAACCAGCCGATGTGTGAGACGCGCGGACGAATGAGAATCATTGGCGGGCCCGACCAGTGCTCGAGCGGCGATAGTTGCAGTGCGTGCATCATCGTTGTCGCAGCGCGCATATAGATCGCCGTGAATCCCTGCCGAGCGATCTCGCGCTCGGTGACGAGGGAGCTGCTTCCTGTATCGACGGCGATGACAGCATCCATTCCCTGCGACGCAGCGCCGACCGGCAGATTGTCTACGACACCTCCGTCGACGCAGCTTCGTCCTCCCACTTCGCCTGGCGGATAGAATCCCGGGAGCGCACATGATGCGTAGACCGCGTCGAGCACGCTGACGTCGCGAAGGCCGGGCAATCCCCAGACGACGGGTGAGCCGCGCTGAAGATCGACGGTGTTGACGAGAAGTGTCGTGCCGAGATCCTCGAACATCGTGTCACCTACAATTGACGCGAGAACGTCGCGAAGAGGGTCGCCCTGGTAGATCGACGGAGCGTGGCTCCGCTCGAGAATCATCCCCAGACGGTTGAGACGGAACAGATCTCGCCGGCGCAGCGACTTCGCGTGATCCGTCATGTCGTCGATCGGCATGCCGGCCGCCTGTGCAGCGCAGATGAGGGAACCGATGCTCGTTCCTGCAACGACCGTCGGCTTGATCCCTTTTTCCTGGAGAGCCGCGAGCACGCCAATGTGCGCGAATCCCTTCAGCCCACCACCGCCCAGCACAAGCGCGACCTTCCGGTCGGGCACAGGTTCGCGTCTCAGATGAGGCTTTACCTTCGGCTGCGGCATTGTCTCTGGGAAGATTGTTGCGCAAAGATGCTGCAAAAACTCTAAACTCAAAACTCAAAACTCGCGCCGTTAATCTGGCGCCTGAATCGCGTGCTGTTATCCGCTACTGTTGTACCCGCCGTTACCGGCCCCCGTTCTACCCGCCCCTAACCGTTTCGCTAACTTCCAGCTCCAACCTCAACCATAGTAGATGACGACCGACAGCCTGCTCGCATTTCGCCACGAGTTTCCGATACTCGAGAAGACCACCTACATGGTTTCGAACTCGCTTGGCCCGATGCCTCGAACCGTGCCGGGAAAACTGGCCGAGTACGCGGCGGATTGGGGAGATCTTGGCGTGAAGGCGTGGACGAAAGGTTGGTGGGAGAAGCCGATCGACGTTGGAAATGAGATCGCGCCGCTGATAAATGCTGATGCAGGCGAGGTTGTGATGATGCCGAACGTGACCATCGCCCAGTCGGCGGTCGTGTCAGCGATCGATTTCAGCGGCCCTCGTGATACCATCGTGATGACGGACCTTGATTTTCCGTCCGTCCGCTACGCGTACCAGCAGATGGCGGCGAGATTCGGAGCGAGAATCGTCAACGTCCGGTCAGATGACGGAATGACGATTGATCAGGACCGCCTCCTCTCGGCCATCGATGAGCGAACGCGACTGGTTGCCATTTCGCACGTACTGTTCAAGTCGGCGTTCATCAATGACGCGAATGCGATCTGCGAGCATGCGCACAAGATGGGAGCGCTGGTTTCCCTCGACGCCTTCCATTCTGTGGGGATCATTCCTGTAGACGTGAAGCGCAGCAACGTCGATTTCCTGACTGGTGGTGTGCTGAAGTGGCTTTGCGGAGGACCAGGCGGCTGCTTCCTGTATGTCTCACCGCGAATTCGCGACACGCTTGCGCCCGCACTGACCGGATGGCAGGCCCACGCGCGTCCGTTCGCATTCGAAGAGCAGATGGAATACACGGCCGGCGCGTTTCGCTGGCTCAACGGAACGCCGGTCATCCCGGCGCTCTACGTGTCGGCGGAAGGAGCGAAGATCATCCGCGCCGCGGGAATCGATGCGATTCGCGAGAAGAGCATTCGCCAGACTTCACGACTGATAGACCTGGCCGAGGCGCGTGGATACAAGGTATTCGCGCCGCGCGATTCGGATCGTCGGGGCGGGACAGTCGCGATCGATGCGCCGAACGGGTACGAGGTGGCGCAGGTACTTCTCGCCCGTGAGATCCTGGTTGACTATCGAGTCGGAGCGGGGATTCGCGTTGCACCGCACTTCTTTACGAGGGACGATGAGATAGACACGGTAATCAGTGCGATAGATGAGGCGATCGAGACCGGGGCGTGGGAAGCATATTCTAATAAGGTGTCAGTCGTCACGTAGTCCACAAACGATGGTTGGAAGAGCTGGTCTGCTCCCGCTGTGTTCGGCATCCTCGGACATGCTACCTGCTGCCGGCCGAAGTGCGACCGGCCAACCCGCGACGCGCTTTCAGCGTGCTCCTGTCGGCGCTTAGCTGGAGCGTTTGCAGTAATCCAGTCAGCATCTTACGCACGTCTACCAGCTGATCGAAGAGACGCTCGAAAGTCTGTTGGCTAAGCAACGCTGTATCTGCTGCCACCATCAAGTGATACTCGAGTTCCGAAACGGAGCCGATAGAAATCTTCACGAATCGGGCGAACTCCCGATCGCTGCCTTTCGCACTCCCTTCCACAATGTTGGTGGCCACTGAGAGCGCTGCCCGCACCATCTGGCCCTTTATTGCGAGCGCAACGGACCCTCGCATGTTGGCGCTCGTGCGAATGACGTTCAGGGCCAGCGCATGCGATTTGTGAAAAACGTCGAGCTTCTTGAAATCAGCCATACGGGATCGTCGCTCACTGAGAGGGCGTGATCGAAACCGATTCGCAACTCGAGTCCGCATTTCGCCGCTGTTGCAGTTAAGCCGGTAGCCTGTCAGCAGGAAGCGGGTAGCGTGTCACCACGAGAGAAGCATCAGATAACGGCGAGCCTCAGCTGAGAGAAAACCACTAGCCGCCGCCGAACCGTCAGCTTTTTGTAATCCTTGGAATCTCTTTTTTGATTTCTCTTCGTTTTGCCGCGAATTGTTCTTGAACAAATCGGCCTCACGATTGTACAATAGGTCAACTCGTTCGCTCGGAGGTTCTGACCGCTCATGGCTAACCCGTTTCTGAGTTCCGAGGAGTACGATGAGAGAGCGCATCAGCTGTATAACGAAGGACAGTACGATGAAGCTTTGGATGTACTCCGTGAGGGGCTGGCGCTCTACCCGAACGCGGTCGAGCTCCACATCGGCGTGGGTTACGCCTACCACGCGCGCGAAGAGTACGCCTGGGCTCGAAGGAGCTTCGAGGAAGCCCTGGTCCTCGATCCGGAGCACGAAGACGCACTAGCCGGACTAGGCGAGACTCTTCTGAAATTCGGCCAGCAGGCATCCGCCCTCCGAAGCTTCCGACGCACTCTCGAGCTCGGTTACGAAGACGACATCGAGCTGATGCTTCAGATCGGCCGCGCGCTGTTCCGCGAAGGCCTGATCGACGAATCACGCGAATACTTCGAAACGGCAGCCAATCAGACCCCCGACTCGGCGGAGGCGGTGTCGTGCATCGGCTACGCCCAGCACCGGCTCGGTGATGACGAATCTGCCATTGCTACGCTGCGAAAAGCCCTGAAGATCGACGAAGACCACACCGAGGCCCGGATCTACCTCGGAAACATCTTCTACGATCGCGGGGACTACGAAGCGGCACTTTACCACCTGGATCGTTCGACCCCAGACGACCATTGGGACGAGCTCGGCATCTGGAGACTGATCGAGCTGAAGAAGATGGTCTACCGTTTGCGTGACAGTGACCCGGAGCTCAAGCCATGGGAAGAACGCCTGGCAGAGCTCGCTGGTGAGCCTGACGACATTGACGAAATGCTGGCTGAAATCGAAGCCAGAGCGGCGGAAGCCGCTGAGAGCGAGGCGCGCGGACAACTGGAGCTTTTTGGCGCCCTGCTCAGCACTTTCGCCCAGGACAAGGTGACCCAGCCGGATGAGCACTGCATCACCATCGACGAGGACAACTCGATCGAAGGCACCTGGGAGGAGATCCTGCAGAAAATGAGCGAAGCACGCGGCGGTAATTCATTGAAGGAATTCATGCAGACTGAAGCACGCCGGGGTTTCTCACTCACGGGACATCTCATACCCACGGAAGATGCCGAGAGCTTCATCCGCGGAAGCGCCGATGCAGGGCTTCTGCGGATAGTGAGATGAACGGAAACCAGCAGTCGGCGATGGCCGCCCTGCGGGGCGTCGAGCCCATCGCCGCACGTCTCGACAAGTCTCGCGACGGCGAAGACCGAGCCGCCGATATCCTCGAGCTGTGGCAGGGAACCGAGACCTCCCTTCGCGCGCTGATGGGCGGATCGTCGCTCACCGGACAGGGGCTCATTCGCGAGCTTCGCCAGAAGGAATTGATCTCGCTTGGCCAGGCCTACGCGCTGCTCGAGTTCCTCGGCGCACGCGACCGGGCAAATCGCACCAGCTACAAGGCGACTGACAACGATGTAGTCGTTGCGCGCGAAGGATTCAGGCAGCTCGAGGCAGGCCTCTCGCAGGCTGTCAACGAGCCGGCGGCAGCACCAATCACTCCACCGGCCTATGCTCCCGCAACGCCGGACTACTCACGACCGAACGCAGCCGCTGCTCCATCGGCACCACTCGCCGGTTCAGCAATGCGATCCACACCACCGCCACCACCGTCGTACAATCCTCCGCCGGCAGCAGCAGGTGCTGCTGCGGAGCCTACATACACTGACAAGCCGAGCAGAATTCCGCCGAATCTGTGGTTCATCGTCGCAATCATCGTCCTCGTTGTCGCTGCAATCGGCGGCTACATGGTCTTCGCAAAGCGATCGAGCCCGGAGTCGTCGATGAACGAAGCCGTTGCCGCGTTGCAGGCTGGCAGACGGGAAGCCGCAAAGGGACAGTTCACGGAGATCGCGCGCAACAATCCGAACCTGGCCACACCTCACGTCTTCCTGTCGCGCCTGGCACGCGAAGATGGCGACCTCGGAACTGCCCGCGCACAGCTCGATTCCGCGATTCGCATCGACCCGAAAAACGCGATCGCGCTGAGAGAAATGGGTTTGATGTTATTCTCGGCCGGGAATTACGAGGTTGCACGACGCTTCTTCATTCGAGCGCTGGAGGCAAACCCTGCGGACAACGCCTCGCAGGGCTATCTTGGGTGCGCGCTCGCCAGACTCAATCGCCTTGATGAGGCGCAGCGCTTCCTGTCCCGAGCGGGACCTGGAAGCTGGAGCTCGTGTCTCCCTAACCGTCCTCTGTGATCGAATTCAATTCCGCAACGAAAGTCTATAGATCACTCCTCGGCCGCTCTGTTACCGCTGTCGAGGAGTTTTCGTTGCAGGTTGCTGAAGGCGAGGTGCTTGGAATCGCAGGACCGAACGGCGCAGGGAAGAGCACGCTGATATCACTTTTGCTCGGCTACCTGCGTCCGACCGGAGGATCGGTCACGATCGAAGGACGGGACCCGCGATCGTACGTCGAAAAAAACGGAATCGGATATCTCTCCGAGCTGGTTACGATCAACCCGAACTGGACTGCCGAAAGCGCGCTTGCGAGATTCGCGACGCTGGCAGCGATTCCTCCGGCTGACAAGCGCGGAAGAGTCGAAGCCGTGATCGCGCAGCTCGGACTCGAGGAGCATCGCGCGAAGAAGGTGAAGGCGCTGTCGAAGGGAAATCTTCAGCGGCTCGGCCTTGCGCAGTCGCTTCTTCGCGACGAAAAAGTAGTGATCCTCGACGAGCCGACTCACGGGCTCGATCCAGTATGGACGCAGAAATTCCGCGACATTGTCGACGGACTGCGACGCCCCGGCCGAACGATTCTCATCGCATCCCATAATCTCGATGAGCTTCAGCGAGTCGCCGACCGCGTCGCGATCATCGACAAGGGTCGATTGCAGAGGCTCGTGCAGACGGGATACGATCAGACAGCCGAGACCGCGGGCACCTATCGCATGGCCGTCGTGAGCGGCGCTGAGAAGATGAAAGAGATCTTTCCGGCTGCCGTGGACATTGGCGGTGGAGAATTCGACATTCCGATTACAAACCTGGCCGAGCTGAATGCGGCTATAGCAAAGGCGATCGCTGCCGGCGTGATGCTGGCCAGTTTCGTTCCGTCGCGCTCGGTGCTCGAGCAGCAGTTCCGCGAAGCCGTTGGCGAGAAGAACTGATGAGTGACAATCTTCGCAGGTATGCGCTCTGGCAGATGCGAGACTTCGGCCGCGATCGCGCGATCGCGCTGCTGATCATCGGACTCGCGCTCGGATTCACGTTCGTGTCTCCAGTGAAGATGATGCAGGTCCAGATCACCGAGACGAGCGCGAAGCAGCTGATCATGGTGTCCCTTCAGCAGATCGTCTACATCTGCGCTTTCGTGGCACTGAACGGAATCGTGTCGAACGACAGGAAGCAGGGCTATTACCGCTTCCTGTTCTCGAAGCCGGTCAGCATACCGGCCTACTACGCCCAGCAGTTCGTCATCTATTTCGTCGGATTCATGATTGTGATGGCGGCGTTGCTCGGGCTCTTCGCGTTTCTCGTGTATCCGCTGTCGCCGGTGGCGCCGCTCACGTATTGCGCGATCGTTTACCTGTCGCTTGGCGGGATTGCGTTCTTCATCTCGAGCCTGTTCCGGTTCGACTGGCCAATTCTCGCCGGGGTATTTCTCGGATCTGCACTGCTTCACACCATCTGGCAATTCAGCGATGGCTGGCGGAAGCTCGTCATTGCGGCTCTACCTCCGTTGAACAAGTTCAGCAGCATGCTCGGGACGCTTCTCGACAAGGGAACTGTCGAGACAAACGATCTGCTATGGCTACTGGGATACAGTCTGCTTTTCTTTCTGGCTGGACTTTTCGTGCTTAGACGCCGTCCCATTGCCTGAGTGACTTCCGCCGTTCCCGAGATGACATCGTTCATCGATCCGGATTCCGTTCAACGAACTGTTCTGCCCAACGGGCTGACAGTGCTCATTCGCCGCGACACCTCAGCACCTGTCGTCGCGATCGTTACGCACGTCAAAGCGGGATACTTCGACGAGACTGACGACGTCAGCGGAATCGCCCACGTGCTCGAGCACATGTTCTTCAAGGGTACCGGGCGTCGCGGCGTTGGAGAGATCGCGAAGGAGACGAAATCCAGTGGCGGCTATCTCAACGCGCACACGATCTACGACAACACGACGTATTTCACGGTCCTGCCGTCGTCGGGCTTCGCTTCCGGCCTCGACATCCAGGCCGATGCATACGCCAACTCGGTCGTTGACGCCGCGGAGCTGAAGAGAGAGCTGGAAGTCATCATCCAGGAAGCGAAGCGGAAGACTGACAATCCGCCCGTCGTCGCCGTCGAGAGACTGTACGAGCTGCTTCACGATGCGCATCGCATTCGTCGCTGGCGCATCGGACACGAGAAAGGCCTTCGCGCACTCGATCGCGACGCCATGCTGAAGTTCTATCGCAACTTCTATCAGCCGTCGAACACGATTCTGTCGATTGTCGGCGACGTAGATGTTGATGAAGCGCTCGACAGAGTGAAGTCGCTTTACGGATCACTTCCCAACGCGGTCCCGGTTCGCGAGCCCGGTCCGCGCGAGCCGCATCACGACGACATGCGCTATCGCGAAATGTCGGGTGACATCGCGCAGACGCAGCTGGTGATGGGCTGGCGAACTGCCGACGCAATGCACGAGGACACGCCGGCACTCGATGTCGCGTCGCACATTCTCGCCGCGGGACGCGCATCGCGCCTGTACAGAGGCCTTCGCGAGAGAAAGCTCGCTTCGTCGGTTTCCGCGTACAACTACACGCCCACAGAGCTAGGTGTGTTCGTCCTTCACGCGGAGATGGATGCAGACTGCGCTGAAGACGCCGCTCGTGCCGCGTGGGATCAGGTCAGGGTGCTTCGCGAAGGGCCCATCGAGCCTGCCGAGATCGAGCGTGTGCGGAGGATTTTCGATGCGCGATGGATTCGCCGCCTCGAGACCATGGAAGGCCAGGCCAATCACCTGGTCGAATGGGAAGCGCTCGGCGGTTGGCAGCTTGGCGATGAGTATTACGAGCGGTTCATGTCCGTCACTAGTGAAGACGTTCACGCAGTCGCGAATCGTTATCTGACGCCCGACAGGACTGGCATTGTCGTCTACCGGCCGGAGAGCTCACCGCAGCTTGCCTCGAATGCGGCCGCATTCGTCGAAAAGTTGAATGCGAAGCGTGCGGCGCCGCTCGAGCCGCTTCCACCGCGCGACATTCCAGCGCCGCCTGAGGAGGCCGCTGCACCTGAGCTCGAGAAGACCGAGGCCGACGTTTCGGTGTATCGCACGGTGAACGGCCTTCCAATTCTCGTGAAGACGAAACCCGGTGCAGCGATCGCGTATCTGTCGTTACAGGCCGTCGGCGGCGTGCGGGACGAGCCGGTCGAGATGGCGGGAATCACAACGCTTGTAATGCGATCGACATTGAAGGGTACGACGACTCGCACTGCTGCACAGATTGCCGAAGACGCCGAGATGCTCGGTGGAAGCATCGGCACGAGCGTTGGATCCGAGGGCTTTGGATGGTCGATCTCAGTCGCCGTCGAGCATCTCGAAGCCGCAGCACAGCTTCTCGCCGATGTCGTCTTCAATGCCGTTATTCCGGCCGATGCACTTGAGACTGAACGATCGGTTGCCCTGTCGGATATCGCTGCGTTGCGCGATGACATGTTCAGGTTTCCGATGCGTCTCGTCATGTCTGCCGCATACGGAGATCATCCGTACTCGCGGTCGCCACTGGGCAGGGAAGAGTCGCTTCGCTCGATCAAGGTCGAGCAGGTTCGTGAGTGGTATCGCTCGCATATCCAGAAGGCACATCTTGCCCTCGGCGTTGTCGGCGACGTAGTCGCGGATGATGTTGCTGGTGTCATGGCTCGCGAGTTCGGCGCCCTCGTCCCGTCGGAGACACATCCGGTACCGACTCCAGTTTGGCCAGCAACCGAGACAGCGAAAGTCGAATCGCGTGAGAAAGCGCAGACTGCTCTCGCTATCGCGTTTCCTGGACCGTCGAGGACCGATAGTCGCCGCTTCGCGTCCCAGATCACGGCAACGATCGCGAGCGGACTCGGCGGAAGATTCTTCGACGAGCTTCGCGATCGACAGTCGCTGGCGTACACCGTTCACGCGTACACGAGCGAGCATCAGATGGCCGGAATGTTCCTCTCCTACATCGCGACGTCACCCGAGAAGGAAGACATAGCGAGGGCTGGATTGCTGGCCGAGTTCAGGAAGCTTCGTGATTCCGCAGTAACGACTGAAGAGTTGGAGCGGGCCAAACATTACACGCTGGGCTCGCATGCAATCCGGCAGGAGAGCGGTGCAGTAATTCTCGGTGATGTCCTCGACTCCTGGATGTTCGGATCAGGGCTTGGAGAGCTCACAGAGTTCGAGAGCTGCATCGCTGCCGTGAGCCAGGCTGATATCCAGCGTCTTGCGGCGGAGTTCTTCGATCCGTCGCGAAGAGTCGAGGGGATAGTTCGCGGCGTGGGGAAAGTGGTCTAGGGTTTCTGAGATCACCGAGAAGAAATCTTAGACACAGAGACCACAGCGATCACAGAGAAAACCTTCGCCGCAGAGTCTTCTCGTCGAAGGTCAGGGTGGATTCCCCGCCTTCGGGGAATTGAATTCTGGGTTAACTGCGCAACGGCGGACCGACTTTGGCCGTCGCCGATGTAGTTCTGGTTTCAACCCCAAAAAAGAAAAGCCGCGCTCAGCGGCCATCCGTCAATGCGGTAATCAGCTGTCCCGCCGTTTCTGCGGTCGCTGCGGTCTCTGCGTCGAAGGTTTTCTCTGTGTTCTCTGTGGTCTCTGTGTCGAAGGTGTTCTCTGTGTTCTCTACTGCCCGGAGTTCTCCGCCAACCCCTTCTCGGCCCGGAGCAGCGCAGCGACCGCGGAACGGTAGCGTCCGTTGGCAGACCGGAGGCCGCTCGATACATCGTAGTCGCCGGCTTCGCTCACGACGAGTCCCTTGATCTGCGGCTGGCTCGTTGCCCACGCGAGAACTCCCCACATCGCGAGCTCCTGGCTTTTCTCTCCGTGCGCGATCGGATATCCGCCGGCGGAGAAAACCCAATGCGGCTTCGACTTCGCATCGAACGAATGCATCCACCGCTGCGCGACTCGCATGTGAGTATCGAGAGAAGTCGCTCCATCGAAGCCGGGCATCATCGAAAAGCCGGGAACGTCGATTGGTGACTTCTGATTCGCTGCCCAGTAGTACAACGTGCTGTCGCGACTGCCGTAACTCGATGCGGCAACTCCAACCTTGATTCGCCGGTTCACGGCGTGCGTGATGCGCGCGGCCTGCGTGAGGTAATCGATCCAGTACTCGGGCGGTTGCGTTCCGATCGCGCGCGCACCGGCGGAGTATGGATCGACCGCTGGAATCAGGATGTCGGGACGCAGCCGGCGCGCAATGCGATCGACATCGGCGATTCGCGCCTTCGTGTAATCGGTGGGCGACTGTGCAAACTGTCTCGCGGCGTCCTTGGGATATCCGAGCGAAATGATCACGAGAGCGCTATCGGCACGCCGGTCGTCCACTGCTCGCGCAATCGAATCGAGCGGTCCAAGCTTCGCGCCTTCCGGGTCGATGACGATCGACACAGCATCGACGCCGAGCGAATCGACGAGTGAGATGTCGCGGTCGAGAGCGAGCGGAGGCGGTGCGCCACGAAGATCCGGAAGCACCTTCAGCCCGATGTCGAAGTCTCCGTCGGGATGCTCCTGAAGCTGCTCCTTCGAATACTTCGCGTAACTCTTCGTCGTCTGAAATGCATTCGGCATCTCGATCAGGATCAAACCGGCGACGGCTGCTGCGGAGAGGGCGATGCCCGCGCGAATGACTCTGCTGAAGCGCCAGCGAGCAGGAAGGGATGGAGACATCAGCGGGACCATGAGAAATGCCGGTCCCCACAAAGCCGGCGCGCCAAAGAAAAATCCGAGCGCCGACGCCTGCGCCGCCGAAAAAGCGAGCCCGAAGTCAGGCGGGACGAATCCCCGCGAGATTCCGAAGCGCGACAGCGCAACAATCGCGATGATAAGATTGTAGACGAAAATCGGAACGCCGAAGAGCGACGTCACGAGGCGGCGTGTCAACGCGTACGTCGCCTGAAGCGCAAACAAAACTGTCGTGACCGGCCATACCCATGCGACCGGCTGGATCGCGCGACCGTATAGAATCGACGCGGATGCGTAGGCAATCAACAGGGCCGGCACGATGAGTAGTCCACCAAATGCCGTAATTGCAGCGAATGCGCGCGGAACGCGCCGCAGCTGCGACACTCGGCCGGCTACCAGTACGTCCCACATTACCATCGCCGCGGCTGCCGATACGTAAAGCGCGGCAAGAAAGTGAAGTCGGCTCAGGGCTGCTGACACGGCCGGAACCTAGAGTTCGCCATACATGCTGGCAAGCATCTCGAGTGACATCTAGCTTTGGCTGATGGAGCGCGGCCGCATCTTCACTCTTCCAAATAGCATCTCGCTCTCCAGGCTCCTGCTTGCCTTCGCGTTTGTTGTGATTGACGGACCGTGGCAGCGAACGGTGCTCATTCTCTCTGCCGCGACGACCGATTTCCTGGATGGATGGCTCGCCCGCCGCGGAAACAGCTCAACCGTTGCTGGCGCCATCATCGATCCATTCGCCGATCGCGTGTTCGTTCTTGCCGCGGTGTCTGCCTACCTCATCGACGGACGTCTCACGACGGTCCAGTTCTTCATCTTCCTGTCGCGCGACATCGCAACCGCGGTCGGGTTCGTAGTGGCACGATTCATTCCCGGCCTTACGGCGTCAGCATTTCAGGCACGCCTCCTCGGGAAAACCGTGACAGTTCTTCAGCTGGCGTTGCTTCTTGTTGTCCTTATCTGGCCGGCTGCCGTATGGCCGCTGATTCTAATGATCGGCGCGATCTCGGCGGTTTCTATCGTCGATTACACTGCTGCTCTCGAAAGGGCGCGCCGGGCCGCAAGATCATCTACTGCGTAACAGCGGGAACTGCCATTAACGACGATGGCACAGATGGAAAGGCTTGATGGCACAGATGACTACGGAAAAGCCATTAAAGGTTAGGTACGGGACGACACAAAACCCAAAAAAAATGAGCAAACTCTCACTTCTTCAACCGTAGTCATCTGTGCCATCAAGCCTTTCATCTGTGTCATCGTTGTTAACGGCGGTTGTGCTGTTGGCGCTAGCAACGCCCCGACTCGACGCGCAATCAACGAGCAGAAGCAAGCCCCCGCCGGGCACAGCGATCGAGGGCAGAGTAGATGCGATATTCTCGAAGAAGCCAACGGCCCAGGCAGGAATCGGCATATCGGTGTTCGGCGGGACCTACGTGCGAATGGGAGCTGTCGGTGCAGTGGGCGGCGACAGCGATGGCATCACGGGCAGGGTAGACGGCTTCGCTCGCTTTCACCTCGACCCGTTCAGGGAAAGCCACTGGGCTCCGTACGGAGGAGGCGGATTGTCCACACGCTTCGGCGAGGGATCACGCCCGAGAGCGTATCTGCTCGTATTTGCGGGGATAGATGGACCTGTCCGACATGGGCTCACAACCTCTTTCGAGGCCGGGCTCGGCGGTGGTGCGAGGCTTGGCGTGATACTTCGCCAGGCGGTCGCGGAGCGGCGATAAGGCTCGCTCCGCATAGGGCTGTTCCCGAAGGAACTAGACTGCTGCCTTGACCTTGGCGGGCTGCGAAAAACGCTCGCCGAGAATTCTCAGCTCTGCGATCTGCTTGGGGCTCAGCTCGTGGTAGCGTTCCGCGAGATACGACATCGTACCGTCGAACCAGTCCTTCTGATCTTCAGGAGCCGCACCGATGACTCCGCACTTCATCACATGCTGGAACATCTCATCACGCGCTTCTTCGAATGGCGTCGCCACAGGCGCCGCGCTCCTCGTATATCTAGGCTTCTCTTTGCTCATTAATCCAGGAAATAGGTGTAGTTAGTTAATATCTGAATCTAATCAAAAAGTGCCCCGTCTCATAGGACGTCACGCCACTGCCCGACGTCTCATGAAATCGAGCAGAAGATCCGCGAGCTGCTCGGGATTCTCCTCTGGAATCAGCCTTCCGACACCCGGCATGCGAACCAGCCGTCCATCTGGAAGCTCATTTACGAGACGATCGGCGACGCGTTTGTCGAGCCACTGATCCTGATCACCCCACACGACCAGCGCCGGAACGTGGATCGACTTGAGATCCACGTCTTCCATGTCCTCGCTCGTTATCGAGCTCGCCAGAGTCAAAAGATGATTCACGCCGTCCTTTCCGACGAATGGCGCCAGATATCTGGCAATCAGCTTCACCGGCATATGCTCCGGATTCGCGACGCTGCCCTTCAATACTCCTTCGACAAGCGGAGCGGCTCCAAGGATTCCCCGGGTCGTGCGAAAAGCGAATTTCGCAGTGCTCCGCTGCATCTGAGTGATGTCCTTCGCGGGAATCTCGTCGAACGCCGGCGTGTTGATGAGAACGAGCTTCTCGACTCTCTCTGCGCGCGTCGCGGCGAGGCGCAGCGCCACATCACCGCCGATATCTACTCCGACGATTATTCCTCGAGCGACACGGAGCGCTGTCATCGCGGCGTCGAGATATTCCGCCTGAGCGGCTATCCCAAAATCGGCGTCCGACGGACGGTCCGACTCGCCGTGTCCGAACAAATCGATCGCATAGGCGGTATGACCGGCCTCGGTGATCGCCGGCGCGACGTTGCGCCAGAGAAAGCTGGAGGTTGCGAACCCGTGTATGAGAATCACGGCCATCCCGCCGTGACCGAACCTCTCGACGTGCATCGCGCCTGGCCCGACCGGAACGCGAAGAACATCAGCTTGCATAACCTTACCTCTCTTCTAGCTTTTCAGTCATAATTCCGGCGCGCCACTTCATGGCGCTTCGATAACTTCAACGCGGCTCGCAGAAATGGCTCGTCCCACCAACACAACCGGCAAGAAGAAGAACACCGTCAGAAACGCATCAACCCGGCCAACCGGGTTTTACTATGTGCTCGGCGCGATCGCGATTGTCGGCGCAAGCATACTGGCCTACTCGATGATGCGCAAACCGAGCGAGGTCGTTGTAACTCAGGCAGTTGCCCCGACCGGCCCGATCGGACCGGCCGAGGGCTATCTCATTGGCAAGGCCGATGCCCCCGTGAAGATCATCGAGTTCGCCGACTTCGAGTGCCCCGGCTGCGGCAACTTCGCAAACGTGACCGAGCCCGATGTCCGGAAACGACTGATCGAGACGGGACTCGCCAATCTGACCTACTACGATTTTCCGCTTCCCCAGCACAAAAACAGCGAAGCCGCATCGAATGCGGCGGCCTGCGCGAACGACCAGGGCAAGTTCTGGGAAATGCACGACATGATCTTCGCCAACCAGGATCAGTGGAACACCGAGGCGACAGACAATCCAAAGCCGTTCTTCGCGAAGTACGCTGAGCGTCTCGGACTGAACACCGGCACGTGGGAAACGTGCTTCGACACCCGGAAGCATCAGGGCCGTATCATGGCGAACGCCGCCGAAGGCGAGAAAAGAAAGGTCAACTCGACTCCGACGTTCATCATCGGCGACAAGATGTACGCGCAGGGCATGACGTACGATGCCATGAAGGCGATCGTAGACTCAGCGACAAAGAAATGACCAAGCGGATGATCGTGGCGATGCTGGCTCTCGCCGGGATCTTTGTCGCGCTCTACCTCCTGCTCTACAAGCTTGGAATGATCGGCCACCTGAGCTGCAACATCGGCTCATGCGAGACGGTCAACACAAGCAAGTGGGCGAGGCTCATGGGAATTCCGGTTGCCGGATGGGGAGTCGCGTTCTATCTCGCGATGTTCGCCCTCGCGGTGGTCAGCACGACTGAGCGTTACGCGGATTCAGCGGGGATGTCGAAGCTGCTGGTGTTCGCTTCCGGTACCGGCGTTCTCTTTTCCGTGTGGCTAACCTATCTGGAATTGTTCACGATTCACGCGATCTGCGAGTGGTGCGTGACTTCGGCAGTCATCGTCACCGTGATCTTTCTGGTAACTGTCGCTGATCTCCGAAACAAAACGGCTGACCCGGACGAGTCAGCCGTTTGAACTGAACTGAAAAACCCAGAGAGTCCGGGGTTTTCAGTCAAAAGTTGTTGAGTTTGGAGCTTAGAGTTCGATACGTACCGGTACTCAAAACGCAAAACTCAACAACTGTAAACTGAGAACTCCGGACTCTCTGGGTCTGGTCGTTCACGCCCGCTTGATGGACCTCTGACGCGCGGCGGCATCATCGAGCCGCAGCCTCGGCTTGATCTCCTCGTCCTCCTGGCCTTCCTCGCGTGCTCGGCGACGGAACGGAACCAGATCACGGCCAAGGCTCACCAGCGCGCGGGTCGCTACAGTGCTCGCGAGTGGCTCCGGGATTCCCATCACCCTCACGTACGTATCGATCGCCCGATCGAACGACAGATCCTCGGCCAGCGTGTCGACGAACATCAGCGCATTGTCGACGTGCGCCCGAATCATCGTCTCTTCGGCGCGGGCCTGAGACAAACGCAGACGACGCTCTGCATTCGGATTCAGCTTGCGGCCGAAAATGGATTCAGGAAACAAACCACCTAACATGTTACCGTCCTGGTTGGTTGAGCCTCTCTACGGAAATAATCTAAGGCACGGTTCATACCATCGTCAGAATACCCGGCCTCAGCTCTCCTGAGCCTCGTATTGCTGCTTGAGACTCGCCACGACGGCCGGATCGGCCAGGGTAGTCGTGTCTCCAAGAATCCGCCCCTCTGCGATGTCCCTCAGCAGCCGGCGCATGATCTTCCCGGAGCGGGTTTTCGGCAAATCCGCTGAGAAAAGGATGTCGTCGGGCTTGGCGAGCGCCCCGATTTTCTGTGCGACGAAGTTACGAAGCTCCTGGGCCAGCTCCGGCGACTGAAGCTTGCCGTCGCGGAGAGTGACGAAAGCTGCGAGCGCCTGGCCTTTGAGGTCATGCGATCGTCCCACAACCGCCGCTTCGGCCACTGCCGGATGCTCCACGAGCGCCGATTCAACTTCCATCGTGCCGATTCGGTGCCCAGCCACGTTCAACACATCGTCCACGCGGCCGAGGATCCAGAAAAATCCGTCTTCGTCGCGCTTGGCGCCATCACCCGGGAAATACAGGTCGGGCCTGTTGGGCCATTTCGAGAAATAGGTGTCAACGTAACGCTCGTCGTCGCCCCAGATGGTCCGAAGCATCGACGGCCACGGACGAGTCAGTGCCAGAAGCCCGCCACCCACGGGAATGACATTGGCCGCGTCATCAAGAAGCTCCGCGGTGTAGCCAGGCAAAGCAGTTGTGGCGCTGCCTGGTTTCGTCGCAGTCAGGCCGGGAAGGGGAGAGATCACGATCGCACCGGTTTCGGTCTGCCACCATGTGTCGACGATCGGGCACCGATTTCCTCCAATGTGCTCGCGATACCACATCCACGCTTCAGGATTGATCGGCTCGCCCACTGAGCCGAGCAAGCGGAGCTTCGACAGATCGTGTTTGGCGGGAAATTCGTCGCCCCACTTCATGAACGCGCGAATCGCTGTGGGAGTGGTGTAGAGAATCGTCACCTTGTGACGCTCGCAGATATCCCAGAAGCGATCCTTGTCAGGGCTGTCGGGCGCTCCTTCGTACATCACGCACGACGCACCGTTCGCGAGCGGGCCGTAGACCAGATACGAGTGTCCGGTCACCCAGCCCACGTCAGCCGTGCACCAGAATACGTCGTCATCCTTGAGATCGAAAACAAGCTTGCTCGTCGTCGTCACGCCCGTGAGGTAGCCGCCGGTCGTGTGAACGATTCCCTTCGGCTTGCCAGTCGTTCCTGAGGTGTAGAGGATGAATAGCACATCCTCGGAGTCCATGGCCTCTGGCTCACATGTCGTGGCAGCGTCGGCGACGAGCTCGTGATACCAGACATCGCGCCCCGTAATCATGTCGCATTCGATCTTCGATCCGATCGAGTTGTATCCGGCGACGTGATCACGCTTCACCACAACGACTTTCTGAATCGACGGCGTATCTTCCAGCGCCTTGTCGGAATTCTTCTTCAGCGGGACGATCTGTCCGCGGCGGAATCCTCCATCGGCGGTGATGAGAACCTTGCACTCGGAGTCGTTGATGCGGTCACGAAGCGATTCGGGAGAGAATCCACCGAAGACTACCGAGTGAATCGCGCCGATTCGGGCGCATGCCAGCATCGAGATTGCTGCTTCGGGGATCATCGGCAGGTAGATGGCGACGCGATCTCCGCGATTGACGCCAAGCGATTTCAGAACGCTCGCGAACTTGTTCACCTCAACATGCAGAGTCGCGTAGGTCAGCGTCCGCGAGTCGCCCGGCTCGCCTTCCCAGATGAGCGCAGGAGCGTGTGCCCTCGCCCCGTGTGCATGGCGGTCGACGCAATTCACCGAAATGTTGAGCTTGCCGCCGAGGAACCACTGAGAGTGCGGCGGATCCCACTGGAGGACCTTGTCCCAGGGACGAATCCACTCGAGCTGTCGAGCCTGCTCTTCCCAGAAGGCCTCGGGATCAGCTGCCGCCGCAGCGTAGATGTCGGGCGATGAGACGAGCGCGCTGCCGGCGAATTCGTCCGACGGCGGGAACTTGCGGTTTTCCTGAAGCAGGGTGTCGATGTCAGTCATTGATCGAGTTAGGCGTATTCCGCAAACGTTAGTCGATTTTGCACGCGACGCGCCAGAGTGTCACCTTTCGAGTTCATGACAAATGAAAGCGGCGCCGTCGTCGTTACTGCAAACCTGAGCCGGACCTTTGGGCGGCGTAAGGCGGTCGATGGTGTGACGCTTGCTGTCGACGCCGGGAATACGCTCGCACTTTTTGGTCCGAACGGGGCTGGGAAGACGACGCTTCTCAGGGTCCTTTCGGGCCTCCTCAAGCCCACCTCCGGATTCGCTCGCATCGGCGACACGAAACTTCCCGGCGGCCCTGAAATCCGGCGCAGAGTCGGCGTCATCTCTCATCACACGCTTCTCTACGAGGCGCTCACCGCACGAGAGAACGTCGAGTTCACCGCGCGGCTCTATGGGGTGCGAGACTTCCGCGAGGCGACCGAGCGAGCACTTGGTCGCATGCGGATTCTCGATCGGGCTGAGACGCCGGTACGCGCGCTGAGCCGTGGACTGCGGCAACGCGTGTCGATCGCTCGCGCGACTGTGCACGAACCTCAGGTGATTCTCGCAGATGAGCCGTTCACTGGCCTCGACATTCTCGGGGCGGCCGCGCTCTCGGATCTGCTGAATGATCTGAGACACCACGGCGCCGCGGTGATTCTCGTCACGCACAACGTCGACGAAGGCCTGGCGCTCGCGACGCACGCTGCGATCATGGATCGAGGCCGCATTGTCGTGACAGACGAGACTGTCGGTCTGGACAAGCAGACTTTCGCCGACCGCTACAGGCAGCTGGTGGCGCAGGATGGTTGAGGTCCTTCGCGACGCATGGCTGATTGCGAAAAAGGATCTCGCGATCGAATTCCGCACTCGCAGCGCGTTCTTCTCGGCGCTCGTGTTCGCGTTGCTCGGGATCGTCATCTTCTATTTCGCCTGGGATTCATCGGCAGTCTCCGCCATCGATCTCGCGCCCGGCGTGCTCTGGGTGATCTTCACGTTTTCGGGAATGCTCGGCATGCACCGGTCGTTCAGTGTGGAACAGCCGGATCGGGGGATCGACGGGCTTCTCGCCTCGCCTGTCGCGCGCGAGTCCATTTTTCTCGGCAAGGCTTTGGCGAACCTCGTGTTCGTCGTCGCGGTTCAGGCGGTCGCGATTCCGTCGGTAGCCCTTTTCTACGGTCTTCCCCTCGGTAACGTGTGGCTTCCCCTGGCCGGCATTGCACTGCTGGCGGCGATCGGACTTGTCTCGGTCGGCACGCTTTTCAGTGCGATGGCCGTCAACACCAGACTGGCAGAGCTGCTTCTGCCGATGCTGTCACTTCCGTTTTTCGTTCCGGTAGTCATTCCCGCTGCGCAGGCTACGGCGAAGCTCATGAGCGGGCGTCCGGTTGGCGATGCCGGTGCATGGCTTAAATTGTTGTTGGCATTCGACATAGTGTTCGTTGTCGCTTGCACGCTCGCCTATCCGTTCACACTCGAGGAATGAAACCCACTCCTCTGTCGCTTGCGGCGGTAGCCGCCGTTCTCGTCACATTCGTTCGCGCCATTTTCTTCACGCCCCTCGAGGCAACTCAAGGCCCGGCGCAGAAAATCCTTTACGTCCATGCTCCCGCAGCGTGGGTCGCGTTCATGGCATTCGGTCTCGTCGGACTTACGAGTGTTCTCTATTTGTGGCTCAAGGAAGACCGGCTCGACCGTGTCGCTGAGTCATCTGCCGAAGTCGGCGTTGTGTTCACGACCGTTGTTCTCATCACGGGCCCGCTTTGGGGCAAGCCGATCTGGGGCGCTTACTGGACGTGGGACGCACGCCTCACGCTCACGCTGTTTCTGTGGTTCGTGTACGTCGCGTACATCGTTCTTCGCGGAGCGATTGACGACCGCGCGATGCGTGCACGTTACAGTGCGGTCCTCGGGATTCTCGGGAGTCTGTTGATCCCGTTCATTCATCTCAGCGTCTATCTATTTCGCACGCTGCATCCGCAGCCAATCCTGATGAAGCCAAGCGCTCCATCGCTGCCGGGTGAGATGCTGGCGACGCTGCTGCTTGCGTTCGCGTCTTTCACTTTGCTTTACGTCGCCCTTCTTCGCGCGCGCTACCGCTATGCGGTCGAGCGCGACGATGCACATCCGGCGGAGGCATATGATGCCTGATAATGCCGGCTACTATCATCTCGCGTACGCCGCCGCATCGTTGATTTACATCGTGTACGCGCTGCGCCTCGCGATGAAACGGAACAAGATCAGGGCACAGCGAGCGCGGACAGGTTGATAATGACCAACACGACAATTCCCGTAGAGATCGCCGATTTTACGAACGCTCACATCCTGGCGATTTCAGAGGACCGAATCTCAGGTTTCATAGAGGAACCGTTCGCCGAGATTGCGAGTCTCTCCGGATTCTCTGAAGAGGTTGTAATCGAGCGGCTTCGTGCGATGCTCGAGGCGGGGACGATTCGCCGCATCCGGCAAACGCTGATGGCGACTAACCTGGCTCCCGGCGCTCTGATTGCATGGAAAGTCCCCGCCGATAGGCTCGACGCAGCATTCGAATACTTGTCGAAGGACGATCCTTTCTCGGGCCACGTCGTAATCCGCTCGACCGACGGAGAAACTCCGGGTTCCGCATATCGGCTGTGGACCACGCTCAAGATCCCCCAGGGATTCTCGATGCGAAAGCATTGCGAGGTCCTCGCGAAGAAGATCGGAGCGGAAGGTTTCCGCATCATGCCGGCGAAGCGTCTCTTCGCGCTCGGCGTAGGACACGTGCGGCGCAGAGGAATGGAGCCAGGCTCGAAGACAGATGAGCCGGGAGCTGTGATGGACACCAACATCGTCGAGCTTTCCGATCTCGACTGGCAGGTGCTCGGACCGCTCAAGAGAGAGTTTGCTCCGGCGGAGATCGTGTCGCATCCGTGGCGCACTCGAGCTGAAGAAGCCGGCGTCCCTTATGACGAATTCGTTCGTGTGGCGCGCTCACTCAACGAACGGAAAGTCATCGGACGCTTCTCGACTTTCCTCGAGCACGTGAAGCCTTCGGCCACCGGCGCGCGAGTCACGCGCTACAACGCGCTGTTTCACTGGAAGGTTCCCGAAGGCCGGGAGATCGAAGCGGGACGTGAAGTCGGCAGACATCACATCCTCACTCATGCCTACTGGCGCGAGGGCGGACCGGAGTTCGCCGGCGTGAACATCATGGCAGTCGCACACGGCACCGACAAAGCTTTGGTGCTCGCTCACAAGGATGCGATCGACAAGCATCTCGAGTCGGTCGGCATTCCTGTTTCCTACACGAACGTGTTCTGGGGCGGGCGAAGCGAGATCAAGCCGTCGGAGATCGCGCCGGGCGAGTACGCGAAATGGTGTGTCGCAAACGGGATCGATCCCGAAACGATGCGCGGCATGGATGAGAGGAGCGCTGCGTGACCGAGGTGAGCGACAAGATCGGCACCGTCTATCTCGTTGGCGCCGGCCCCGGTGATCCGGGCCTGATCACCGTGCGCGGGAAGAAGCTCGTCGATTCCGCCGACGCGATCGTGTACGATGCGCTCGCCAATCGCGCGCTCCTTCCTCCTGATGCAGTCGAGAAGGGATTGCCCGAGCTGTTCTTTGTCGGCAAGCGCGGCGGAGATTCCAAATCGGTTCCGCAGGAAGACATCAACGAGCTTCTCGTGAAGCTCGCGAGAGAAGGCAAGAAGGTCGTTCGGCTGAAGGGCGGCGATCCGTTCGTGTTCGGACGCGGCAGTGAAGAAGCTCAGGCGCTTAACGAGTCGTCGATTCCATTCGAAGTGGTTCCTGGCATTACCGCAGGGATCGCGGCACCTGCATATGCAGGAATTCCCGTCACCCATCGCGGGCTTAGCACGTCAGTCACGTTCGTCACGGGACATGAAGATCCCGGCAAGGCGACGACGCAGACGAACTGGAAAGCTCTCGCGCAGGCCGGCGGAACGATCGTGCTGTACATGGGAGTGAAAACACTCCCGGCGATCGCTGCGGCGCTGATCGAAGGGGGAATGCCGCCCGAGATTCCTGCTGCGGCAATTCAATGGGGAACTGTTTCAAGACAGCGCACTGTTGTCGCGACGCTGGCCACACTCTCGGACGAGGCGGCGAAGCAGGGAATCTCCGCTCCCGTCATCACTGTGATCGGATGGGCTGTCGTGCTTCGCGACGAGATAAGCTGGTTCGAGACTCGTCCGCTTTTCGGCAGGCAGATCGTTGTCACGCGAGCAGCGCAGACGTCCACCGTGCTGAGCGACAAGTTCGCCGATCTCGGCGCAGACGTTATCGAGATGCCAGCGACACAGATCGCGCGGCTCGATCTGTCGCCCCTGCGCGAAGAATTGAAAAATCTCGACGAATATTCGTGGCTCATCTTCACGAGCAGAAATGCCGTCGCGATATTCTGGGAGCAGCTGCTTGGCGGCTGCCGCGACGCGCGTGCGCTGGCCGGACTGAAGATCGGCGCGGTTGGTCCCGCGACAGCGGGAGCCCTGCTCGAGCACGGGATCGCCGTCGATGTGATTCCCGAACGATTTGTCGCAGAGGGTCTGCTGGAAAAGCTTTCGGAACGCGACGATGTGAGCGGTTCGAGAGTTCTCTATGTCACCGCCGAAGGCGCCCGCGAAGTTCTTCCTGACGGACTCACCGCACTCGGCGCAGATGTGAACGTCATCGCGGCGTACCGGTCGATTCAGGATGGAACCGGCGCGAAGAAGCTCAGGCGCGCAATCGAAGAGGGCACAGTCAGCGTCGTGACCTTTACGTCTGCTTCAGCGGTTCGAAGCTATGTAGACGTTGTCGGTGAAGATCTGGCGTTGAAGACTCGTGCTGCGTCGATCGGTCCCCAGACGACCGAGGCGATCAATGCTGCCGGAATCGAGCTGCTCTGCGAAGCGACCGAATCGACGACCGACGGATTGGTGGCCGCAGTTCTTCGGGCGCTCTCTTGAACGATCGTTCAATTCGCATCGGCACGCGCTCGTCCGAGCTTGCGTTGCGTCAGGCGCGGATTGTCCAGAACGCGCTCGAAGAAGCCGGGCTCACATGCGAGCTGGTGACGTTCAAGACTGTCGGCGACAAGAAGCTCGATGAGCCGCTGAGCGCGATCGGCGCGAAAGGTCTTTTCACTCACGAGCTCGAAATCGCGCTGTCGAAGGGGAAAGTCGATTGCTGCGTTCACTCGCTGAAGGATCTACCGACCGAGAGTCCCGAAGGTCTCGAGCTTGGCGCGATACTCGAGCGCGAAGATCCGCGCGATGTGCTCGTCGTGAATTCCGTCACGCAGGCGGACAGTCTCATGTCAGTTCCTGCCGGCTCACGTGTCGGCACGTCGAGTCTTCGCCGGCGCGCGCAGCTTCTGGCTCTCCGACCAGATCTCGAGGTCGCAGAACTTCGTGGCAACGTTCCGACTCGCCTCAAGAAGGTTGACCAGGGGCAGGTTCACGCCGCGATTCTCGCCGCCGCCGGGCTCATTCGTCTAAACGCTCGACAGCACATCACGCAGTTTCTCGAGCCACCGGACTGGCTTCCCGCTGCAGGTCAGGGTGCGATTGCGGTGCAGATACGGTCCGACGACGAGGAAATGCGCGAGCTGCTGCGTCCTCTGCATCATGCTCCGACCGACATCGCCGTGCGCGCCGAGCGCGCATTTCTCTCCGCGCTCGAGGGCGGTTGCCAGGTTCCGATTGGTGCGCTCGCGGCTCGAGATGCCGAAGGTGCGCTCGTGCTTCACGGATTTGTCAGCGATGTACTTGGACGAGACCCCGTTCGCGGGTCGATACCCGTCAATACAGACTCACCCGAGGAGTCAGGCGCTGCGCTCGCTGCGGACTTGCGAACGCGCGGCGCAACGAGCTTGTTGATGGAGCTGAGAAATTCCCAGCAGCTGATATCGCCGCAGCCGGAATAACCGATGCCACAATTTCCGATTTACAGAGGTCGCCGTCTTCGGCGAACGGAGCCGCTTCGCCGGCTCGTCCGCGAAACGACTCTGCTTCCATCCCAGCTTGTTCTTCCGGTTTTCGTTCGCCGTGGAAGCGCGTTCCGGCGTCCGATCGACTCCATGCCTGGAGTCGCGCAGACATCGCCCGATGAATTGCTGAAGGACGCGACCGCTGCCGCCGAGGCTGGAGTAGGCGGGGTCATTCTCTTCGGAATTCCCGATGTGAAGGACGCAACCGGCTCTGAAGGCTGGGCCGAGAATGGTGCAGTGCAACAGGCCGTTCGGCTTCTCAAAAAGGAGCTGCCCGATCTCGTCGTGATCACCGACGTCTGCATGTGCGAGTACACCGATCACGGTCACTGCGGGATCCTGGAGAACGGCGAGGTTGTCAATGACGCGACGCTCGAGCTTCTGTCGCGGGTTTCGCTGTCTCACGCGCAGGCTGGTGCAGATGTGGTCGCCCCAAGCGACATGATGGACGGCCGTGTCGGTGCCATTCGCTCGACGCTCGACGCAAGTGGATTCGAGAACACGCCGATACTCAGTTACGCGGCGAAATACGCCTCCGGTTACTACGGTCCGTTTCGCGAAGCGGCCGAGTCAGCGCCAAAGTCGGGTGATCGGAAGGGATATCAGATGGACTCCGGTAATTCAGATGAGGCGCTGAGAGAAGTTCTCGCCGACATCGACGAGGGCGCCGACGCGGTGATGGTGAAGCCGGCAGGTCCCTATCTCGATATCATTTCGCGCGTGAAGATCGAGACTGGATATCCGGTCGCCGCGTATCAGGTGAGCGGTGAGTATGCGATGATCTGCGCGGCTGCCGAGCGTGGGTGGATTGATCGGGAGCGTGTCATGATGGAATCGTTGCTGGGAATCCGCCGCGCCGGTGCCGATTTCATTTTGACTTACTTCGCGGTGGAGGCAGC
>JADGQR010000299.1 GCA_017881685.1 Gemmatimonadaceae bacterium
CCCGTGGGATGGTGGTGAAACGGGCCCGACGTACGGATTCGGTTCAATCAAACGAGTGGGCGCATACGTTCCCGGCCCTGATGACTTCGTTTACGTGTCGATGGGCACGAACGATTCGAACTCAGGACTCGGCGCCGATCAGACTGCGGCCAACATCAACTGGATGATCGATCAGTGGATCGCGGCGGGGCACAGTCTCGATCATTTCATCCTGACGACGCTGGCACCTCGCCCGAGCACAAGCGTCGCGATAGTTCTCGTGAATATCCAGATTCGGCAGATAGCGGCACAACGAGGCGTTTTCATCGTTGACATCGCGCAAAGGACGTCCGATGATAACGGTCTAACGTGGCGCAGCAGCCTCGACAACATCGGCGACCAGCTGCACTACAGCGAAGACGTGCGAGACTGGATCGCCCAGCAGGTGGTCGCGTACATGTTGACGAAAGCACCACGCTGATCGCCTGACCGGAATCCGGCTTCGGGGGCTTCCGTCACCGAATCGTGACAGACATTGCGTTGACCCCCTCCGTATGGCCGACCAACTTTAAATCCATGGAACAGCAGCCGGCGGGCAACGACCTGGTGCTCGTCGTTGACGATGAGCCGCACATCGTCGCTCTCGTCGCATATCATCTCGCCAAATCGGGGTATCGCGTAGTCACCGCGACGACCGGCGCGGAAGCGCTTGATCTGGCCCGCCGCGAGCAGCCGTCGCTCGTCATTCTCGACTTGATGCTTCCCGATATTTCCGGATTCAAAGTCCTCGAGAAACTGAGAGCGCGTGATGAAACGCGCGACGTAGCTGTGCTCATGCTCACCGCCCGTCGCGACGAGCAGGACCGAATCGAGGGACTGTCACTCGGCGCCGACGACTATTTGACGAAGCCTTTCAGTCCACAGGAGCTGGTTCTCCGTGTGAAGGCGATTCTGAGGCGGATCGGACCAACGGTCTCCGGCCACGACATCGTTTCGATCGGAACGATTTCTGTCGATCGGACTGCGCACCGCGTGACGGTCTCCGGCGAAGAAGTCGAGCTGACACCAACGGAGTTCAAGTTGCTGCTGCTCCTCGCCGAGAGAAAAGGACGGGTGCAGGCCCGGTCTCATCTCCTGCAAAACGTCTGGGAAGCTGCGCCGGACATTCAAACGCGCACGGTCGACATGCATGTTCAGCGACTTCGCGCGAAGCTCGGCTCAGCAGGTGACCTGATCGAAACCGTAAGAGGTTTCGGATACCGATTGAACGATGAGGCAAGGTCCAGCGCGTGAGGCTGGCGCAGAGGCTTCTTCTCTATTCGTTCCTCCTCATCACGGTTCTCGTCGTCGCGATCGCGTCGATTGTCGATAGCCGGCTCAGAAAGAACATAAGTGACGAAAATTCAGCGAATCTCGCCCGCGAAGCGCGTCTTGTGGCGACTCAGTGGACACCAGGAAGAGATCCCGACTCGCTCGCAAACGCCGCCGGAAAAGCGCTTCAGCGGCGGGTGACTCTCATCGATTCATCCGGCGTCGTCGTCGGTGATTCCGAATTCGACGGCGACCTTCTCAGACATCTTCAGAACCACTCGAAACGTCCGGAAGTAATACAGGCTCACGGGAGTGGAACCGGAATATCGCGTAGGCGAAGTCCGTCGCGGGGCGACGATGAGGTGTACGCCGCGGTTCGGGCGGGAAGCGGGATCGCGCGAGTATCGATCGGCACCGCGTCAGTCGATGCGATATTCGACAGCGCACAGCGCGACATCATCACTGCGGGCATCATCGCGCTGATCGGAGCGATGATCGTCGCGCTTCTTTTCGCGCGGAATGTGTCTCGACCGATCATTGCCCTTCGTGACGTCGCGCAAGCGCTTGCTGCACGCGACTTCGAGGAACGGCCTCTTACGAAAGCGCCAGGTGAAGTAGGAGAGCTGGCTGATTCTCTGCACCGCCTCTCATCCCAGCTCGAATCACTCGAGAAAACACGACGCGATTTCGTCGCGAACGTTTCTCACGAGCTTCGCACGCCGCTGACGATCGTCGGCGGGTTCGCCGAGACTCTTGCAGAGGATGATCCGCCGCCCGCCACGCGAAAAGAATTTGCGGGAATGATTCTCGAGAACACGCGGCGAATGCAGAGAATCGTCGACGACCTTCTCGACCTCTCTCGAATCGAATCAGGCGGCTGGATTCCAAAACCGACTCAGGTGAACGTTCCCGAAGTGATTGCCGAAGTCGTTGGCGCTCTGGAGCCGTCCGCAAGAGCGAAGGGACTGACGATACGAACCTACACTCCCGCCAATGCCCAGACGGCTTACGCTGACCGCACCGCCATTCTTCAGATCCTTTCGAACCTCGTCGACAACGCGATCCGCCACACAAGCCAGGGAGTCATCACGGTGTTCAGCGAGCCCGACCAAAACGGCACATGGGTCGGAGTTCGCGACACCGGCGCAGGCATCGCTCCCGATCACCTCACGCGGATCTTCGAGCGCTTCTATCGCGTTGACGCAGGAAGATCGCGCGAGCACGGGGGAACAGGACTCGGACTCGCGATCGTCAGACACATGACCGAGGCTCACGGCGGCCGAGTGCGAGCGACCAGCCGATTGGGTGAAGGAACAGCGATCGCGTCGTTCTTCCCTTCTGAGCCCGACGCGATCAAAGCCTAAATGGCCGGGTGGCGGGTCACTTTGGCCTCCTCAGGGCTTAGGATCGAGAACCCTTGCGGACTCAGGACTCACGGCCATCAACGATCGACGACTAAGTACGGATTAAGGATGAGCAGGCCCACGTGCCAGGGTTGTTACTTCATTCGAGCGGCCGCGCTCGTCCTTCACCACCGGCCAGGCCGAAATCCCCTTCCAACAATCGTTTTTCCGCCAGTCCTCGATCCGCACTTAGTAGTCGATTGTCGATGGCCGTTAGTCCTGAGTCCGCAAGGGTCCTCAATCCGTAATCGACCAATGAACGGCTCCATCTCAAACTGACCCACTACCAGCATCGCTCCCCGCTGAAGTGTTCGAGGCGTTGAGAGTTATCTTCCCTTGACATGCCCGACAAGCCGAAGCCACCCGCTGACGAGAAGCCGCACCCGCGCACCAGAACCAGCACGGCGCAGGACGACGTCCGCATAGCAGCGATCGACATCGGCTCGAACTCAATTCGCCAGACAGTCGCAGACGTCTCACCGGACGGGGCGATCAGAGTAGTCGACGAAATGAAAGCCGCCCCGCGTCTCGGCGCAGGCATTCACGAGACCGGCCGGCTGAGCCCACACTCCATGTCGGCTGCGCTCGCGGCATTGAATCGCATGTCGGCGCTCGGCAAACAGCTCGGCGCGAAACGACGACGAGTAGTCGCGACGAGCGCTGTCCGCGAAGCATCCAACGGGGCCGAGTGGCTCGGATTGGTTCAGAAAGAAACCGGCATGCGCGTGAGCGTGCTGAACGGAATCGACGAGGCGAGACTCAGCTTCCTCAGCGCGCTCGCTCACTTCGATCTTGCGGCTGGCCGGGCAGTCGTGGTTGATATCGGAGGCGGCTCGCTCGAGCTGGCCCTCAGCGCCGACGGACTTGTCGAGCGACTTATCTCGCTTCCGTTCGGAGCGATCAGACTGACGGAGAAATACTTCAGCAAGGGAATCACTCCGCGCGCCATGGAAAAGCTTCGCCGATCCGTGCGGAAGAGATTGAAAGCAGAGATTCCCGGGAAGGAATGGACAGGCGCTCAGCTCATCGGATCCGGCGGCACATTCACCAACCTCGGCGGAATGGTACTGGCGCGGCATGGAGTTCAGACAGCGCGAACGGTTCACGGAACTCGCGTCGCTCGCGTCGAGCTCGAGCACATCGTCGACAATCTGAGCGCGTTGTCTCCCGCAGAACGCCTTGCGGTTCCGGGACTCAATGCAGGACGTGCCGACATCATCACGGCCGGACTCGCCGCGATTGCTGAAGTCGTTGCGCACTTCGAGGCAAAGGAGATTGTCGTCTCGGGCTACGGAATCAGAGAAGGAATTCTTCTCGAGCTGGCGAGGGTTACACCAAAGCCTGCCGATCCGGGTGAAGCGAGAGAACGCTCGGTTCGCGCCCTCGCGCAGCGCTCGCATTTCGAGGAGCCGCACGCACGCCACGTTCAGAAGCTTGCCCTCCGACTTTTCGATTCGATCGGCGTTCGTCTCGGCTGCGCACCGGAGGAAAGGCAGCTGCTGGCAGATGCCGCGCTCCTTCACGACATCGGATATCACATCAACTACGACAAGCACCACAAGCATTCGTATCACCTCATCACGCATGCCGAGTTGCTGGGGATGACGCCCATCGAGCAGGTGATCATCGCGAATGTCGCCCGCTATCATCGCGGGGCTGAGCCAAAGAAGTCGCACAACAATTTCGGACCGTTGAGCGCATCAGCGCGGCAGAGAGTCACACGATTGGCCGCGCTCCTCCGCGTCGCGGACGGATTCGACCGTGGCCATGCAGGAGCAGTCGATGACATTCGCGTTCGCTGGCTCGACCGTGCGATCAGACTCACCGCCGTCCCATCGCCGAAAGCGGCTAGCATTCGACTCGAGCTCTGGGGAGCAAGCAAGAAGTCACGCATGCTCGCCGAATATGCCGGTGTTCCCGTTGAGATCGTCGCTCCCGGGGGAGCGATTTTCACACACGAAGACGACGGGACTCCCGTCGATTAGGTTTTCGTCGCGCCCTCTCCGGCGGGTGCTGCATTCGGCACCGCGGCAGTGTCTTCGACCTTCATGCCCCAGCTATCGTGCAGCAGAATTTCGTGTGTGGCTCGAGTCTCTTCACCAGGGCGAGGAGTGCGCTGAATGTACGAGCCATCCGGCTTCAGCTCCCACGCCTGCCGGTTATCACTCAGCTGAGTCTCGAGCAGCGAGCGGAGCCGAGGGTGAAGGGACTTGTCATCGACGGGCGCAACCGCTTCGACTCTTCTGTCGAAGTTGCGCGGCATCCAGTCCGCTGATCCGAAATAGAACTCTTCGTGTCCGGCGTTTCCGAAATAGAAAATCCGCGAATGCTCGAGAAAGCGGCCGATGATGCTGATCACGCGAATTCGATCACTCACGCCAGTCACGCCCGGGCGCAGACAGCAGATGCCTCGCACGATGAGGTCGATGTCGACGCCAGCCTGGGACGCCTGATACAGCGCCTCGATCGTATCGCCATCGACGAGGGCATTCATCTTCGCGATGATCCTGCCGCCCTTCCCTTCTCTGGCATGCTCCGTCTCACGATCGATCAGCTCGCGGAAGCGCTGGCGCATGTCTCCAGGGGCAACGAGGAGCTTCCGGTAAAGCCGCTGTCTCGAGAAACCCGTGAGCGCGTTGAAGAGATCGCTTAGATCGGCGCCCATCGACGGACTGCACGTCAGCAACCCGATATCGGTGTAGAGCCGCGCCGTCTTCGAGTTGTAGTTCCCCGACCCGATGTGCGCGTAGCGTCTGATTCCATCGCCTTCCTTGCGAACGACGAGCGTCGTCTTCGTGTGTGTCTTGAGTCCAGCCAACCCGTACGCGACGTGGACACCGAAACTTTCGAGCGTGCGCGCGAAGGTGATGTTGTTTGCTTCGTCAAAGCGAGCCTGGAGCTCGATCAGCACGACCACCTGCTTGCCCCGCTCTGCCGCTTCCGTTAGCGCGCGAACGATCGCCGTGTCTCCAGACGTCCTGTACAGAGTCATCTTGATCGCCAGGACGTTTTCGTCGAGCGCAGCGGCAGTAATGAATTGCTCCACCGACGCACTGAACGAATCGAACGGATGGTGAACGAGGATGTCCCTTTCCTTGATCACGTCGAATATCGAGCGCGACGTGTCTCTCAGCTCGCGAGGAACAACCGGCAGAAATGGAGCGTCGCGCAACTCCGGAATGTCGAGAGTGGCGAGTGCCATCAGGTCGCCCAGCTCCAGCAGCGGGCCAGTCTCGACGAGCTCGATGTCGGGAAGCGACGGAAGGTCAGCGGCCTGATCTTCTCTCAGCTCATCGAGAAGCAGCACCTGAAGCTCTGGTGGCGTTCCAGTTTCAATCTCGACGCGCACGACCTCCGCGAAGCGGCGCTGAAAGACCTGCTCCTCGATCAGCGCCATCAGGTCTTCCGGCTCTTCGGCGTGCGACAGCTCGAGATCCGAATAACGCGTTACGCGAAAGACATTCGAGCCGGCGATCTCCATTCCCGGAAAGAGCGCCGACAGGTTAGCGGCGATGACCTTCTCGAGTGGGATGAATGTGTTCGGAACGCCGGTCGGAACCCAGCGAGGGATGCTCTTCGGAACTTTTACTCTCGCGAATTCCTCGATCCCTGTCTCAGGGTTTCGAAGACGCACCGCCAGGGAGAGCGAAAGATTCGAGATGTATGGAAATGGATGACTCGGATCGACAGCAAGCGGGGTCAGCACCGGGAAGATCTGCGACTCGAAGAACGCATCGACAGTCTGCCACTCCTCCGGCGACAGCTCGTCCATCGTGAGGAGTCGCACACCGTGCCTGGCCAACGCCGGGAACAAATCTTCGTGCAGACACTCACGCTCGAGACGTATGAGATCTGCGACACGCGTGTGAATCTCGTCGACCTGCTGTTGGGGCGTCATTCCATCAGGCGACTGAGCCTGCATGGCCGCAGCGATCTGACGACGAATCCCGGCGACGCGAACCATGTAGAACTCGTCGAGATTCGTCGAAAAGATCGAAATGAACTTGAGACGCTCGAGCAGCTTGTTGCGCTTGTCGAACGCCTCGTGAAGCACCCGGGCGTTGAACTCGAGCCAGCTCAGCTCGCGGTTGATGAACAGCGATGAATCAAATACCACGAGCGGCTACCGCGTTACAAACAAGCTGAGAATCTTGTATGAGATCGCTGCCATGATTCCGGCAGCCGGAATTGTTATCAGCCATGCCCATACGATACGTCCCGCGATCCCCCACCGCACGCCCGACAGACGGTTTGTCGCGCCAACGCCGACGATGGACCCGGTGATTGTATGCGTGGTGCTCACCGGAATCCCGTAACGACTGGCGAGCATGATGGCGAGCGCACCACCGGTTTCGGCGCAAAACCCGCTAACGGGGCGCAGCCGCGTGATTCGTGATCCCATCGTGTGAACGATTCTCCAGCCACCGAAAAGCGTGCCGAGAGAAATCGCCGTGTACGCCATCATTTCCACCCATAGCGGAATTGCGTCGCCGGTGATGTAGAGGTGGTGCGCCAATCCCGTCTGCGTTGCCATCAGCGGTTTGACGGATATCAGCAGGCTGACGATGATACCCATCGTCTTCTGCGCGTCATTGCCGCCGTGCGCAAGCGACAGGAAAGCGGAGCTGACGAGCTGTGCAAGCCGAAAGAACCTGTCGACTCTCGCCGGGGCCATGGTTTTGAAAACCCAGTAAACGATGACCATCAGAGTGAATCCGGCCATCAATCCCACGAGTGGCGAGATGATGATGAACGACAGCGTTTGAATCCACTTCGTGCCCCATTCGATCGCCGCCCATCCTGCCCTCGCAATGGCAGCGCCGGCGTATCCGCCGATCAGTGCGTGCGAGGAGCTCGATGGAATTCCGAAATACCAGGTGATCATGTTCCACACGATGGCGCCGATCAGACCACCGAGAACTACTTCGGGTGTCACGATGTTGCCGTCGATCATTCCCTTCGAAATCGCCTTGGCCACCGCCGTTCCAACTGTAAATGCCGCAGCGAAGTTGAAGCATGCTGCCCACATCACGGCTGCGAGCGGGCTCAGCACGCGGGTTCCTACAATGGTCGCGATCGAGTTTGCCGAATCGTGAAAGCCGTTTGTGAAGTCGAATACGAAGGCGAGAAAGACAATCCCGATGACGTAGTAGAGCACGTGGTCAGGCGTTCTTCAGGGAGATACTCTGCAGCACGTTGCCAACGTCTTCGCACTGGTCGATCGCGTCCTCGATCTTGTCGTAGAGCTCTTTCCACTTGATGACTTCGATCGCGTCGCTGGTGGAGGAGAAGAGGTTCTCCATCGCCTCGTGATAGAGAGCGTCTCCCTCTTCCTCGAGAAGTTTGAGCTGGCGATTGCCCGCGCTGACCGCCTTCGGATCCTTCATCTGCTTCACGGCGTCCTCTACGCACCGGCACGAACGGAGCAGCACTTCGGAAAGAATCACGGCATGCTGACGCGAGCTCTGCAGACGGAAGATCAAGGCGCGCCGCGCGCAGCCATCGATCAGATCGACAACATCATCGAGTCTGCCGGCGAGCGCGTGGATGTCTTCGCGATCGAACGGAGTAACGAAGGTCCGGTTGATTCGATCGATGATGTCATGGGTGAGGTTATCGGCCTCATGCTCCAGCTTCTTTATCGAAGCGACATGTTGCTCGAGCTTTGCGGGATCCTTGAACAGCTCGTGCAGGAGGCTCGCAGAGCCGGACATCCGTCCAGCCACCTGTGCAAAAATGTCGTAGAACTGCGCATCTCGTGGAATGAGCTGCAAGCGTGTGCTCCCTTTAGTGTGGTGGCGGGAGGTCGATATTCCCGCGCTGGGAATTTAGGTGTCCCTTGGAGAGCCAGCTACCAACGCCTTGCCAATCGGACGGTTTGAGCGTAACGCTCGTGTAACGACGGAACTGCATAGACCCACAAACGAGGGCCAATAGCCTGGGCTTTGTGGGCCCTTCGCTTAGGGCTTGAAACGTGGTCTTTCGAGCCGATAGCCCTGAGCCCACTAAGCCCAAGCCAAAGGCTCGCTTTTGTGGTCCCTAGTAGCACGCCGTTTTGGCAGAGATTTGCGGCGCACCCCTTGCGCTCTACCACCCGCGATTACCAGGCATAACCAATTGAGAGGCTTATATGGCAGACAAAGTTATTGGCATTGACCTAGGCACCACCAACTCCGTCGTTGCGGTGATGGAAGGCGGTGACCCGGTCGTCATTCCCAACGCCGAAGGCGGTCGGACGACCCCATCGGTCGTCGGATTCACCAAGGACGGCGAGAGACTCGTCGGCCAGATAGCGAAGCGTCAGGCAGTCACCAACCCGCAGAACACGGTGTTCTCCATCAAGCGGTTCATGGGCCGCAAGATGAGCGAGGTGAAGGAAGAAGCCGGCCGCGTTCCCTACAAAACAGTCGCCGGATCCGGCGACGTCGCTACGGTCGAAGTCCAGGGCAAACGCTTCACACCGCCCGAAGTCTCCGCGATGATCCTTCAGAAAATGAAGCAGACCGCCGAAGACTACCTCGGCTACAAGGTCGAGAAGGCAGTCATCACCGTTCCTGCCTACTTCAACGACTCGCAGCGTCAGGCCACAAAGGACGCCGGCAAGATCGCTGGCCTCGACGTGCTCCGCATCATCAACGAGCCGACGGCCGCTGCACTCGCCTACGGACTCGACAAGAAGAAGGACGAGAAGGTTGCAGTGTTCGATCTCGGTGGTGGTACGTACGACATCTCCGTGCTCGAGCTCTACGACGTCGAAGGCTCACGCCAGTTCGAGGTGAAGTCGACCAACGGCGACACTCACCTGGGTGGAGACGACTTCGACCAGCGCGTCATCGACTGGCTCGTCACCGAATTCAAGCGCGACCAGGCGATCGACCTCTCGAAGGATCCGATGGCCCTCCAGCGCCTGAAGGAAGCGGCCGAGAAGGCTAAGATGGAGCTGTCGACGACCCAGACGACCGACATCAATCTCCCCTTCATCACGGCAGACCAGAGCGGCCCGAAGCATCTCAACTATCAGCTCACGAGAGCGAAGTTCGAGCAGCTCGTCGATGACCTCATCCAGCGCACGATTCCTCCAATGGAACAGGCGCTCAAGGATGCGGGCATCAAGCCGAACGAGATCGACGAAGTGATCCTCGTCGGTGGATCGACGCGTATTCCGAAGATCCAGGAGATCGTGAAGAAGTTCTTTGGAAAGGATCCGAACAAGGGCGTGAACCCTGACGAAGTCGTCGCCATTGGCGCGGCCATTCAGGGAGCCGTTCTCACAGGCGAACAGAAGGACGTACTTCTTCTCGACGTTACGCCACTGTCGCTCGGTATCGAGACCCTCGGCGGAGTCACCACCGTGCTCATCCCGCGCAACACGACGATTCCAACCAAGAAGAGCGAGACCTTCTCGACGGCTGATGACAATCAAACCACCGTTGAGATCCACGTGCTTCAGGGTGAACGCGAGCTCGCTACATACAACAAGACCATCGGCAAGTTCCAGCTCACGGGCATTCCGCCCGCACCGCGCGGACTCCCGCAGGTCGAGGTCACCTTCGACATCGACGCCAACGGCATCCTGCACGTGACGGCGAAGGACAAGGCAACCGGCAAGGAGCAGAAGATTCGCATCGAGGCATCGAGCGGACTTTCCGACGCCGAGATCGACCGCATGGTCAAGGACGCCGAGAAGAACGCGGCGTCCGACAAGGAAGCGCGCGAGAACATCGATGCGCGCAACCGGCTCGACTCCATGACGTATGAAGTCGAGAAGAACGTCAAGGAGTGGGGCGACAAGGTGAATCCTGACATCAAGACGCGCATCGACGCGTCAATCGAGCGGGCCCGCAAGGCGCTCCGCGGCGATGACATGGCCGAGATTCGCTCTGCGCAGGAAGAGCTGACGAAGGTGTTCAGCGAGGCCGGCCAGTCGTTCTACCAGCAGCAGGCGGCGGAGTCGGCTTCGGCCGGCCAGCCGACTGACGGAGCAGCGCCGCCCACGGACGGTGCCCAGCCCGCGGCCGACGATGTGGTCGAGGCCGACTACGAGATCGTGGACGACAAGAAGTAGCATTTTCTGGTGGCACCGGCCGCAACTTACGGGGGGCGGCCGGTGTCTTATTTAGCAGGACATTTTTCACACAGAGGGTTTGAGGTTTTATGTCTTCACTTTCATCGCGTGCCAGGTGGGGCGTGGCGGTTGTCGTCGCGTTCCTCGGCGGGCTCATCATCGCATCCGGCGGACTCAATCTTTCCAGGCTGGGCTTCGCGCAGGGCCGTCCTGACGCGAGCGCAGTAGCGCCACTTGCGCAGGCAAGTAACGCTTTCGTCGAGATTGCGGATCACGTCACCCCTGGCGTCGTCGCCATCTCGGTCGAGAGCAGGCCGACGGCTCGTGCGCGCCAGCTTCCGCAGGGTCTGCCGCCGGGGTTCGAGGATTTCTTCAATCAGCAGCAGGCACCGCAGGTCGAGAGCGGCTCCGGCTCCGGGTTCCTCGTGACGAAGGACGGATACATCCTGACCAACAACCACGTCGTGACGATGAGCGACCGGACTACGATCGCTGATCGCGTGACGGTGCAGATGCTCGACAATCGCGTCTACAAGGCGCGCGTCGTAGGCAACGATCCAACGACCGATATTGCGGTCGTGAAGATCGAGGGCAACAACTTCCCCACTCTGCCGCTTGGTGACGACAACAAGAGCAGAGTCGGCGAATGGGTTCTGGCGATTGGAAATCCGCTCGGGTTCGATTTCACTGTCACCGCCGGAATCATCAGCGCGAAGGGACGCAGCCTTCCGGGTCTTCTTGCACGACGCAACGATCCGAACAACTACTCGATCAGTGATCTGATCCAGACAGACGCCGCGATCAACCCCGGCAATTCAGGTGGACCGCTCGTCAATCAGCGCGGAGAAGTAATCGGCATCACGAGCGCCATCGCGAGTCCGACAGGCGTGAATGCCGGCTATGGTTTCGCGATTCCAATCACTCTCGCGAAGAAAGTGATGGACGACATCATTGCGCACGGAAAGGTTCGCGTTGGTGTGCTCGGCATTCAGATTCGCGAAGTGACTCCTGAGGATGCCGCAGTTGCCGGAATGAAGGAGATCCGCGGCGTGAAGGTCGACGGCTTCAATCCAGGCAGCGGAGCAGAGCGTGCCGGGATGCAGGCGGGCGACATCATCATCACTGCTGACGGACAGCCAGTCGAGCGCGTGAGCTCGCTGCAGCGCATCGTTCGCAATCACCAGCCGGGCGAAACAGTGCAGCTCGAGGTGATGCGCTACGGTCAGAAGAAGAGTGTGAGCGTCAGACTCACTGAGCTTACGGAAGCCGCGAGCGCGACGCCTGTGTCAAACAATGTTGCGGCAAAACCTGCCGGTGGCCTGGAGAGCAGCGAGCTCGGTGTATCGCTCTCGGCAATTCCCGCGGACGTTGCGTCCCACGCATCGCTTGCCGAGAATCGCAAGGGTGTGATGGTCACGGATGTGGTTCCGCTCGGACCCTCATACGGCAAGCTCGGCGAACAGGATATTATTTTCGAAGTTCTCTACCCGGCGCCGAGAAGGCCAATCCGGACGACAGCGGATTTGCAGTCGGTGTTGAGCAAGCTCAGGACCGGCGATTATATCAGCCTGAACGTTCATTCACTTGCACCGGGCGCGGGTGACAGAGTCGTGAATATCCGCATCGGCGGCTGAGCGGGTCGTACGTTATCAAGAATCCCCCGGTCGTTTGACCGGGGGATTTTTCGTCTCGCACCACTTGAACGTTTTGCCGAACGACTTCCGCAGCTAATTTGAACGATTGCGGAAGTGGCGGAATTGGTAGACGCGCTGGACTTAGGATCCAGTGGAGAAATCCGTGGGGGTTCGAGTCCCCCCTTTCGCATTTGCCTCGAATAATTTCGGTCTCGAGTCGTGTACGGTGAATCGAACAACGGCACAACGAACGCTGGTCAAGCTTCGCTCGAGCCTCAATAGACAAGCTCGTAATTCAGGCGGAAACCACGTCCCGGCTGCGG
>JADGQR010000300.1 GCA_017881685.1 Gemmatimonadaceae bacterium
GACGCGAGCGGAACAAGTCTGAGAAAATTCAGCACCGATCCCACAGTCCAGACTGGAGTCGCGAGAGGAAGAAGGCAAAGCACAGGCATTCCGAACGTCTCACCGCTCTGGCAAGATATTCCTGAGCGTTTTTCAGGCGGAGCCGGAATGCATCGCGTCGTCTGGAACGCTGTCGCTCCGCCGCCGGCGACCGCGCAGGGACAGCCCGGATTTTTCCGCGAGCAAACGCCGCTCACCGGGACATTCACGGCGAAGCTGACAGCGAACGGCAAGACTCTCACGCAGACATTCGTCGTGAAGCCCGACCCGCGAGAGAGAAAGCTCTAGGCGCGAAGGCAGGCCACGTCGTCCTCAATCGCACCGCGTGGCGTGTCATTGGATGCGCCACGCAGTACTCGCTTTACTCGCTCGCCGGACGTGTGAAACTGTTCCGTTTCTGTGCGACTGAATTACACGCAAATCGCGCCTCAGTGGCACCATGATTGCCTTTAGTGCGGTGTAATCCACAAGAGGACACAATGGTTTCGATGCAACAAGCCGCGACGCGCGGCATTGCGATATTGGCAGTAGCGGCATCCGCCGCATGCTCGAGCACAGGCGGCCTCGGCAACATCCTCGGCGGCGTGTTTGGACAGGGTCAGGGAGGTCAGATCTCGGGAACGGTACGGAACATCGACACCCGGAACCAGCAGCTGACGCTTCAGCAGAGCAACGGCCAGAACGTGAATCTGTCCTACGACAACCAGACTCAGGTCGTGTATCAGAATCAGAACTATTCGGTCGCCAATCTGCAATACGGCGATCAGGTGACGGCGAGAATCGCCAACAGTAACAACAACCAGTATTACACCGACTACATCCATGTCGACCAGTCAGTGTCGGGCAATACGGGCGTCGGCGGAGTACAGGGGAATGTTCAGAGCTTCGAAGGAACCGTTCGAAACATCGACCGGACCAACGGGATCTTTCAGCTCACTGGGAGCGCCTACGGCACGCTCACGGTCTCGCTTCCCTACAATCCCAGGCAGGCAGACCTGAATCGTTTTCAGAGCCTCCGCAGCGGTGACAACGTGCGGATCTACGGAGTGCTTTCGAACAATTCGCGAGTCGAGCTGAGACAGTTCTACTAGGGCCGGTTCGTCCGGCAGGTCAGAAGTTTGTAAAACCTGCCGGACGAATGATGCGCTAGCGGCGGTTTCCCCCAGTTTGCAGATTGAGTGACGATCGCTGGTCATAGTCTCGCTGCGAACTTGGGGAGGCCAAAGTGCGAACCGTTGCAGAACAGCGCCTGGTCATCGGACTGAACGAGTCATGACCAGCGAAGTCAAACCTGCCGCTTCCGGAATCGGCAGGCGCCCGCTCGATAAGGAGCTGGACGTCTACGGGCTTACGCACCCGGGGAAAGTGCGTACCAACAACGAAGACAATTTCCTCGTGTGCTCGCTTCAGCGGCGCATCGAGATCTATTGCACGAGCCTGCCGGACCTGACACCTCTTGTTCAAAGCGAGCGTCTGGCGTTCATGGCACTTGTGGCCGACGGTGTAGGCGGATCGAGAGCGGGAGAGGAAGCCAGTCGCACGACGCTCGAGCACGTCACCCGGTACGTCACTGAATCGCTCGATTGCTACTACACGAGTGACGCCGAGGACGACTCGAATTTCGTAAAGGAGCTCGAGGAAGCGGCGCTCAAGGTTCACGCGGACATTGCCGTCGAAGCCGCTACGGATCCCGACCGAAAAGGAATGGCAACGACGCTTACGCTATGGCTTGGCGTGTGGCCGAACGCGTATCTGCTTCAGGTCGGCGACAGTCGCTGCTACGTCCTGCGAGATGGCGAGTTGATCCAGATATCGCGCGACCAGACGATGGCGGAGGAGTTCGTGAAGCAGGGTGTGTTCAATCGCGACGACGCAGCGTTCAAGCGGTGGGCGAACGTCTTATCGAGCGCAATCGGAGGCCCCGAAGCTGCGCCGACCGTGACGAAGGTGCCCCAGTCGTGGAAGAACATCGGACTGATGTGCAGCGACGGACTTACGCGCCACGTGTCGGACGAGCGCATTCAGCAGCGCTTGCTGGAGATGACATCCGCGAAGCAAGCCTGCGAAGCGTTGCTTCAGGACGCCCTCGATGCAGGCGGCGAAGACAACATCACCATCGTGATTGGAAGATCGATCCCACGCGAGCCCAGTCATGACGGACTCGCGCAGAATCATCTGACGGACTAGCTACTTGGACCGCGTTCCGCTGGTTCTCAGATTCAGCACCGAGTCCGGGCCTTTCGTCGCGTAGTGGGCGACGGTCGTTCCGACCAGCTTGTCGCCTTCCATGTGGACGCTGCCGTGCGTCGTGACCATGACGCTCTTTCTGAGCGCGCTGGCGTACGGACCAGCCTCCGTCACAATGCTGTCGTTGTCGATCGACAGGACGCGCACGTCAACCGGCTTGCGTCCGGGGAAAGTGATCTTCCAACCGGTCTTGTCATTGGTCGCATCGAGCGCGTAGGTGAGAATCGTGGTGTCCTTGCCGGCTGGCATCACGTTCACTGTCCACTTGCCGGCGACGTTCAGCGGCGCGGGCGCGGGCGCGGGAGCAGCAGCGGCTGGTGCTGGTGCAACGGCGGTGGTATCGGCTGCCGGCTCTTCTTTCTTTGAGCAGGCGAGAACAACAGGTATGACCAAAAGCAGTGCGGCGCGCGACATCCTGCCTCCTAATGTTGAAGACATCCATTGGTGCGGCCAGAGGACGCTAACGTACAGGGCGCTTACTGCCACAGCAAGAAACGTCTGAACGCATGCCGGCCTGTGACCGGCACGCAGATCAGGGGTCCACGCCAACGTTGCTGAAGTACTCCACGACACGGTCGCGGGCACCGGCTCTGGTGTAAACGTCGGGAAGCCGGCTCCCCATCACGTCAGCAATTACCGCAGCTACCTCTTCAGCGCTCTGTGATTGCGGAAGCTGCCTCGAATCGGGACCGCCGTGCATCGCATTCTTTCCGAAATCAGTGCGCACGACTCCCGGAGAAACGAGCGTGAACTGAATTCCCGGATGCGTCTCCTGGACTTCCGTCCGGAAGTTCGCCGTGATCGCATTCAGGAAATGCTTCGCGCCATTGTAGGCCGAGCGAATGACGGCGAACGGGATTCTTCCAAGCATCGATGAGATGTTTATGATCTGCCCCGATCCGCGTTCCTTGAAGTGAGGCAGTATCTCCTGCATTCCGTAGAGCGCGGACTTCACGTTGATCCTGACAATGTCGTCGATGTCCTCATCCGTGAGCTGAGAGGGAACGCGACTGATACCCTGCCCTACGTTGTTCATCCAGATGTCGACGTGTCCAAACCTGGCGATCGATTCACGCACGACGCGCTTCACTTCATCCCGGCTCGTCATGTCCGCTACGATCGGCTGGGCATTCTTTCCGCAACGTGCGGCTACTTCTTCTAGCGCGTCTTTCCTCCTCGCCACGAGTACCACCGAAGCGCCTCTCGACGCGATGAGCTCAGCCACCGCGGCTCCGATTCCGCCGCTTGCACCGGTTATCACTACGACTTTGCCGTTCATCTCAGATTCCATTGTGGTTGCCCCGTCATCAGGTAATTCATTTGCCTTTGGCGCCGTTGAAACAGTATCATCGAATCACCGATGAATCGCAAAACAAGTGAACCGTCGACTGATGCGGGAGCTCTGTCCACGCGAGATCTCAACCGCGCCCTTCTGGCCAGGCAGATGCTCCTGCGCCGCCGAAGAATGTCGGCAGAAAAGACGATCGAGCATCTCGTCGGAATACAGTCGCAGATGCCGAACTCTCCCTATGTCGGCCTGTGGACCCGCCTGACAGGATTCAAGCATTCCGAGCTCGCCGATCTGTACCGCAAGCGGAAAGTCGTGCGCCTTGCGATGATGCGATCGACAATCCATCTCGTGACGGCTGAGGATTGTCTGTCGTTACGGCGTATCGTGCAGCCTGCGCTCGAGGGCGCATTCAAGAGCTATGCGCGACTCGTCGACGAGGCTCACCATGAGGAGATCGCGATCACCGGTCGTGCGATGGTGGAAGAGGAGGCGGCGACGTTCAGCGATCTCGAGCGCCGGCTCAACGAGCGCTGGCCAGACCGGCATGGCAAGGCGATGGCGAACATGATTCGCACGCGAGTGCCGCTCGTTCAGGTAACTCCAAGAGGCATCTGGGGGGCGACGAGCGCGGCTAATCACACCTCCGCAGAAAAGTGGCTCGGTAGGCCATTGACGAGCGAGTCGACGGTGGGCGACCTCATTCTCCGCTACCTGGGAGCCTTTGGCCCCGCGACAGTCATCGACGCACAGTCATGGTCCGGTCTCCCGCGACTCGGCCCCGTCTTCGAGGAGCTCAGGCCAGGGCTCGTGACGTTCCGCGACGACAAGGGACGAGAGCTGTTCGATCTGCCAAATGCACCCAGACCATCCGCCGAC
This sequence comes from Gemmatimonadaceae bacterium, assembly GCA_017881685.1. GTDB lineage: Bacteria > Gemmatimonadota > Gemmatimonadetes > Gemmatimonadales > Gemmatimonadaceae > UBA4720. Next base: position 4,454 of record JADGQR010000300.1, read on the forward strand.
ACAACCGCGCCTATTCGATTCCTTCCCGAATTCGACAACGTGCTTCTCGCGTACAAGGACCGACGCCGCATCATCGCCGGAGAATACAAGGCGAAAGTCTATCCGACGAACGGTGTGATTCAGCCCACAATACTCGTCGATGGATTCGTCGAGGGTAAATGGAAAATCGCGGCGACAGACAGGAAAGCGACCCTGAGCATTGAATCCTTCCGTCGCTTTACAAAAGCAGAGCGTGCTGCAATCGAAGCTGAAGGGGAAAAGCTCCTCGACTTCGTCGCAGAAACGAAAAAGGCCCGAGACATCAAAGTCTCGGGCCCCGGTCGCGTTGCCTGAAGCAGCGTTCCGTCGATCCTTGCCAGCCGTTTGACTCACCTAGTGTCTTGCGGCGTCGGACTCAGCCGCCTCGACAATCGCTTTTGTCACCGCCATTTGAAGCGGGCCGACGTTCGGGAAAAATCCTTTCGCGTCGGTTCCAAGGTTCTGTCGGTTAGTGAGCAGAACGATCGAGAGTCCGTCTTGTGGATCGCCGAAAACGTACGTCCCGGTGAAGCCGGTGTGAGAAAATGACCCCGGCGGCCCTCCCACTGGATACTGCCAGCCCAGGTAGTTCTGGTACTTGTCGAGAGTGAAAAAACGATCGATCACCTCCGGTCTGATGAAAGTGCGGCCGTTGTACGATCCATGATTCAACAGAAGGTCGAGCAATACGTGCAGCTCGGTCCCGGTTGAGAACAGGCCTGCGTGTCCAGCGACACCGCCATTCGCGTAATAAGAATTCCCGTCATCGACTTCGCCGACGAGCGTGTAATCACGCCATCCATTCCACGACGTCGGGTCACCGCGGTATCTGTAGCCGAACGTCGAGTCGTATACCATGTGCTTCTCGTACACATTGCCCTGCTCTGTCGCGGCAAACTCTGTAAGCCCTTTCTTTTTTGGATTGAAAGTCGTGTGCTGCAATCCGAGTGGCTTGTAGAGCGCGCTGTCGAGAAACAGGTCGAGGCGCTGACCGCTGACGCGCTCGACGATGTCGCCGAGCAGCATGAAGCTGAAATCGCTGTAATGGCGGGCTTCGCCGACACCCCATTGGAGCGGCATGTCGCGGATTGCACTGTAGGTCTGTGCAGTGTTCGACGCTTGATAGTAGAGCGGCTGCCATTGCACGAGACCAGCGGAGTGCTGCAGGAGATTTCGCACTCTGATGCTGTCGAGATGCGGTCCCCGGAAGTCGGGCAGGTAGGTGTAGACCGGCGCATCGAGATCGATCTTGCCACGATCGACGAGCATCATGACGCCGAAGGTCGTCGCCATAACTTTTGTTACCGATGCCACGTCGAAGACTGTGGAGGTTCGCATCGGGCGAGCTTCAATCGCGGTGGTGCAAACGTTGGAGGTCGCGCCCGGCGAACACATCACACCAGCGAGCTGAGCAACGCCGAACGCTCGCTCATGAACGACTCGTCCGCCTTTCGAAACGACTAACACAGCTCCCGGCGTGAGCGTGCCAAGGGCAGCCGTTATCGAGGAGTCGGCAACGGCGAGGCCGTGTGCCAGGCCTGGCGAGGTCGTTGCCTGAGACCCTGACGTGGAGATTGCGGGGGCGCATCCGGCCGTTGCAAAAAGTCCCAGCCAAAGCACGATCGAATGCGAGAATCTCTTTTGATTCATCCGACGGTCAAGCCTCGTCGTCCAGCGAGCGGAGCGGTCCTGGCGCCTGCGGCGGAAGATTGGGCCGCCACGATAGATCCGGCGCAACGGGCGCGGGCTGTTCGGCCGAGACGTTGTCGGCGCGAATTCGCGCATAGATAAAATCTTCGGACGGCACCGGCGCGCCGGCGAGCCGGCGCAGCATCGCGAGCTGGCCCGCGTGCGTCATCGCGTCGGCAAGCGGGCCCTGAAGAAACTGCTCGTCAGTAATTCGCGCAGTGAGCAGAGGATTCGCGAAATCATTCAGCAGCTGCTGAAGCACGGAATGAAAACGCGCGACCTCGTCACTGAAGACGGGTAACCAGGGCGGCTCGTACGTACTGCCGTTGAGCATCGTGCGCGCGTAGCCCATGAGTCCGGTCATGTGCCACATCAGCTCGTGCGGCGTCCGCGAATTGATCTCGGCCCGGTAGTCGGAATACCCAGGCGGTGCACCGCGAAGCGCTTTCTGCGTGCGATAAGCGAGGGCCGCGAGAAAATGCTGCAGAAGTCGGCGTGATTCAGTCACGATTCAGCTCGGATCGGCGGTTATCGAAAACTAAATGCCACCTGTGGTCAGAACGAAGGTCCGAATCCAATCGCGATCTTCCATTTTGCCCGCCGGTCAATCGGCCTCGCTACTCCGACATGAAAATTCCCGGAGAAGAGAGTCGCACCGAATCCAAACGTCGCGCGGATTCCATCAGTTGCCCGGGACACCGGCATTCCATCGATGATCCCGAGACGCGTCAACGACGCTCTTCCGGCGGCGCTCGAGAAACGAGTCCATCCGCCCTGCGCACCGACCGCAAACCCTGGTGCAAGGCCGGGGATATACAGTGTCCTCCACACCCTGTGGGGAGCACGAAGAACCGGAAGAGTATAGCTCGAATATCCCCGAAACAGCGCAGCCTGATCGCCGGCGAATTCCTTGTAAGCGTACCCTGGCAGAATGGAGCTGCCACCCAGCTCGAACAACGTCTGAGGAGGAATCACGCTTCCCGCGACCATCCCCGCGTCTGCATTCAATGCGACGACGACCGGTCCGAAGTATTCACGACCCGAAACGCCAACGGTCGATCTCTGCCAGTTGAGCTGTCCGCGACCAACCTCGTAATGCAGTCGCGCGCCGAACCCCGGCTGCACGAACTCCTCGCTCGCGCTCGGATGGAACTCGGCCTCGACGACGCCGAGGGCATATGAACCCTGGTCAATTCCACGATTCGGCCGAAAGCTGCCGCCGCCAATCAATCCATGATCGAGACGAGCAATCTCACTTCTGTCTTCAGCCGCACCCGCCTGGACGGTCACGATGGCGCGATCGACTGATCCAACGATGTGCGAAACTGTCGCCAGCGCGGTGCGCCTGTCGACATAGTCGAAGTCGTCGAATGAGCTGACGAGTCCGTTGATTCCATCGCTTCGCGCCTGCCCGGCGACGGTGAAATCGTTAGTCGAAGCGAGAGATCGCTCGACTCCGATTGCGAAAGTGTTCTGGCCCAGTTTGAGCGACGCGTGTGCAGCCCCCTTCGCTGTTCGCTCCGTCCACGCCCATCCAGCCGAGCCTCCGTAACTGAACCCGGGAAACGCACTTCGCATTCGAACATTCAGCTCGGCTCCTGTATACAACCCTTCGACGCGATTGTACCGAAGAAGATTGTCCCAGTTTGTCGGCGCGATCTCGACTTGCGTCGCACCGGTTGCCTTCCACGCGTCCGGTCCAATGTCATCGAAGTCGCTCGCCCTGGCAGTCGTTGTCGCGTCTCCCAGTGAAGACTGCCATGCGTTGAAACGGCTGAGGCTGTCCGACGTTGCCCACGTGGTCTTGTGCGGGATGTGAAGAGAGTCGTCGGATGCTGCGACAACCTTGCTGGTGTCATCGACGCGATAGTCGTTGAACTTAGACACGATGCGCATGACCGCACGATCGCGGCCGAGCATCGCGATCGAAGTCTGGAATTCGGTTCGCTGAGACGCGGGCAGCCAGTAACGCTGGTCGATTTCGGCATTCACGAATTCGGAATAGGCCACGGCGACGACGCCGGGAATCCTTTCAATCAGCGATTTACCCGACTTTCGTTTGCCAAGCACCACGAACTGTCCGCGCATCCGAACGATCTGGTTGCGGGTCGCGTCGAGATCGATCTCACCATCGAATGCGGCGAAACGCGTTGAGGCAACGAAGTGCGGATGTACACGAATTCGCACGATTGGAATTACGCGACCCGGGCTTCGGAGTATCGTCACCGTGTCGCCTCCAGAGTATGTGTAGAAGCGCTCCCTGTCAGACGCGAAAGGATGCACAGCGAAGAGTGAGTCGCGGGCCGGCTGCCCTGGCTTTGTACGCCGCCGGCTGTCCATTATGAACTGCGCGCCAAGAAGAATCCGCTCGCCGTAGAGGGATGGCTCAGTCCAGCCGCTCAGGAAACTCAGCGTCGAAATAGATGGTCCGAGCGACTGAGCTCTGTATCCGACGACGTGCATTGCGTACTCGGAGCCTCTTTTCCAAAGCACGGATGAGGCGAGCTGCTCGATCTGCGCGGCGCGCTCACGTCCGAGAGTGTCGCGCATGAGAAGAGACATTTCAGTTTCGACATGCGCCCTGTATCCGCGGAATTCGGGCGGAGGAGCGTGATTCTCTCTTGCGGCGGCCGCCACCAGATCGCGAAGTGCAGGCGTTGCGTAAGAACTCTCACCTGCGACGGCGAGCTGCGCGAACAGAACGAGCGACAGGAGCATGGCCCGTTAGTTATCACCCGGTACTCGCACACGCCAGCCGATTCGGCGACAATGGCCTATCTGCAGGCTCCCATTTCTTCGAGTGCCACTTTCTTGTCCAGATACAACGCGTTCGCGGCAGCTTCTCCGCGTATCGTGTTGTCGAACATGCACCACACCGGAGCATTCGTCCTTGAATATTTCCTGAGCCTGAATGCGAGTCCGTCGAGATATGACGCCGTGTATGGCGAGTAATAAACCTGCGGCGAGCCGTGAAGTCTGAAGTAGACAGTTCGAGCAGAGCCGCCAGGCTCACCGGCGGCTTGAACCACCGATGGATCGGCTGCCACGCGGCTCACGCCGAGCGACAGGAGAAGTCGCGTAGCGGCTGGCGTAAACCACGTCTTGTGTCGCGGCTCGATTACCACCGGTGCGGTTGCAGGACCGATGAGCGCGACAAGAAAATTCTCCGCAACGGCCGCATCGAACTCCAGGCTCGGCGGAAGCTGAACGAGCAGACAGCCGAGCTTGTCGCCAAGTCCTTCGACTTCGCCAATGAAGCGCTGGAGATCGTTGTCGAATCCGACGAGACGAGCGCCGTGCGTAATCGCCTTGGGAAGCTTTACCGAAAAGCGAAATTCATCAGGTACGCTTTCGGCCCAGCGCTGATATGTGCTCGCCATATGCGATCGATGGAATGAAGAATTGATCTCAACGGCTTTCAGAACCGAAGCGTAGCGCTCGAGTTGCGTGCCGGTCGCGGGAAATTGATCGCGCAGCGGATGCGGAAGGCTCCAGCCAGCGGTCCCTACATGAAGATTTCCCGGCAAATAGCTGCGAAACGAATTCATTCGGCTCCTCTGTGAGGCTCGGACCTTCTCCACTGGTGACTGGTAAGGGGGACAAAGCGTCAATTGTTCATGACAAATCGCATTCGCGTTATGGGGATCGCCGCTGTCACGGTGCTGGTTACGGCATGTGCAGCGCCAGGCAAGGTCGGAAAGCCGCGTGATCAGATGAGCCAGCGCGAGAAGGACAGCGCGATCGCTGAAAGTGGGCTTCCGGGCGCAGGAGTCGTGAAGAAGGCGCTCAAGATGTCGGACGCCGAAGCGCGACATCAGGCCGAAATAGACTCGGCAAGCAACGAGAACTAGCCGGACAGCGACAGACCTGATCCTGCCGGCAATCAGCGACTGCTGACGGCCAGCGGGTCATCCTTAATGGCTTCGGCCTCTCCGTCCTGGCACTTCAACGGCCGCCTTAGCCGCGGCGACGCGGTCTTCAACCTGCCGGAGATGACTGCTCACTGCGGCGCGGCCACCCTGCCGAAAAATTCTGAGAAGCTGTTTGTACATGTCGTCGAACCAGTTGCCGGTGTCCGACTGCCAGACGTGTTTGGCCAGCATGTAACGCAGCGTACCGACCTGCGTTTCCTCGTGCTCGCGTCGCGCAACCAGCTCGGCTGGCATGGGCTCGACGCGGTATGCCTGCGTCGTCGGAACGAGAAGGAGCTGAGCGTAAGGCTCCCCCGGCCGAAAGACGTGAGTCGTTCCAGCCAGCGGAGCCTCGAACACCGCGAAGAACTGGTTTGGCCAGAATCTCTGAAGATGACCAGGCAACGCGAGAGGCACGTCGCCTTTCGTATCTGTGAAATAACGCGGGTGCGGACCAAGCCTCAGCGAATATCCCGGCGGTGGCAACAGATCGAGCGCGGTAGCCATCCCATAGTGGCCAGCCGCAAAAACTCCGAACGGATGCGAAAGCCCTTCTTTCTTCCGCTCTTCATTCAGCCCTCCATCGAATTGGATCTTTCCGTCAGCGACGCGCACAACGCACTCGCTGTGGTACGGATACACGAGCTCAACTCCATACGTGCTGCCATCGACGAACGGCTGGCAGTGCCAGGGCATCGCTGGAGCACCATCACCCTGCGCAGATGACGATCCGGCCCAACCCGGAATCTCGAGCCTGATCCTCCTCGGCGGCTCTGCGCCGTACACGGAGCGGTACTGAAGAGTGAGTGTCTGCTGTGTTGCGGATTCTGATTCGTCTGTCGAATTCGCCCGCGGATCGCGCATGCCGAGACGTTAGCGCGAAATAGCCGTGACCCGCCAGACCGTGTTTCCAATATCGTCGACGACGAGAAGTCCACCTCGCTTATCGAGAGCGACTCCGACTGGCCGCCCCATCGCGTCTCCGTTGTCACGCACGAAGCCGCTGAGCACGTCGATTGGCAGGCCGCCTGGTTTGCTTCCGGCGAACGGAACGAAGATGACCTTGTAGCCGCTTCGTGGCTTCCGATTCCATGAGCCGTGCTGTCCGACGAACATTCCACGACCAAACGTCGAAGACAGACTTGACCCGTCCGACCACGCGAGGCCCAGTGAGGCGGTGTGAGGACCGAGCGCGTAATCGGGCTGGATTGCCTTCGCGACGAGATCGGGCCTCTTCGGTTCCACGCGAGTATCGACATGCTGGCCGTAATAGCTGTACGGCCAGCCGTAGAACGCACCCTCTTTCACCGCCGTCATATAGTCCGGCACCAGATCGCTGCCAAGCTCGTCGCGCTCGTTGACTGCGACCCACAACGCACCGCTCGAAGGCTCCCACGCGAGTCCGACCGGATTTCTCAACCCGGACGCGAAAATTCGGTGACTGCCTGTCTTTGGATCGACTTCCCAGATCGCCGAGCGCGATTCTTCAACAGCCGGTCCGTTTTCGCCGGCATTGCTGTTGGATCCGACGGCAACGTAGAGCTTCGACCCATCGGGCGAGGCGATGACGTTTTTCGTCCAGTGGTGATTGATCGGGCCGGCCGGAAGGTCAACGATTTTGGTGCCGGCCGCTGATATATGAGTCTCATTCTCGACGTAGGGAAACCGGACGATCGCGTTTGTGTTCGCGACGTACAACGAATTCCCAATGAGCGTCATTCCAAACGGCGACGTCAATCCGGACAGAAAGACTGTCTTCGTCTCGGGAATTCCGTCTCCGTTTGTGTCACGGAGGAGGATGATCCGATTCGCGCTGGGTGTCGCGCCGCCGGCCTTCCGCATGAAATACTTGAAGAAGAAGCCGCGAATTCCCTTGGAATCCTCGGGACGATCGGGCGCATTGGTTTCCGCGACGAGCGCGTCGCCGTTCGGAAGCACGTAGATCCACCGCGGGTGATCGAGCCCTTGCGCGAAGGCGGTGACCTTCATTCCCGGTGCGGGCGTCGGTTTCGCGCCGGCCGGCCACCCCTTGGCTGTCACGACGTTAATCAGCGGGACGAGCGATTCTTTCGGTGCTGGCAGGACCGGGTTTGCTCCTGTTCCTGCTGCGACTGGTAGCGTGGCTGATGAGGCGCAGCCGGCAGTTGCCGCAACGGCTGCGAAGACCCACAAACTTCGGATTGCGTTCATGCGGTGCCACCAAGGCAAGAATCAAGCGCGATACGCTTGGCGTTGGCACCCGTTCCGAGCCAATTTTCGACTTACAACAAGCCCGGGAACGAAGATGGCCGATAGAAAGTGTTCACACCTCGATCAGGTTCTGGACGTCGATCCCGGAACGCCTGACGGATGCGAGGAATGCCTGAAAATTGGAATGGACTGGGTACATCTCCGGATGTGCCTGTCGTGCGGTCACATCGGATGTTGCGACCAATCTCAGGGTAAGCACGCGACGAAGCACTTTCATGCGTCGAAACATGCGCTGGTACGCAGTTTCGAGCCTGGGGAAGACTGGGGCTGGTGCTACGTAGACAATCTTTTCATCGAGCCAGCGCCAACACCTCAGTAAGTCTTACCGCAAGCACCTCATGCACGGCTTCCAACGCCGTGCGAGGCCGCTATCTTGCGGGTGAAACTCGTTGCTGCCAGGGCGTTGCGCACTCGGGCGGCAATCGTAGCAGGTAGTGCCAAGTGCCAGTGCCCGTGATAACGTTCGGCAGCGCTGCTGTCGTCAGGATTGTGAGCACCCTGCCCAACCCGCGCCTCTAGGAGTACACCATGGCAATCTGGAAGGAACAGACCACAGGCACTAAGGAGCCAGCACCGATGCCGCAGCAGCCCGTAGCCCAGAAGGAAGACTCGTTCGCGTCAACCCCTCCGACTTACAACCAACCTCCGCGCGCAAGCGCAGCGGATCAGAAGGAGACGCTGATCGCGGCAAATCTCACCATCGAGGGCAAGATTCAGGGTGCCGGCCACGTGCGCGTCGCGGGTCAGTTCAAGGGTGATGTGAACGTCGAGGGAAATCTCACGATCGAGCAGGGCGCGAAGGTCATCGGTGGTGTTCGTGCGCAGACCGTCGTGATCGCCGGTGAGCTCGAGGGCAACGTCGATGCTGCATCACGCGTCGAGCTCCAGGCTTCGGGAATTCTGAACGGCGACCTGAAGGCAGGCTCGCTTACCGTCGCTGCAGGATCGCGCATGCGCGGACAGGCTGAATTCGGATGGGATGAAAACAAGACCGGTCAGTTGCGAAGAACGGAGACCGGCTCGGCCGCATGAGCAATGGCGGACAGGGCACAGCGGGAAAGACGCGTACCTGCCCGCACTGCAGGGCGACCATCCTTCAGAGTTCGACCGCGTGTCCGGTTTGCCGGAAGAGCCTTCGCTGGGATCCGCACACAGAGAAACACAAGCCACCCAGTTTTTCTGCCCTGAAGGTCGAAGGATCGGTAAAGCATCCTCCGGTTGGCGAGACGTGGGAATACTCGCTGATGGTTTCGGTCAAGAACGAAAAAGGCGAAGAGATCGCACGTCAGATGGTTGGCGTGGGATCTCTTCAGCCGGAGGAGCAGCGGACATTCACGCTCTCTGTTGAGGTGTTCACCTCGCAAACGGCAGGTCCGGCCAAGGCCCGCTAGACTGCAAGTCGCGCACGTTGTTCCGGCTCTTTTCGACGAGCATGTCGGAATAATCGGAGGGGCAGAGCGTTACGCGTATGAGCTGGCGAGGCATATGGCGGACGTGACGCCGACAAGGCTTTTGACGTTCGGATCCGACGACGAGACGCGGAACGACGGCAAGTTGCAGATCGAGATCGTCGGCGGCGCTCGCGCGATTCGCAGCGATCCGTACGACAGATTTTCGCCGGCGCTGTTCGATCGTCTCGCCAGCGCTGA
>JADGQR010000301.1 GCA_017881685.1 Gemmatimonadaceae bacterium
AGCATTTCTGCCGATCGATCCCGGCTCCCATCGTTCACGAAGATTACCTCGAACGACTCACCGGCAGGCACCAGAACCTGAAGCAGGCGCGAGTGCAGCGCCTCGATAACGGGCTCCTCATTATAGATCGGGACTACTATTGAAACAGTGGGCGATTGAGTGCCCGCAGAGCTCGATATGGAGGACGTCATTGGAACGCGCAAAATACCGGAGATCGCGAGAGTTTGCGACTCCGCGTCAGACTATTGCCAGCAACTCCGCAGCGACGAGGCGATCAGCCGTCTCGATTGCTTCCTCGCCGGAAATTCCTATCACCGAGGCGATGTCGACGAGGTCGCGCGTACCGTCGGCGTAGGCCAGCATGTTCGTCATGGCGCGCGCACCGAGGCCTGAGCCCCGGGTGCTCAATGTTGGATAGAGTCCGCGTTTGCCGAGTTGCGGCTCACAGAGCGTCGTCGCCTGATAGATATGGTTGTGCTCGAGCAGCTCGATGCATTTCCGGATTGCGTCGTATGCGCCTTCGAGTCCCGAAGGCGTGATGAGCGACAAGTCGTCGAGAGACGTGTGGTATTCCGGATAGCTGTTGTAGCGGGTGCGCATGATCGACACCACCGGCAGGTCGACGCCGGGGCTGCAGTACTGCCGCTCGTCGCTCCCGCGCTCCATGAACGAGTACTCGATGTGGTCCGGAGCGTGATGACTCATGACGAGCTTCGCGGTGCGGTCGGCGAGGGTGTTTCCGCTGCGCGACCTGAGAAATGAGTAGGCGCGTTCGTCGCCGACACAGGTCACAACGAATCCCGCGATCGTATTGCTTTTCATCGCGGTGAGGTTGCGGCTCAGGTAGACGATCGAGCCAATCGTTTCAGGAATGAAGAGAATTCTGTAAGTGAAGCGCCTGTTCGGCACGTTCTGCAGCCAGTCAGCGAGAGCGGTGGTGACAACGGGGCCCGAGAGCTCGTTGTTCGCCAGCGATGGGTGGCAGACGTAAGTCGAGAGAAGAATTTCCTTCTCCTCCGTTCCGCGAAGAATGACCTCGCCGTAGCTGAGCGAGCCGGGTGCAAGCGTACTGTCGATGACTACGTGATAGCGGCCATCAGCCAACTTCGCGCGCTGTGAATCGCTGAGACAAAATCCCCAGCGCTTTTGATAATACGAAGTCACGTATGGGATCGCGCCCGGTTGGTCCGGAAGCGAGTGAAGGTGCGGCTGCAATTCGGCGAGCGTCATCCACTCGTCGACCGCCACGGAGTAACCGACGACGTGAAGATTGTTGTCGGCGAAGTCCACCACGCGCCTGCCTGCCTCGTCCTCGATGTACGCACCGCGGATGTTCCATTCATCCGGCACAGTCCAATCGAACGCCTGCGTGCCCGAAGGAACTTCGTGGACTTCGAGGCCGGGAAGAATCTTCTTGAGAAAGCCAAGTGTCTCGCGCACTCCGTCGCCGGTGATGCTTCGGCAAATCGGAAACAGGTCCGTCGCCCAGCGATGCATTCGCTCGCCAACGCCGTGCGTCATGCGGCACCAGCCACGGTCGACTCTTGCGGCTCGAAGTCGCCGATCTCGAACCGGCGTCCGAGCTCGTCGAGTTTTGGGCGAACCCATTGCGTTGTCGCTGAGTCGAGCAGAGCGAGCGGATCTCGCTGCATCGCATTCACCCACAGATCGCATAACGCTCGCGCCGAAGCTGCGAGGATCTGCGGATGCGACTCGAGGCGGCGGCAGACTCCAGCATCGAGCGCCTGTTGAAGCAACACCGGCCAATCGTAGTCGAGGCCCATGTTTAGCGGGCGCACGTGATAATTCAGCGACCCAGGAACGACGTCGCCGGATTCCGTGCGCACGTCGCCTTCGAAAATCTTGTCGTACCTGTACGACGGGCCGCCGGCAAGTCTCTCTGCGTAGTGCACGATTGTGTTGTAATGAAAGGTGCCACCGTAATAGAGAATCACAGCGTCTTGTGCGACGAGCCACGCGAAAATCGATTCGGGGCCGAACGGATCAGTACGGTCTCCCCATGAAATTTCGGGCATTGTCCCGATCCCGGCGACCGAGAAAATCGGCACGTGAGTGCGCCATTCTGCCACGGTCGAGCGAAAGTGCTCGGGAATTGGACCGAGCTGAACAGGATCCGTCTTGACGTCGAAAGTGCGCGTACGGGGAAAATCGTAATTGAACGCGGGGCTCACCAGCGACCGCCCGCCGCTGATCTCGCGTAACAGTGCAACATGCGAATCGAGAAACGCCTTGCGGTCTCGCGTTGCGGGAACGAGCGGGGCGGCTCGAAGAGGGTCCGAATGCACGAAGACCGGCCCAGTACCAAGATCATCGATGAGAGACGCCGCAAGTTGCGCTACGGTCATCTCCGTCCAACGCCGGTTCCCGTATCGAATCGGGCGACCTCCTGACTCGGTGAATGCAACTCTCGCTCTCGGGAATTACGTTGTGGGGACTCTCATGTTCGATATTATAGCTTGTTAGGATTTCTCCCGCTGTTGGCGCTCGCAGCGTCTGTGTACGCGTTCCGCCGAAGCGGTTCTGCATTCAGCACGTCATTCTTTAGCGGCGCCGTCTTATGGGGTGTCGCGCTCGTTGCGATCACGGAAGTCTTGAGCGTGTTCACGCGTCTCGACCTGCCGAGTGTTGCGCTGGCGTGGACGATGTTCTGTGCCGCCGCTGTCGTGCTTGCCAGTCGTTACAGGCCGACCGACGCAAAGGATGCGTTGCACACTTCGAGCGCTGGAAGCACGCTCGACACCGACGCGCTTCTTCGCGCACAGCTTCTCGCAATCGCGCTAATCGCGGCGACCGCTCTCTTTCTGGCATACGTCTCGGCGCCGGCGACGGCAGACGCGATGACGTATCATCTGCCGCGCGTCGAGCACTGGATTCAGAATCGAAGCGTCGCTCCTTTTCCCAGTAACGTCGAGCGCGAGCTGTGGCCTGGTCCCGGGGCCGAGTACATCGTGCTTCACGCGGAGATACTGAGCCAGAGCGATCGTGGAGCAACGCTGATTCAATGGGCTGCCTATATCGCCAACATCATCGCGGTCTCGCTCATCGCAGCCGAGCTCGGCGCATCGCGACGCGGGCGAGTGCTCGCGGCATTTCTCGCAGCGACGATTCCTGGTGCGGTCGCTCAAGCAACGGGAGCTCAGGTGGAGCTCGTTTTTTCTTTCTGGCTCGCGTGCTCGGTGTTTTTCGGGCTGCGCCTTGGCGGAATCCGAAAAGGAGAGCCGTGGCTTGCTGCATCTGCTGCGTTCGGAGCTGCGG
>JADGQR010000302.1 GCA_017881685.1 Gemmatimonadaceae bacterium
CTGATCGCGCTCCTCATGATGGCACCTACCATCTCGGCGCAGATTCCCGGAGGTGCGCGTCCGCCGCTCCGTCCGACTATACAACGTCGTACGCCGGGCGATACCGCGAAGGCGGATTCGCTTCGCAAGGATTCAGCACAGCATGAAATAGTGAAGTGGGAAGCGCCTGATTCCCTTACGTCGGAGCTGTTGAGCAAGGCGGGGTACTCGGCGACGAGATACCAGGGCATCAACGTCACGTTCGACGCCAGGCGAAGAATTCTCTACCTCGAAGGAAGTCCCAGGACGGGCAGAGCGGCTGTTGGTCGCGCGGGAACGATCCTGGTCGGTGATACGATCACGTACAACGACTCGACAAAGGTGATCGTTGCGCTTGGTGACACGCTCATGCTGCGGGATCCGTCGCGAGGCAGCTCCGACGTTGTCGCTCTTGGAAGGATGACCTACAACGTCGAGCAGAAGCGTGGCACAGTCACCAACATCAGCACCGCGATGGAGAGCGGCGAAAAGTGGTTTGTGCATGGCGAGGTGGCTGGATTCCGTAACGACACGACCGGAGGAAAGTCCACCGCGTTCTACGCAAGGAACGGAATCATTACAAGCTGTGATGACTCAGTGCCCGATTACCATTTTGCGTCGAAGGAGATCAAGATGATCTCCAAGAACATTATGGTAGCGAGGCCAGCCGTCCTTTATATCGGAGACGTTCCGGTCTTTTACCTCCCGTTCATCTTCCAGGACATGCGAAAGGGAAGGAGAACCGGGATGCTCACCCCGCGTTTCGGTGTGGGTGAGATATTACGCAACAGCCCGTCCTACAGGCGCCACGTCGACAACCTCGGCTATTATTTCGCTCTCAACGATTACATGGACGGGCAACTATCGCTCGACTGGCGAAGCGGCGCGGCTTCGACGACCGGTGATCCCGGCTGGGTTCGGTTGAATGGCGAGTGGAGATATCGCTGGCTCGATCGTTTCGTGACAGGACGTCTCGCAGTGTCGCGTCTGTCCCAAAGGGATGGCTTACGCAATACTGCGATTTCATGGGGTCACCAGCAGGATTTCTCCGCGACGACTCATCTGACGACCGACATCAACTACGTCACGAGCACGACGCTCCAGCGCCAGAATACGTTCGATCCGCGGCAGGCGCTCGCGACGATTCAGAGTCACGTCAATTACGCGGAGCAGTTTGGACCTGCGTCGTTCAGCATCGGCGGAAGCCGCACGCAGTATCCGGGGCGCAACGACGTGTCGCAGGACTTTCCGAACTTCAGTATCAGCACTCCGACGCTGCCGCTGGCGAGCTGGCTCGAGTGGACGCCGTCGCTCACCGTCAACAACACCGAGCAGCTGAAGGTCGATCGGAACGGAGAATTCGCCTATCGCGTGCGCGCGATCACCGGCGGCTTCGACAGCACCAGGCTAACGAGTGACTCGCGACTGACGAACCTGTCATTCAGCACGCCGCTCAAGATTTTCGGATTCAGTCTCAACAACTCGATCACCGTCAACGATCAGGAAAACGATCAGCCTGTTCGCATCGACGTTATCAATCAGGACGAACCGTCTCAGGTGACGAACCGGGTTTTCGCGAAAACTTACAGTACTCAGGTTGACTGGAATACTTCGTTCGGCCTGCCGTCATTGATGCAGTCGACGCTGAAGCTTTCTCCAGGTGTGTCATTCCAGAACGTGGACGGTCATGCGTTCTGGGTACGGACGGAGCAAACAGGTGGTCGCCTGGTTCACCAGACGAAGCGGCCCAGCTTTTCGCTTGGGGCGACTCCGACGTTGTTCGGATTGTTCCCGGGGATCGGTGGCATAAGCCGATTCCGACATTCGATAACCCCGCAGATCACCTACTCGTACGCGCCGGCGAGGACTGTCGGCAAGGACTACCTTGCTGCGCTGAACATAAATCCTCGCGACTACCTTGGCAGTTTTGCGTCGAATCAGGTCACGTTGAACGTGTCTCAGGTTCTCGAGGCGAAGATGAAGTCGAGCGACACGAGCAGCACGGCTGAGCAGCGCAAGGTCAAGCTTCTCGCCATCGGCATGTCGCCCCTCAGCTATGACTTCGAGCGAAAAAGAAAGACCGGCCACTCCGGTTTCACCACGGACGCGTTCAGCTACAACCTGAATTCGGACCTCCTTCCGGGCTTCACGTTCAACGTGAACTACTCGCTGTTTCAGGGGAATCCGCTTAGCGACAGCTCGAAGTTCAAGCCGTTCAGAACCGGCATCAGCTCGTCGTTCAGCTTCAACGGCTCGTCGGGAATATTCGGCGCGCTGGCGCGTGTGTTCGGCAAAGCGATTCCGAATACGTCTCCACAGACCGAAACGCTCGGGCAGAACGCAGACGACGCTCTCTCGCAGCGAGTAGCCTCGACTCCCGTCGCTGGAAGCGCGAATCGAAACAACCTTTATGCGGTGCCGACGACGCAGGCGTGGCAGGCATCGTTCACATTCACGTCGAACCGTCAGCGTCCGCCAACGGGTAATGGCACAATCGTCGAGCAGGATCCGCGAGCGGTCTGTCAGGGCCTTCTCTCGAGTCCGCTCACGTACGACCTCTGCATTCAGCAACAGTCTACGAACCCAACCGCGGCTGCACCGATCTCCAGCATTACGGCAGGCACGCCCTTTATTCGCGTCCCGTCTCAGGAGAACCTGACGTCACAGATGAGCTTCCACATTACTCCCAAGTGGGCAGGAACGTGGGGAACGACATACGACTTCCAGACGAAACGGTTTGCGAGCCACTCGGTGACTCTCCAGCGCGAGCTGCATGACTGGCGCTCGATCTTCGCGTTCACTCGAACGCCAACGGGCAATTTCTCGTTTAATTTCTTCATCGCGCTGAACGCCCAACCGGACATCAAGTTCAACTACGACAAGCAGACCTACCGGCAGTCGGACCAGTAGCGGATCGCAATGACTGCTGACCGAAAGGAGATCGTACTCGACGGATCGTCCCTGACGATCGACGCCGTCTACGAAGTCGCGTGCGGCTACGCGAAGGTGTCGCTGTCGCCGGATGCAAGAAGCCGGATGAGTCGTACTCAGGCGGTCGTCGCCGGAATCGTCGAGCGAGGCGATGTCGTCTACGGCGTTACGACCGGCTTCGGCAAGCTTTCAGAGATTGCGATTCCGCCCGACCGGCTCGCAGAGCTTCAGGTCAACCTCGTTCGAAGTCATGCAGCGGGAGTGGGTCCGTTCCTTCCCATGCGCGAGGTCCGCGCGATGATGCTCCTTCGCGCGAATGTTCTCGCGAAAGGGTATTCGGGTGCTCGCCCCGAGCTTGTCGATCTGCTCTCGGCCATGCTGAACGAGCGGCTCCATCCGCCGATTCACGAGCAGGGAAGCGTCGGAGCGAGCGGAGATCTTGCTCCTCTCGCCGCACTCGGCCTTTCGCTGATTGGCGAAGGACAGCTGTCGCACGACGGCAGTGGACTTGGGGACGCAGCCGAGCTGCTCCGCGCGCACGGGCTGGCGCCGCTGACGCTCGGTCCAAAGGAAGGCATCACTCTCATCAATGGAACTCAGGCGCATACTGCGATCGCGGCCCTCGCCATTCATGACGCGATGACGTTGTGGCGAACCGCCCACGTCGCCGGAGCGATGTCTCTCGAAGCGCTCCTGGGCACCCCCGTAGCGTTCGATAGCAGAATCCATGATGCTCGCGGTCAATCAGGACAATCGAAATCGGCAGAGCTTTTGCGAGAGCTCGTGGCCGGCAGTGAATTGCGGGAATCCCACCGTTATGGGGATCCCCGCGTGCAGGACGCGTATTGCCTGAGATGCATGCCCCAGGTTCACGGTCCCGTGCTCGATGCTCTCGAGTGGATCTCCGGAATCGTCAGCCGCGAGATCAACGCGGCGACTGACAACCCGCTCGTTTTCGAGAACGGCGAGACTCTCAGCGGCGGCAATTTCCACGGACAGGCGGTCGGCATGGCTCTCGATTTGCTCGCGATAGTGCTGACCAACCTCGCAACAATTGCAGAGCGGCGAATTGATCGTCTTGTGCATCCGGATTTCAATCAAGGGCTTCCCGCGTTCTTGTCGCCGGAGGCGGGCGTCAACTCGGGCTTCATGATGGCTCAGGTTTCGGCCGCTGCGCTTGCCAGTGAATGCAAGGTGCTGTCACATCCCGCGACAGTCGACACGATCCCGACGGACGGAAATCGCGAAGACGTCGTGCCGATGTCGATGGGCGCGGCGTGGAAGGCGCGTCGAGTCATGGAGAACGTGCGTTATGTGCTCGCGATCGAATTGATGTGCGCGGCGCAGGGACTCGATTGCCGGCTTCCGCTGACGCCGGGAAGGAAGCTCATCGACGCTCATGCCGGCGTCCGGAAGATTATTCCGAGGCTCACGGCTGATCGCGTGCTGACGCCAGATATCGAAGCATTGTCGAAGGCAATCGCAGAGCGTGCCTTCGTTGGAGGTGTGTCATGACGAACGCAGCGACACCAGCAGCACACGGTTCGACGAGTCATGTGACGCATTCGCGGGAGGTTCGTGCCCCGCGTGGAACTGAGATAAGCTGTAAAGGGTGGCAGCAGGAAGCCGCGCTTCGCATGCTCATGAACAACCTCGATGCAGAAGTCGCTGAGCGTCCAGAAGACCTCGTGGTTTATGGGGGAACGGGAAAGGCGGCGCGCAATTGGGAGTCGTTCGACGCAATTGTGCGAACGCTGAGACGACTCGAGAATGATGAGACGCTCCTCGTGCAGAGCGGAAAACCGGTTGCCGTCTTCCGCACGCACACGTCGGCGCCTCGAGTCCTCATCGCGAACAGCAATCTCGTCGGCCGCTGGGCGAACTGGGATTACTTCCGCGAGCTCGAGAAGAAAGGCCTGATCATGTACGGCCAGATGACGGCCGGCTCCTGGATCTACATAGGTTCGCAGGGAATCGTTCAGGGAACGTACGAGACTTTCGGCTCCGTTGCCCGCAAGCATTTCGGCGGATCGCTGTCTGGCCGTTTCGTTCTCACTGCCGGACTCGGCGGAATGGGCGGTGCGCAGCCGCTTGCCGCAACAATGCAGGGAGCCGCAGTCCTCATCGTCGAAGTCGATGAAGCACGCGTCGACAAGCGACTCGGGACGCGCTACCTCGATCGCAAGACGTCGAGTCTCGACGAAGCCCTCGACTGGATCGACGAAGCGCGATCGACAGGCCGCGCACTTTCGGTTGGACTCGTCGGTAACGCCGCCGACGTTCTGCCGGCGCTGGTGACGCGCGGCGTCATCCCGGATGTCCTCACGGATCAGACAAGTGCGCACGACATGCTGAACGGCTACGTGCCGGCGGGAATGCCGCTCAGCGAGGCACTTGCACTGAGAGCCGCTGATCCCGTCAGATATGTACAGCTCTCGACTGCGTCGGCGGTCGTGCACGTAACCGCGATGCTCGAGATGCAGAAGCAGGGCGCGATCACTTTCGATTACGGGAATAACATCCGCACGGTCGCCCATGACGGCGGGCTGGCGAGAGCGTTCGATATCCCCGGCTTCGTTCCCGAGTACGTGCGCCCTCTCTTCTGCGAAGGGAAGGGACCATTCCGCTGGGTCGCATTATCGGGTGATCCCGCCGACATCGCGCGCACCGACGAGCTCGTTCTCGAGCTCTTCCCGCACGACGAGCATCTCAAGCGATGGATTACTCTCGCTCGCGAGCGCATCGCGTTCCAGGGATTGCCGGCGAGAATCTGCTGGCTTGGACAGGGCGAGCGCGCACGTTTCGGCGTCGCCATCAATGACCTCGTCGCGTCGGGAGAAATCTCCGCACCGATTGTCATCGGACGAGATCATCTCGACA
>JADGQR010000303.1 GCA_017881685.1 Gemmatimonadaceae bacterium
CGCGCTGGCCCAGCGCCTGTCGAAACGCCCTGAGACGGCCGATCTTCTTCCGCATGTCGAAGACATGGCCAAGGCCCTCGGCAAACGCAGCCGCAAGGCCAAGTCCCAGCCGGCCCCAACGCCTGTACCCGCTCCCGCACAGTGACGCCATCGTCATCGACGAAGTGAGCGGTAACGTGCAGTAAGCCCGCGCGGGCGCGTCCGAAGGCGCGCCCGCGCATTTTGTTTTGTTATTCCAGCAGAGATTGGCGAAATCATGTCCTCAGACTCCGGGGTGAGGTTCATGTCGATCTGGATTTTCACTTCGACGAGAGTGGTACTTCAAACTCATCGGAACGCCAGGCTGCATACGCGAGGGCTTCGGAAATATCTTCCGGCTCAAGATAGGGATAAAGCCGAAGAATATCCTCTCGCGAGTGACCCGAGGCGACCAGCCCGACGACGGTTCCCACCGTCACACGGATACCTCGGATGCAGGGCCGGCCGCCCATCATCTGAGAATTCGAGGTGATTCTGGTCAACGGCTTCATAGCTTGTTGAGTTTAGCAGTCTATTTCGAAGCCGCGTAGCTCGAACGCTCTGGAGCTGATGCCTGCCGTGGGATCAGTGTGCGAACCGCAGCAAAGCGGCGGACCTCCTTCGACGCTAGCACCTGAAGTAGCTCGTCATTCGTCGTAGACTGCCTGAACACTCAGGAGACATGCCCATGAGACGTTCGCTGATCGCTTCGTCATTCACGCTCCTCTTCTCCCTCTCTCTCCACGCCGATTCGACGAACGTTGCCGCGCTCGCGGAGGCCTATGAGCATCCGGCCCTCGCTCCTGCCTCGAAGGTGCAAGGACTCTCCATCGGGATCGGGAACATGACCTTCGAGTTGACGTCGGGGTCGGCATCAGCCGTGTCCGCGGGGGGCCAGATCGTCGGGCTCTACTTCGTAGGATCGGGCAAGTACACATATCAAACCGCCGAATCGGTCGAGGCTCCCCTGGTCGTGCTCGAGTCGAAGAAAATCCTCGGCAGGACAGCCGAGAAACAAGGCGACGCGCTGACCATCCAAGCCGACTTCACCGAGCTCTATCTGTTGACGGGAGGTGTACCGCTTCCGGATCTGAAAGCGGGCGACGGCGAGTCGCTCGACGAACGTTTCAAGAAGCACCAGGAGAGATTCGCGCACGCGCGACGGAGGCCGTCATCGCATCTGCTCATCCGTCAGCGGCTGGACCGGCCGGTCTCGCCCGTTGCCGTCGCCGAAATCGACGCTGCCGAAGCCGCCGTGTATATCTACGACACGGTTGAAGCGAAATCCGAGGCGCTCGTCGGATTCACGCCCTATCGCGGCACGGCCATCCGGGAGCTCTCGGGCGCCTGGTTTCCGGCCATCGTCTCGGAACAGCCGGTCGGCCGGAACCGGCGCTCGTTTGTCGACCCTGCCTACCTTCTCAGCGATCTTGATTACACCTTGACGGCCGGCGATGGTGATTCCGCGACGCTCTCCGTCACGGAGACGATCCAGCCGCGCTCGATGCCTCAGGACGCGTATCGCTTCAATCTGCTTTCCAACGTGTGGGACACGAACGGCCGCTCCCGCGAATTTCATCTCCTCTCCGTAAAAGACGATGCCGGCCACGACATGGCCTATCACTTCGCGAAGAACAGTCTGCTCGTCGGACTGCCGCAGAAGACCAATGTTCCGTTCAAACTCCACTTCGAGATAACCGGCGACTTCCTTTTCCACCCGCACGGGGACAGCTTCTGGGAGTTGGGTACCGAGCCGTGGTTTCCGCAGCCCGATCTGAATGGTCAGTACTACACGGTCCATTCGCTCGTAAGGGTCAAGCAGCCGTACACGGCATTCGCACCGGGCGACACCATTGCCCGCACGCGGGAGGGTGACTTCAACGTCGTCGAGAACAGGCTGGACAAGCCTGTGCAGTTCGCCGTCGTCCTGGCCGGGAGATACGGCGTCTCCGAGGAAAAACATGAGGACATCACCATTCGTGTGGCGTCGTACGCCGGCCAGAACGACGCGGCCCTGAAGCAATTGAGCAATCTCGCCTACAAGATGATCAAGTTCTACGAGCCATGGCTCGGCCCTTTCCCGTTCAAGGAATTCAACATCATCGAGATTCATGAACTTGGCTATGGGCAGGCGCCGCCGGCCACGATGTTCATCACGAAGGAAGCCTTCAACCCGATCTCCAGCCAGGAGAATCAGATTTTCTCGAAAGGGATCAATCACCGCTTCGCGCATGAGATCGCCCACCAGTACTGGGGGCACGTGGTGAAGATGGGCAGCGTTGAAGAACAGTGGATCACCGAGGCCTTTGCCGAGTATTCGTCCTCACTGGTCATCAAGAAGCTCAAGGGAGACGGGGCGTACGCTTCGATGATCTCGACGTGGCGGGCCAACGCCAACGATGCCGCCAAGGTGGCCCCCATTCCTCTGGCCAACCGGATCACCATCCCCAACGACCGCAGCTCGTTCCTCGACCGGACGTTCCTCATCTACGACAAGGGTGCGTACGTTCTGGCGGTGCTTCACAAACAGGTGGGCGACGACAAGTTCTTCACCTTCATGCGCTCGCTGCAGGGAATCTTCGCGTGGAAGTTTCTGACCACCAGAGACATCGCCAAAGTGATGCAGAAAGTCGACGACGGCAAAGACTACGTCCCGTTTTTCGAGCGGTACTACTGGGGAACGGAGATGCCGGTGATGCCGAAGGGGTGAGGGGGGCGTGCGTGTTCGAGGGAGAGCGCTGACGACAAGGGTTCGCCCGAGCGAAAGGAGGAGTTGGCCGTTACTCGCGTCGCTGATCCCGCAGAGTGCTACGATCTTGTGTCATGACACGGGCTACCCGCGACCTACTGAAGCAGGCGTTGGAATTGCCGCTCGATGAGCGGGCCAGCATGGCTGCCGAATTGCTGGAAAGTCTGAGCGAGGCCGAAGCAGACGTGGATGCCGCATGGGCGAGCGAGATCGGGA
>JADGQR010000304.1 GCA_017881685.1 Gemmatimonadaceae bacterium
AGCCCGAGCCGCTTCATCGTTTCGCGATAATAGGGGACCGTGTGATGCGCGTGGTGTATCATCGCTTTCAAGCGGCGCGACTGAGCTCGTTCGATCGACTGACGCGAGCGAAATGGAAATGACGATTGGCCGCGCCAGTGATGCGCGAGGTACGCCGTCCACGCGATCCGCTCGGGGAATGATGCAGTCACCAGGCTCGATCCAGTCGCACGGATGACTCTACGGGGCACGAGCCTGAGGAACGACCAGTCGCTTTCGGCACAGCAAGCGCTGCAACGAAGCATCCCGAGAAATACTGGAGCCGCGTTCCCTGGAGCTTCTGCATTCGGAGCAGAATCGTCTGCACGAGCTGTGTGATCGACTTCGATCCAATTCGGTTCACAATCGCGACGGAAGCGACGCCGACAAGTCGCGGGTGGTGAACGATCGCGGTAGTGTCTACGACGTCGAAACCAGCTTTCTCGAGCTGCCGGCACAGCTCGCCGATTGTGTATGACTTGCCGAGAAAATAGGGAACTGCACCGAACATGTTGACGAGTCTGAGCAGAGGATCGAACACGTTTTGACGATTATCCAGCGTCACGATCATTCGGCCGTCGCCCGCCAGCACTCGGCGCAATTCATTAAGGCTCAGATCCAGGTCTTCTGCGCGCGCAAAGTGATCGAGCGTGGATGGCGAGATGATCATCGCGATCGAGTGATCGAAGAAGGGAAGCTTTCTTGTGTCCGCACGCACATACGTGGCTTTGTCTCCAGGGTCTCGCTTCCTGGCCATCGATGCCGCGATCTCCGAGACATCCATGCCGATGAGCTTCGCCTGCGTTGCAGGAAGCTCGAGAAGAAATGCGTCGGGGCCCATCGCTTCCTCGAAGAGATCTGTCTTGAGCACGCATCCGCTCGACGGCACTCCTCCCCAGCGCTGGATGAGATCGAGGTACGCATCCCGCTTCATTCGGGCGAGGAAATCGTCGAGATAATGGCCGTTTTGCGCGAGTGCAGTCACGCTTGCATCCCATTGTGGATCCGCCCTTCTGCTCTGTCCGGGAGCGCGCTCGCCTTTGTTCATCCGGCAAAAAGAACGACGGTGCTTCCCGAAACCGACGAAGCCGATGACTCCAATCGGACGATACCTGATCCGTTGTGTCATTGCCGGACGGTTCTCCGGAATCGTCAGCCCGATCATCCGCGTGAATCCTTGTGCTCGGCAAGAGCGATGCATCGCGCTCGTGACTGCAGCCGGAATGTTCTTACGTCGCCATTCAGCCGCGGTGTACAGATCGTACGAATAGGCTTCGTCCGGCGCGAGAGATATCGGTGCGGACAGGTATGCACTCCACGCCTTTCCGGTCGAAACCCAGCAGGCGCCGACAATTAGATCCTTGTGCCGGGCGACGAAGCATGTGTCGCCGTTGCGCAGTCTGGAGAGACCGGAATGTGGATCGGATGGGCGTCGAAATGCGTTATACGCGCCGATATCCGCTTCATCGAGCGGAGTGATCTCAAGCTCGATCTCGGCGGCCACCTGCTCGACAGGCGGCTGAAGCGAATACTCACGCACCACCAGTCGGCGATATCCGACCTCCGCGAGGGCCGCGAACCAGAGGCCCATCGCGCCTCCGCTGTTCCCGATCTCGATCGCCCGATCTCGGAGACGGGTCACATTCAGATTCGCTGTCACGACAGGGAAAGGTGCCGGTCTCCTGCGGCGGATGGAAGGCTGCGCCTGACGCAACGATACGCAGTTACGGAGCAGCACCGCCGAAGCCGGGCGCATTCGAATGAGGATCGTCAGTTGTTTGCGGCGTCGCGATCCGATATTTTTCAAGGCTAACGTCCTATTGGACAGGTGGCCGAGTGGTTGAAGGCACCGGTCTCGAAAACCGGCGTACCTGCAAGGGTATCGAGAGTTCGAATCTCTCCCTGTCCGTAGATTCAAGAAGGGCCTGAGCGAGCTCGGGCCCTTCTGATTGCTGGAGCATTGGAGCGATGTTGGGGACGGGTGGCCGAGTGGTTTAAGGCGCACGCCTGGAAAGTGTGTGTACGTTAATAGCGTACCGTGGGTTCGAATCCCACCCCGTCCGTGGTAACCACAATGCGAATTCCTGTCCGTTTCGGTTTTGCCATCGGCTTCATGCTGGCTTCTGCATCGCAGGCGCAAACCGTCTATCAGTTGCCGGCATCGCCGTCGACCGTGGTCTATGGCTACTACTGGTCAGAAGCAAAGCCGGCGCTTCGCGTGGAGTCGGGGGACATCGTAGACGTCGAGACGATGCTCACCAACACGCCGACAGGACTCGAGCGCCTCGGCGTGAAGCCCGCGGATGTTCCTCAGGCGCTTCGTGACATTGTCGCCCAGGACACCGGCTCCCTGCGGGGCCCGGGCGGGCACATTCTCAACGGGCCCATATATGTAGAAGGGGCAGATTCGGGCGATGTGCTGGAGGTCCGCATCCTTTCGATCACGCTACCGATCGACTATGGGTATAACGGATGTTCGGGATTCGTCCGGGAGCTTTGCGGGCCGCCGCAAACTCGCGTCAGCACGCTGGTTCATCTCGATCGTGAGCGAATGACCGCCGAGGTGATGCCGGGAGTAGTCGTTCCGCTGCACCCGTTCTTCGGGTCGATGGGAGTTGCTCCCGCCGCCGCTCTCGGTCGCGTCAGCAGCGGTCCGCCTTCGCGGCATGCCGGCAATCTCGACAACAAGGAGCTCGTGGCTGGTACCACGCTCTACATTCCGGTCTTCGTAAAAGGCGCGCTTCTCGAGGTTGGCGATGGGCACGCGGCGCAGGGCGACGGCGAAGTCGATCAGACGGCAATCGAGACGAACTTGCGCGGGCGTCTTCGGCTCATCGTGCGCAAGGACATGAAACTCGAGTGGCCACGTGCCGAGACGCCGACGCACTGGATTACGATGGGGACCGACACGTCGCTGGTTGTCGCGACGAAGACCGCGATTCGCGAGATGGTTAAGCTACTTCAGGAAAAGAAAGGTCTCAGTGAGATACAGGCATACCAGGCCGCGTCCATGGCGGCAGACCTGCGCATAACCGAACTCGTCGATGGCAACGTCGGCGTCCACATGATGATCGCGAAGAGCTACATGCGATAATTGCTCCGGCGCGTGGGATTCATACCATACTCCATGGCTCACCCGCCGGATGACGGTGATGTGATCGTTGATTAAGACCAGTGCATTATCCCGACGGTCAATCAGGAGGTGCAGCGATGAGTTCCGCTTGACCCACCTCATAGTCATGGAGGAATCATTCGCGCTCGTCGGCCCATAATACAGGACACGCAATGACTTTCAATTGGACACTTCAGTCGAGACCTTTAATGCCGCTCTTAATCAGCACGCGAAAATATCGATTGGTACTTCTAGGTGCAGGCGCCGTCGTGTCGCTTCTGGCTGCGACCGGAGGTCATGGCCAGCGGCCGGGGGAAACCGGTACGCTGACAATATCGAGGGAGATAAAAGGAGGTCCTCCGATCACACTCGAATTTCGGG
>JADGQR010000305.1 GCA_017881685.1 Gemmatimonadaceae bacterium
AATCCATAGGCTCCGGATGACAGCACTGCTACGAGCTCGCCAGGTTTGACGTCATCAACCTCGCGATGCAGTCCAAGAAAATCGCCGCTCTCGCAAACGGGTCCGACGATATCTGCGGTGGTACGATCGTCTGTCGCGACGACAGCTTCGATCCGATGATACGCATTGTAATGCGAAGGCCTGATCAGATCGTTCATCCCGGCATCGACGATGATGAACTCCTTGCCGCCACTTCTCTTCCGATACAGGACTCTGGTGAGAAGAATTCCTGCATTGCCGACGAGATAACGGCCGGGCTCGACGATCAGCTTCATGCCGGTCGGTGCAACGATGCGAGTGACAACCTCACCGAACTTGTCGACGTCGATTGGATGCTCGGCGTCATACGACACGGCGAGACCGCCTCCGATGTCCAGATACTCGAGCTCTCTTGCTCCTGCTGCTTCGATCTCGTTCTTGAGCTGAAGGAGACGTCCAAGCCCGATCTCGTAGGGGTCGAAATGCGATATCTGAGATCCGACGTGCATGTCGAGGCCGACAAGCGAAATGTTCTTCATCGCCAGCGCGCGCTCGGCGACGACAAGAGTCTCGTCGAACGGAATGCCAAACTTCATTCCCTTCACGCCGGTGCGCGTGTACGGATGCGGAGTGTCGACCATCACTTCAGGATTTACGCGCAGGGCAACCGACGCCTTCTTGCCGAGCTTGCCAGCGACGTGATCGAGGAGGTTGAGCTCCTCCTCTGATTCGACGTTGATCATCAACACGTCTAACGTGAGCGCCTCGACCATCTCGCGCTCTGTCTTGCCGACGCCGCTGAAGACGATGTCATTGCCGGTGAATCCGGCGGACTGCGTGCGATACATCTCGCCGCCGGAAACGATGTCAACACCCGAGCCGAGCGATTTCAGAAGCGCGAGGATCGCCAGATTGGAGTTGGCTTTGACACTGTAGTGCAGCCTGTGCTGCACTCCGCTGAGTGCCGCATCGAGACGCTGGTACTGCGATCTGATCGCCGCTGCGCTGTAGATGTAGACAGGCGTGCCTTCGGCGTCGGCGATTGCACTGAGCGATACTCCATCGCATGAGAGAGTTCCCTCGGTCCTGCTGAAGCCGGGTTCAGCTTCCGTGGTCGCGCCCGCCTTCCTCCTGCCTGCGGACGCCTTTGCTCGAACGGGGGTCAATACGCTTTCGCCCACAGGGCTTCCGCGACCGACTTCCCGCCGCACTTGAGGCAGGTTGTCGGTGCCACGGCCGAACGGAACTCTTCGTCAGGCAGGCATCGGATTGTCGCTTTCGTCTCTTCCTTGATCTCCTGCTCGCATTTCGCGCTGCCGCAGAATCCTGCGTACACGAATCCGCCTTTGCCCTCCATCAGAGTCTTGAAGTCATCGTACGAGATACCGCCGCGAACGCTATTGGCCTCGCGTCGCTCGTACGCTGCGACCTGCATGTCGGTCTGAATGACGCTCAGCAGATCAGCAACGTCCTCTCCGATCGACTCGAGTGTGACAGTTCGCTTGACCCGATTGTCGCGCCGGACGAGGACGCACTGGTTTGCATCGAGGTCGCGTGGACCAAACTCGAGACGAAGCGGCACGCCGCGAAGCTCCCACTCGTAGTACTTCGCGCCTGGCTTGATTCCTTCACGGTTGTCGAGATGGATGCGCAGTTTGCCTGATTTGCGGCGTTCCCAACCAGTCAGGCTTGTCTTGATCTTCTCGGCCGCTTCCATCACGCGCACCTTGTCTTCGTCAGTGCGCCAGATCGGAACGATGACGAGCTCGATCGGTGCAAGCAGCGGCGGAACAATGAGGCCGTTGTCGTCGCCGTGAGTCATCACGAGTCCGCCGATCATGCGTGTAGACACACCCCAGCTTGTGTTCCACGCATATGCGACGTCTCCAGCCTCAGTCTGAAACTTGACGTCGAACGCCTTCGCGAAATTCTGGCCGAGGTTGTGTGACGTTCCCGCCTGAAGGGCCTTGTTGTCCTGCATCATCGCTTCGCATCCATACGTGCGAAGCGCACCGGCGAACTTCTCGGATTCAGTCTTGATGCCGGTAATGACGGGCATCGCCATATAGGTTTCCATGAAGTCGCGATAGACATTCAGCATCTTCCGCGTCTCTTCCTCCGCCTCAGCCTCAGTGGCGTGTGCCGTGTGGCCTTCCTGCCAGAGAAATTCGAGCGTGCGCAGGAACAGCCGCGTGCGCATTTCCCACCGAACGACGTTTGCCCACTGATTGATGAGCAGTGGAAGGTCGCGATAGCTCTGCACCCATTTCGAGAACATCGCGTAGATGATCGTCTCGGAGGTTGGCCGGATTACGAGCGGCTCGTCGAGCTTCTTGCCGCCGCCATGCGTGACAACGGCAAGCTCGGGCGCGAAGCCTTCGACGTGCTCTGCCTCCTTGCGCATGAAGCTTTCGGGAATCAGCAACGGGAAGTATGCGTTCTCGTGACCAGTTTCCTTGAACACGGTGTCGAGCTGATGCTGCATTCTCTCCCAGATGCCGTAACCGCGCGGACGAATCACCATGCAGCCGCGAACAGGCGAATAATCCGCCAACTCCGCGCGGAGCACAGTCTCGTTGTACCAGGCGCTGAAATCGTCAGCGCGCTTCGTCAGCTTCTTGTCGTCTGCCATTGCTTCTCTTTACAGTGAATTGATGAAATCTTCGAGCGGCATTGACTGCTCCGTTCCTGCTTCGAGGTTCCTGACCGTAACTTCGCCGGCCGCAAAACGTTCCGTCTTGAGTATCACAGCGTGACTCGCTCCAGCGGCTGCAGCCGATTTCAGCTGTCGGCTGAGCTGTTGCGGCTTGAGAGAATATTCGACGCTTCTGTCGTGTCTTCTCAGTTCCGCTGCGACTGACATCACCTGCGGCGTCAACGCTTCCTCTTCCCCGGCAACCCAGTAGTCGGTGCGCGGCGGCGTTGCAGGTATCATCCCTCGACTCCGCAGCAGCTCTCCAACGACGACGTCGCCCATTCCAAACCCAAGGGCCGGGAGGTCGACTCCGCCGAGCGTCTCCAGCAATGTGTCGTACCGGCCCCCGCCGCAAATCGCGCGATACTCACCGGCAGTGTCGAACAGCTCGAACACAATCCCCGTGTAGTATGCCAGTCCGCGAACGATCGAGAGGTCGAGCTTGACCCAATCCGCGAACCCGAGCGCATTCAGGTACTGGAAGTATGCCCGCAGCCGATCGAGATGCTGCGCGATCGATTCAACCGCGCCGTATCTCTGGAACAGATTGTCGATATCAGTGATGCCGAGGAACTCATCGATCTTGTCTGCGACGTGGCTCGATCCAACTGCTTTCTCGAGCTTCTCGCGAGATATCGCGACAGGCTCACGTCCGCGCTTGTCAATGACAGCGTACACTGCGGACAGTGCATCTTCTGACGCACCAGCTTCCAGGACGAGGGCCTGCAGCAGCCGTCGATCGGAGACCCCTGCGCGGACATCCGATGAAGTCAATCCAAACTCTCGCATGATATCGAGCGCGATCGACAACAACTCGGCGTCTGCTGTTACACTCGCCTCGCCAACGATGTCGGCATTGAGCTGGAAATGCTCACGGAGTCTTCCCTTCTGCTGCCGCTCATAGCGGAAGAGCTGCGGAATCGAGAACCACCGAACAGGCTTGCGAAGAGAGTTCGCTCGTGCGGCGACCATTCGCGCGAAAGTCGGCGTCATTTCCGGCCGCATTGTGACTTCGCGATCGCCCTTGTCAGTAAAGGAGTAGAGCTGACCGACGAGCTCGTCGCCGCTTTTCTTTCGGTAAAGATCGAGTGGCTCTAAAGGAGGACCATCATACTCCGAAAACGCGTAACGCCGGAGAACCCGACGCCACACGTCCATGATATACGCGCGTTCAGCAAACTGTTCTGGATAGAAGTCTCTGAACCCTGGTAACGCTCCCTGAGCCATTACTCAAAGCTACGTCCGACATGGACTTAGCTGCAAGCAGTTAAAGCATCAGGTGCGAAAATTCCCAGCGCATCAGATGGCCTTTTCTCCGAGTACTTCGAGTGCGTCGCCGACAGTGTGGAACGAGCCCGTAATTGCCACCGTTCCCGCCGCGGCAGGCGCGGAAGTGACAGCCGTCGCGAAATTCCGCTCGATCCGCGCGTTGATCTTGTTGTCGCGGGCGTATTGGGCTGCTTCTTCGACCTTCCATGCGCGTGAAGCAGGCGCAGTCGGCGGCGTTACGAGCACTATCTCGTCGACTGCCTGCGAAAGCACGCCCATCATTTGTCGCCAGTCCTTGTCGGAAAGGATGCCAAGTATCGCGACGATCGGTTTCTCGAGATCGAGCTGCAAGATCGTCCCGACGAGAGACCTCATTCCATCGGGATTGTGGGCGACATCGAGCAGGTACTTCCCGAGGATCTGGCAGCGGCCCGGCAAGCGAACTTCCGGCAGGACCTTGCTCGCCTCTTCGAGCGAAACTGACCACGGCGCTTGCGCCGAGCGAAGCACCGCAAGGGCGACTGCTGCGTTGCGCGCCTGAGCGGTGCCGATGAGAGAGGTGTGCATCTGAACTGACTCGCCGGCGTGCTCGACCGTGAACCACGTACCGGTTCGCCGCACAAAAATGCCGCTCGTCCTGTAGAGTCGAGTAGCATCGATGACCGCGGCGACTCCTGCTTTCGCAGCTGTCTGATAGACGGCGATGCGCGCGTCAGTCGAAAGCTCTCCGATCACCGACGGAACGCCGGGCTTGAAGATCCCTGCCTTTTCCCGCGCTATTTCAGTTTCCGTATTTCCGAGAAATTCGGTATGATCGATCGCGATCGACGTGATGGCCGATGCCACTGGCGTGATCACATTCGTCGAATCGAGGCGGCCGCCGAGTCCTGTCTCGATCACGGCAACGTCGACATTGCTGTGAACGAAGTAGTCGAACGCCATCGCCGTCGTTATCTCGAAGAACGTCGCGCCCATCTCTTCCGCTCTTTGCGACCACTTAGCGAGAAAGTCGACGACGTACTTCTCGTCCACCATCGTATCATCGACGACGATGCGCTCGCGAAAATCGATCAGGTGCGGCGACATGTATCGCCCGGTGCGCAAGCCCTTCGACCGCAGCAATGCGTAGAGCGTTGCAACGACGCTTCCCTTCCCGTTCGTGCCGGCGACATGGAACGTCTTCAGCCTCTCATGCGGGTTGCCGAGTAGCTGGAGAAAGTCCAGTGTGCGTTGGAGTCCGAACTTCGAAGTAGCGCCGGTGCGCGCGAAGAGCGCGTCGAGAGCTTGCCTGTACGTGGTCAGGCCGCTGTCCACCCCGTGGCGGCTGGCTTGCCACTCATGTGCCTCAGAAGCTGTCCTACCGTCTGCTTGAGATCGCCTCTCTTGACGACGAGGTCGACCATGCCGTGCTCGAGAAGGAATTCGGAAGTCTGGAAGCCCTCGGGCAGATCCTGTCCGATGGTCTGCTTGATGACTCGCGGCCCCGCAAAGCCGATAACAGCGCCCGGCTCGGCGATGATCGCATCGCCAAGCATCGCAAAGCTCGCGCTGACGCCGCCAGTTGTCGGATTTGTCAGAATCGAGACATAGGGAATTCGACGCTCGGCAAGCTGCGACAGAATGGCCGCTGCCTTTGCCATCTGCATGAGGCTGAGCACGCCCTCCTGCATGCGCGCTCCGCCGGATGAAGACACGAGGATGAACGCGAACTTGCGCTCGAGTGCCTTCTGGCCAAGACGCGCGATCTTCTCGCCGACGACCGACCCCATCGATCCGCCCATGAACGCGAAGTCCATCACGCCGAGACAAACCGGCAGGCCGAGAAGCTGTCCAGTGAACGTGAGAATCGCGTCGCCTTCGCCGGATTTTGCGAGCGCCTTGGCGAGGCGCGCCGGATATTCGGGAAACCCGAGCGGATCGGTTGACCGTATTTCGGTTTCCGTCTCCTCGGTTGTTCCGTCGTCGAGGAGGATGTTCACGTAATCGATTGCCCTGATGCGGCGATGATGCTCGCAGTTGGGGCAAACATTGAGATTGCGTATGAACTTCTCGCGGAGGTCCGTGTGACCGCACCGCTCACACTTTTCCCAGGCATCCGCCGGTATCTCGAGCCGCTCGCGACGTGGAGTACGCGGCTTTTTCTCTTTACGGAACCAGGCCATTTGTCGAAATGTGACCGGCGGGTCTCCTCACGGCAACCCTTTCCCTTGTTTCGCGCATCTGGCTGCTAGTTGACGAAGAGACCGCAGAGACTTCTTTGACACAGAGACCACAGAAACCACATCGAGCGTCTAACGCTGGGCGGCCCTGCTTTAGATCACGAATCTCTTTCTTGGAGTTAACTACGGAGAACCGGGAACCACTAAATCGCGTTCACCCATAATAGAAGGCTGCCGAGCGTCGCCGTAGTTAACCCCAAAACAAACAGAAACGTCCTTTGAGATGCTTGCCGCATCTCGAAGGACGGCTGAATGTTGTTTCTGTGGTCTCTGTGGTCTCTGCGTCAAATAGCGGCAGGGGATCGGAAGATCAGCTGGCCCGGAACGCCGCCTTACCGCGACCCTCGCCGGAGATTCTCATCAGGACTCCGATCGCCAGCCAACT
>JADGQR010000045.1 GCA_017881685.1 Gemmatimonadaceae bacterium
CGAACGCGTCGCGTCCGAGATCGAATCGCGTTTTACCTTCGCCTGCAAGCTGCTTTTCGATGACGTTCTGAGTCGCGATTCCGGCGTGGTCGGTTCCTGGCACCCAAAGCGCTTCGTCTCCGCACATGCGCCGCCAGCGAATGACGACATCCTGAACGGTGTTGTTGAGGCCATGCCCCATGTGCAGAACCGCCGTCACGTTGGGCGGCGGCATCACTACTACGAAAGGCTCGCGGTCTCCCCCGTTTCGTCGTGACCGGCTGGGATCGGCCGTGAAAATTCCGGCATCCAGCCATTCCTTATATAAGGTGGCTTCGCTGGATGCCGGATCGTACTGCGGCGGTAGCTCTGTCTGTGCGGGTGTCTGCGTCATCTCTTCGCGCAAGTTAACCGCGGCATTTTCCCCGTGTAAGACCGAGGGCCGCGCCTGCGCGAAGAGATCGCGACCTGCTCGACCCTAGCTTATGTCCGAGGCGCCGAGCGGATTGGCGACGTGATCGCTTTTCGGAACGCCGCTTGGTGCAATGGACGACCCGTCGGCCCGGCCGCCTTTATCCGCTTTCTTCGTTCGCTGGCGACGCTCTGCCTTGAGATCGGCCTCGGCGTCATTGAGGTCTACCGAAACGTCGTCGAGGAGGGCTTCTTCGAGCGCAGGATGCGGATCCGCGTGGCGGTCGATGTCGGCCGAGCTGCCCTGATGTGACCGTCCGGTTCCGACGCTGCGGCCTTCCCACTGGCCTTCGGTGAGGGACGGATCCCCGTCCTCGTAACGGTCGGCAAGCTCGTCGAAAAGATCTTCGTCGGCGCGAACCGCGAGTCTGTTGACCACCGTGTCTACGCCGGGCACTCCCCGGGCGACTACGACCGCCTGTTGTGACTCGTCTTCAGCGTTCACCCAACCTGTCAGCTCGACGATTCCTTCGTCGATTGCTCCGATGTCGATCGCGCGCTCGCTCAGGATAGGATCGTTGCGGAAGGCTTCGAGCACTCGCTCCTCGAGCTCTTCCGTCGCGTCGAGCGGGCCTTCGTCGGACTCGTCTTCCTCGAAATCGTCGTCGTAATCATGATCGTGAGCGTGGGCGTCGAGTTGCATCTCTTCTTCGTCTTCGTGGCCGAGCTTTCCGAAGCGGTCGCGAAGCTTGGCCGTGAGGCCGGAAATTCCACCGTATTGTTGTGCGACAACGACACCGGCGGCGAATCCCGCTAGCGCACCGAGCGCGACATAGAGCGCACTGGTGGCGTTCGATTCTTCATCGCGATATCTGAATGGAGACATGTGGGCAAACCTGTGGCGAAGGGTATCCTCAAACGATAGCTTACGCACGAGCAAGTTAAAGGCCATCTGCGGCACGGAATAATTGATGTCTGAAATGTTGACCCTCACACTCCCCGACGGTGCCACTCGCCAGGTCGAGGAGGGTACTTTGCCGCGCGATGTGGTCGGTTCCATCGGCCAGCGGCTCCTCCGGGACGCCCTTGCAGTCGAAATCGACGGCCAGGTGCAGGATCTCATCACGCCCCTTCGGAAAGGCGGCTCGTTCAAGGTTCTGACCTCGCGCGACCCTGACGCCCTCGACGTCCTGCGCCACTCCGGCGCCCACATCCTGGCGACGGCGGTCCGACGGCTGCGACCTGACGCAAAAATCGGCTTCGGACCGTCGATTGAAGACGGCTTCTACTACGATTTTGAGGTCGAAGAGCCGTTCACGCCCGAAGATCTCGAAAAGTTCGAGTCGGAGATGCGGAAGGTCATCGCCGAGAAGTATCCGTTCGTCAGGGCGGAAGTGAGCCAGTCGGAGGCGAGGCAAAAGTTCGCCGACGATCCCCTTAAGCTCGAGCGTCTTTCGGAGTTCAGGGAGGACGAGATCATCTCGACCTACACGGACGGGCCGTTCATCGACCTGTGCCGCGGGCCGCACATTCCAGATACTTCATACTTAAAACATTTCAAGCTGCTTCACACCGCGGGCGCCTACTGGCGCGGCGATGAGAAGCGGCAGATGCTGCAGCGCATCTACGCGACCGCGTTTTTCAACAAGGAAGATCTCGAGGCTCATCTGCACCGCCTCGAAGAAGCGAAGCGCCGGGATCACCGCGTACTCGGTCACCAGCTCGACCTGTATTCGACCGATCAGCGCGTTGGGCCAGGATTGATTCTTTGGCATCCTCGCGGTGCAATCATTCGGAACGAGATCGAGAACTACGAGCGCGACCTGATTCTTCGTCACGGTTACGAGCTCGTCTATACTCCGCATATCGTCAGCGAAAAGCTGTTCCAGATCTCGGGACACCTCGAGAATTTCAAGGAAAACATGTTCGGCGCGATGGACGTCGAGGGTGCGTCGTATCGTCCGAAGCCGATGAACTGTCCTGGCCACATCTGCATTTTCCAGGGGCACAGCAGGTCGTATCGCGATCTGCCGATCAGGTACGCCGAGTTTGGAACTGTGTATCGGTATGAGCGGAGTGGTGTGCTGCATGGAATGCTGCGCGTCCGCGGATTCACGCAGGACGATGCACACGTGTTCTGCACGCCCGAGCAGGTTCCGTCGGAGATCGAGCGTCTTCTCGATCTGGTTGACGAGATGCTCAAGACGTTTGGATATCCGTACACGATCGAGCTTTCCACGATGCCCGAAAAAGCACTCGGATCGGTGGAGCAGTGGAATCAGGCGCAGGACCTGTTGTCAGATGTCATGCGCAAGCGAGGTCAGGAATTCACGATCGACGAAGGCGGCGGCGCGTTCTACGGGCCAAAGCTCGACTTCAAGCTGATCGATGCGATTGGCAGAAAGTGGCAGGGGCCGACAGTTCAGCTCGACTTCAATTTGCCTGAGCGATTCGACATCGAGTACACCGGTGCTGACAACGCGCCGCATCGGCCGGTGATGCTGCATCGCGTGCTCGTCGGCTCGATGGAGAGGTTTGTCGGCGGACTCATCGAGCACTACGCCGGCGCATTCCCTGTTTGGCTTGCGCCCGAGCAGGTTCGTGTGATTCCGATCGCCGATGATTTCGCCGCCGCCGCGCGTTCAGTCGCCGACAGACTCAAGGCAATCGGTGCGCGCGTTCATGTCGACGATCGTTCTGAGACCCTCAATTACCGCATTCGCGAGGCCGAGACGCTCAAGGTTCCGTACATGGCGATCGTCGGAAAGCGTGAGGCCGAGAGCGATGCGGTTGCGTTGAGAATTCGCGGGGCGGGGAAGAAGCAGGATGTGATGCCAGTCGCCGATTTCATCGAGACCGTGAAGACTCAGCTCACGACGAGGGCGCTCACGCTTTAGACAGCTCGGCCGGATCGATTCCAATGATTTTCTGCGGGCTCGCCATCAGGGAGAGTGCATGTTCATAGGACATTTCGCTGTCGGCATGGCTGGAAAACGGGTAGCGCCAAAAGTGTCGCTGCCCGTTCTTTTTGTCGCGGCGCAATTCGCGGACATTCTCTGGCCGTTTCTCGTTGCTACCGGCGTCGAGACGGTTCGAATCGCGCCGGGCGACACGAAGTTCACGCCTCTCGAGTTCGTGAGTTATCCGTGGTCGCACAGTCTCTTGATGCTGATCGTGTGGGGAATCGTCCTGGGAATCGGGTATCGCGCCTACACCGGCGACGGTCGCGGAGGATTTGTAATTGGCGCTCTCGTCGTCAGCCACTGGGTGCTCGACTGGATATCCCATCGCGCCGACATGCCGTTGTATCCAGGCGGCGCGAAGTACGGCCTCGGCCTGTGGAACAACCCGACCGCGACGATGGCAGTCGAGATCGTGATGTTCGCGATTGGCGTTGCAATCTATGAGGGCACGACGAAAGGAAAGGACAAGAAAGGACAGTATGCTTTCTGGTTGATGGTCTTCCTGCTCCTCCTGGCGTACACAGCCAGCTCGGGTGGTCCACCGCCGCCGTCCGTCAAAGTTCTATGGATGGTCTCGATTGTCGGGATTGGTCTCGGGCTGCTGCTCTCGGCCTATGTCGATCGGCACCGGACACTCGAGGATTCCGTCGCGGCGGGACTCTAGGGACTTCGGGACTTCCGGACTTCGGAACTTCTTGACTTCGGCGTCACCGCTGAGCACGCTGAGAAAAACGGAGAGCGCTGAGGAAGCGGAACTACTTTTTTTGTTTCTTTTTGGTTAACTACGGCGAGCAAGGTCGCCAATCGAAGCGCGCACATGCGGCCGGGGAGGCGTTCCCCCCCTAATTGTTTTTACTCAGCGCTCTCCGCTGTTCTCAGCGCCTCAGCGGTGACGCCGAAGTTCCGAAGTCCGCGGTGACGCCGAAGTTCCGAGGTCCGCGGTGAGGCCGAAGTTCCGAAGTCCGAGGCGAGCCCGTCGTGTCCTTCCGACGGTAGGGTTTTCCCCGCTGTTTTTCGGGTTCTGGCTCACGAGATTAGCTTTCAGCCAGCACCACCAACCTGAAAACGGAAAATGTCAGACCTCAACCGAACCCCAGTAATCGTCTCCGCCGCGAGGACGCCGATTGGCAAGTTCCTCGGCGGACTTTCGACTTTATCAGGACCTGAGCTCGGCGCCATCGCCATCCGCGAAGCTGTTCGCCGCTCGGGAGTATCACCCGACTCAATCGAAGAAGTCATCATGGGACAGGTCCTCCAGGGAGGCTCCGGACAGGCCCCCGCGAGACAGGCTCTCCTGAAATCGGGACTTCCAGCGACAATCTCAGCGCTGACCGTCAACAAGGTCTGCGGATCGGGCCTCAAGGCCGTGATGCTCGCCGCCCAGGCAATCAAGGCAGGCGACAAGCAGGTCATCGTTGCTGGTGGACAGGAGTCGATGTCGAACGCGCCGTACTACGTCTATGGTATGCGGAATGGTGTGAAGCTTGGCGACCAGAAAATGGTTGACGGCATGATCAAGGACGGACTGTGGTGCGCGAGCTGTGACGTCCACATGGGTGGCCACGCCGAGCATACCGCGCGGAAGAACAAGATCAGCCGGGATCAGCAGGACGAATTCGCCGCGAAGTCGCATGCAAAGGCGATCGCAGCGATTGAAGGCGGAAAGTTCAAGGACGAGATCATCCCAGTCGAGATCGCTGGCAAGAAGGGCTCGGCGATCGTCGACACCGATGAGAGTCCGCGAAAGGACACAACGGTGGAGAGTCTGGCCAAGCTCCGGCCGGCATTTCCGGGAAAAGGCGACAACTCTGATCTGACGGTAACGGCGGCCAATGCATCATCGCTTAACGATGGTGCCGCTGCTCTGGTTGTGGTTTCGGAGGAGTTCGCGAAGGCAAACGGTCTCGAGATCATGGCGCGCATCACAGGATATGCGACCGGCGGCACGGAGCCAAAGGAGCTTTTCTTCGCTCCGATTTTCGCCGTCCAGAATCTGATGAAGAAAGCCGGCACGAAGATCGGCGACTACGACCTCATCGAAGCGAATGAGGCATTTGCGGCGCAGGCAATCGCCAACGGTGACGGGCTTGGCTGGGACTGGAATCGAGTCAATGTCAACGGTGGCGCGATTGCGCTTGGGCATCCGATCGGAGCGAGTGGTGCACGCGTGCTCACGACGCTGCTGTACGCGATGAAGAATCGCGGTGCGCGCACCGGATTGGCCACGCTCTGTCTTGGCGGCGGCGATGCTGTTGCGCTCAGCGTAGAAAGCGCCGCCTAGCGGCTTTGGACGCAACAAGCCTTCTCCTCACGCCGGAGCGCAAGCTGCACGCTCCGTGGCGGCTCGTTCTTTTCGTCGCCGTTCTCATGCCGGCGCTCATCGTCGCATCTGCGCTCGAGAGCGTAATTGAAGGCTTTGGGGCGGCACGCGGGTATGTCCCACTCATTTCAAACTGGAGCGTACCGCTCGGCATACTGATCGCTACTGCGATCACGCTCAAGTGGGTCGAAGGGAAAGAATGGTCGTACGTCTGGCTCGGGAAGGACGCGCTCGCGTCGTCCGCGCTGGTGAGGGGAACACTCTGGGGACTGCTGACCATCGCAGTCCCTTCTGCCATTCTCATTGGGACACACGAGCTGACATCGGTTCCAACTCCAGCGGGAAGCTGGTGGGCGGCAGCGACGCTTGGTTTCGCCAGTCTCCTGCCAGCCGCTTTCGCTGAAGAGCTTCTTCTTCGCGGCTACGTTTTCGCGGTTCTGAGGGAGTCGGTCGGGTGGCGTTGGACGCTCATCGCGACCAGCATAGTTTTCGGATTGCTTCATGTCCCGAATCCGGGATCTGATCCTCAGTCAATCGCGATTGTGATGCTTGCGGGATTCTTCCTTGGTTCGATTCTTCTCGCGACACAAAGTCTTTACGCGACTGTTCTCGCGCATTTTGCGTGGAACTGGTTCATGGCCGCCGGGCTTCACACGCCGGTCAGCGGACTGAAGGTGCTCGCTCCCGGGTATCAGGTCGTCGATTCGGGGCCAGATTGGCTTACCGGAGGAAGCTGGGGACCCGAAGGCGGGTTCGCGGCCGCAGTTGCAATGTTTCTTGTGTTGATCTACCTGCACGCGCGGCCGTTGCGCCGCATGGAGTCATAGAATGTCAGAAAAGATTGCGGTCGTCGGAGCCGGTCAGATGGGCAACGGCATCGCTCATGTTTTCGCGCAAACCGGTTTCCCGGTCACGATGATTGATGTCTCGCCTCACGCGCTCGAGAAGGGCATGGCGACAATCGAGAAGAATCTCGACCGTCAGGTAAAGAAGGGCACCATCAACGAGAAGCAGCGAGAAGAGACCCTTGGCTTTATTTCGACCGAGGAATCTCTCGACGCTGCCGCAGACGCCACGCTGATCGTCGAGGCAGCGACAGAAAACGCCGATCTCAAGTACAGGATCTTCGGCGATCTCGACCGAATCGCCAAGCCCGACGCAATTCTCGCCAGCAACACGAGCTCGATCTCGATCACGGAGATCGCGGCGAAAACGAAGCGTCCGGAAAAGGTCGTCGGGATGCACTTCATGAACCCGGTGCCGGTCATGAAGCTCGTCGAGATCATTCGCGGACTCGCGACGTCCGACGAGACGACGAACAAGGTTGTGGCGCTGAGCACGCAGCTCGGAAAAACGCCGGTCGAAGTGAATGACTATCCGGGCTTCGTTTCAAACCGCGTTCTCATGCCGATGATCAACGAGGCGGTCTACTGCCTGATGGAAGGCGTCGGCAAGCCTGAAGCGATCGACCAGGTCATGACGCTCGGCATGAATCACCCGATGGGTCCGCTTGCTCTCGCTGATCTGATAGGACTCGATACCTGCGTCGCGATTCTCGAAGTCCTTCAGAAAGGACTGGGAGATCCGAAGTACCGGCCGTGTCCGCTGCTTCGCAAATACGTTGCGGCAGGATGGCTTGGTCGCAAGAGCGGTCGCGGCTTCTACACGTACAAGTAGTGCCTACTGACCTTCTCGACCTGACAGAAGAACAGCGCGAGATAAAAAATCTCGCGCGAGAGTTCGCGCTCCAGGAAATCGCGCCCTACATCGCCGACTGGGATGAGCGAGCGCACTTCGAGCCGTCGCTCGTCAAGAAGATGGGAGACCTCGGATTTCTGGGCATGCTGCTGCCCGAGGAATACGACGGTCTCGGCGTCGACACTTCGACTTATCTCGTCGCGCTCGAGGAAATCGCAGTCGTCGATGCCTCCGCCGCCGTGATGATGAGCGTGCACAACTCGCTTCCGACGCAGATGATTCTGCGTTTCGGAAGCGACGAGCAGAAGAAGCGATTTCTTCCGCCAATGGCGCGCGGAGAAATACTCGGCGCCTTTGCGCTGTCCGAGCCCGAGTCGGGGTCTGATGCTGCGTCGCTAACCACCCAGGCTGTCCGCGACGGCGACGACTGGATATTGACCGGAACGAAAAGCTGGGTGACCAGCGGAAGTCACGCGGGTGCAATCCTCGCGATGGCGAGAACCGATTCGTCATCTGAGAGAAAGGGAGCGCGAGGCATCGGCACCTTCATCATCACGCCCGACATGCCCGGCTTCCACGTCGGGAAGAAAGAAGACAAGCTCGGACTGCGATCGTCTCCGACGGTTCAGCTCACTTTCGACAGCATGCGCGTTTCGGCAGCCAATCTTCTTGGCGAGCCGCAAATGGGCTTCATCTATGCGATGCAGTCCCTGGAGAATGGAAGGCTCGGAATCGCTGCGCAGTCGATTGGCATCGCTCGTGCGGCTCTCGAGGCCGCTACGGCTTATGCCGGCGAGAGAATACAGTTTGGAAATCACATCAAGGAATTCCAGGCGATTCAGTTCAAGCTTGCCGACATGGCGACGCGAATTGCAGCGTCGAGATGTCTCATGCACGCTGCGGCAAAAGCAAAGGATCGTGGCGAAGACGTGAAGCAGGCAACGTCGATGGCAAAGCTCTTCGCGAGCGAGACGGCAATGTTCGTCACGAACCAGGCGGTTCAGATTTTCGGTGGCTACGGATACGTGAAGGATTATCCTGTCGAACGCCTTTTCCGCGACGCGAAAGTCACCGAGATTTACGAGGGCACGTCGGAGATCCAGAGAATCGTGATCGCCCGTGAACAGTACGCGAAGGACTAGCTTTCAACCGTAGCAGCCAAATCCCATAACAATCGCAAATATCAATGGAACTCTTCGATAGACTGGCCGAGATGGGCCACGAGGAAGTGGTCGTTGCAAGTGACCCGTCGTGCGGATACCGCGGCATCATCGCGGTTCACAGCACTGTTCTCGGTCCGGCACTCGGTGGCACGCGTTTCTGGAAGTACACTTCGGACGATGCAGCGATTACCGACGCTCTTCGCCTCTCTCGCGGCATGACGTACAAGAACGCAGTCGCCGGGCTCGACCTCGGCGGCGGCAAGTCGGTCATCCTTGGAGACAACCGCACAAAAGACCGCGAAGCGATTTTCCGTGCTCACGGGCGCTTCGTCGAAAGTCTCGGCGGTCGCTATATAACGGCTGAAGACGTCGGAACCGGCACGGCAGACATGGACTTCGTTCACATGGAGACCGAACACGTGGCTGGCCTGAAGGAAAAGTCGGGCGATCCATCGCCTGTCACCGCGCATGGAGTGTTTCGCTCCGTTCAGGCTTCCGCGAAGCATCGATGGGGCTCGGACGACCTCACGGGCAAGGTCGTTGCGATTCAGGGATGCGGAAGCGTTGGACGGTATCTCGCGAAGGAACTCCACGAAGCAGGTGCAAAGTTGATTGTCTCCGACATCGATCCCGAGCGCGCACAGCGCGTCGCGACCGATACTGGAGCACAGATCGTTCAGGGTGACGAGATTTACAGCGTCAAGGCTGACATCTTCGCTCCCTGCGCGCTCGGCGGAATCATCAACGACGATACGCTTCCGAAGTTCAAGTTCGAGGTGATCTCGGGCGGCGCGAACAATCAGCTCCTGGAGCCGCGTCACGGCGACAAGCTGGAAGAAATGGGAATGCAGTACGCGCCGGATTATGTCGCAAACGCCGGCGGCGTCATAAATGTGTTTGGAGAAGTCGCCGGCTGGGATGCGCAGCGCGCTCTCAAGAAAGCCGACGAGATCTACGACACGATTATCCAGGTCTTCGACATCGCGAAGAACGAGTCGATCCCTTCGTACAAGGCAGCGGACCGCGTGGCCGAACGCAGGCTGGCGTCGGTGAAGAAGAAGAAATGGAGTCCGGCCAGGTGAGCGACTCCGTCCGCGAAACCATTCCCATCGCGTCGGATCACGCGGGATTCGAGCTGAAGGCAAAGATCGTCGCTCAGCTCGAGAAGATGGGTTACGCGGTGCAGGATCTCGGCGCCAATTCCGAGGCGCCGAGCGACTATCCGGATTACGCGCATCCACTCGCGGAGGAAGTGTCGTCCGGAAAGGCGAAGCGCGGAATTCTTCTGTGCGGAAGCGGGATTGGGGTCGACATTGTAGCCAATCGATATCCGCACGTTCGCGCCGCTCTGAGCTGGATGCCGGAGATAG
>JADGQR010000046.1 GCA_017881685.1 Gemmatimonadaceae bacterium
CGAGCGGTCGATCGAGCGATCGTACGCGACCGGACAGGTACTATGGAATGCCGGCGACACTCCGGTCGGCCTGACGCTCGTCATCGAGGGAAAAGTTCGGATCGTGCGAGGCGCGTCAGGCCGCCAGACGGTAATCCACTCCGGCGATGCGGGAGCGACCCTCGGCGAAATTCCTTTCTTCACAAACTCCACCTATCCTGCAACCGCGATTGCGTCCGAGCCAACGAGATGCCTCGTCATTACACGAGCTGCTTTCGATCATGCGCTTCGTGTCGATCCCGGGCTTGCCTATGCCCTTCTCGCAAGATTGTCGAACCGGGTTCAGAGTCTCGTCGAGCGAGTTGGCAGACTGACATCGCACCGCGTACTCGCGCGCCTCGCTCAATTCATCGTTCAGCGATCGTCGGCGACCTCCACGCCGACGTTCTCTCTCGGAATGACCCAGGCCGAGCTGGCCGAGGAGCTGGGGACCGTGCGGGAGGTTGTTGTTCGCGCGCTGCGCGAGCTGAGAGAAAGTGGAGCGATTTCGCCGGCTGATCACGGACGCTACGTCGTCTCCAATATTGAAACACTGAAGCGGGCCGCGGGAATCGACCCCTGAGCTCAGGCTCGATTCCCGCAGCGTACGCTCATCACTTCATGTTCATTCCGCCCGTATGATGCTCCATGCGCTGAGCGTTCATGAATTCCACGATCGCGGCCTTCGCAGCCGGATCGGTGGTGCTTATCCGCACTTCTGCACCAAGCGGCAGCTCTGCATATGTGTACTTGATCGCCGCACGCCTGGCTGCCATCACGGCGGTGCCGGGCATGTCGCGCATGTGAACGAAAGCTGGCGTGCTGAAGTCTCCGGCTTCGAACGCATGCTGAATCAGCCTCATGTGCGCGCGGATCTGAGCCACTCCGAGCGAATCAGGCTTGTCGCGCTGGAGCTCGATGCGTCCGCCTTCCGGCGTGATGTCGAACTTGTGGGCGGATGTATATTGATCGACACCCATCGCCATCTGTCCCCGCTTCTGCATTTCCGCAAAGGCCGTATCGCTCTGCTTTTGCGGAGCCGACTGCGCCCGGCTACAGGATGACGCAACCATGGCAGTCGCGGTGATACCAATCAATGCCACAACGGATCTCGTTAATCGCATGAAACACTCCGGTTGGTTCGTTTTCTGTTGACCCATCTTACGTGAGCCAGATTAGGGCGTGGC
Organism: Gemmatimonadaceae bacterium; assembly: GCA_017881685.1. GTDB lineage: Bacteria > Gemmatimonadota > Gemmatimonadetes > Gemmatimonadales > Gemmatimonadaceae > UBA4720. Next base: position 1,206 of record JADGQR010000046.1, read on the forward strand.
CACAAGTGTGTCTGGAACAAAAGTCCCACGACCCACCGGTCTCCTCTGCCCGACCCAGATGCCCGCGGTCCGGTTTTTGACTTTGTACGTCCACGGTTCGCCGTAGAGTCACCTTCAACCGCCACCTCAGTGACGATTTCCCGTCCCGGTTTCCCTGCGCGCATCTGCGCAGTGATCTGTCTTCCCTTCTCTTTGTCCGTCATGGCCTGCGGCCGCGACACGGCCCTGCCCGAAGTTCACCAGATGGCCGCGTCGCTGACCGGCAATCATCACTTCGATCATTTCATCCAGATCGTTCTGGAAAACGAGGACGCTGTTGCAGTAGAGCGCATTCCGTACATGGACTCGCTTGCGAGACGCGGCGTGCTCTTCAGCAACTACTACGCAGTCGCGCATCCGTCGTACCCGAATTATCTCGCGATGATTTCCGGACACACCTTCGTCGACGACGAGCAACACGCGCAACCCGATCCTGCTGCCTACAGCCGGCGCGAGCTGGGCGATGCACAGCTGCTGATCAACGCACCGACGCTGGTCGATGGACTCGAGGCTCAGCACACGAGCTGGAACGCATTCGCCGAAGATTATCCGGTCACGGAGCAATACCCGAAGAAATGCAACTTCGAGAGCCGGTCAGGGCTGTACGCGAGAAAGCATTTCCCGTTTCTGAGCTTCAAGGAATTTCACGACCATCCTGAGCTTTGCGCACACGTTCGCAATCTGAAGTGGTTCCGCGCCGACTCTCTCGCCGGCTACACGTTCATCGCTCCCAATCTCGAGCACGACGGACACGATTCTCCTCTTCCGACAGCCGTGAAATGGCTTCAGGGATTCCTGAACCCGCTTATCAATAATCCCGGAGTGATGGATTCGACGCTTATCGTCGTCACGTTCGACGAATCCTCCAATTCAGTTCGCCAATCCGTGCTCGACTCCCCGAGACCGAATGTCATCTACACCGTTTTCCTCGGAAACATGTTAAAGACAGGCACGCAGTCGACCGAGCCTTACAGTCATTTCAACCTGTTCCGAACGATCGAATCGAATTTCGGTCTGTCGCCGTCAATTGCGCCTCAGGGAACGCAATCGATTGAAGGAGTCTGGCGCTGACGATACCATCACTTTAATTTACCAAAACTTTATTGGAGTAATTGCACGGAGGCGGTCGTGAGTGAACAAGCGGGCGAGCTCGCAGGTCCTGACCTGTCAGTTGGCGTATCAATTTCGGAAATCAACGGCGGAATGCTCGTCGGTCACGCGAACGGACGGCCGGTCCTTCTTTCGAAGGTCGGTGACGACTTCTTCGCAATCGGAGCCCAGTGTACGCACTACGGCGGCCCGCTCGGCGAAGGCCTCAGAGTCGGCGAGACCGTTCGATGCCCATGGCATCACGCGTGTTTCAGCCTCAAGACTGGCGAAGCACTAGCTGCACCCGCGCTCAACCCTGTCGCAACATGGGAAATCCAGCGAGAGGGTGACAGGATCCGTGTCGTCCGCGAAAACGCTGCACCCGATGGCGCAACTCCAAAAGCCGGAGTATCCGCGAGATCCTCGCACCCGTCGTCGATTGTCATCGTGGGCGCTGGAGCTGCAGGCAATGCCGCGGCGGAAATGCTCAGACGAGAGGGATTCGGAGGATCGATAATTATGATCGGCGCCGACACCGAAGTCCCATACGATCGGCCGAACCTGTCGAAGGACTATCTCGCCGGCACCGCGCAGGAAGAATGGATTCCACTGCGCGGAGAAGACTTCTATTCGCGGCACAACATCGAGCTCATTCGGAACATATCAGTCGATTCACTCGACACGCGCGCGCGCACCGTCACGCTCTCCAACGGTGAGAAGAAATCTTTCGACAAACTTCTTCTCGCCACAGGCGCCGACCCGGTAAAGCTTCCCATTCCGGGAAATGATCTTCCTCACGTTCACTATCTCCGAACTCTGGCGGACAGCAAGTCGATCATCGACGCCGCGAGCTCGGCGAAGAAAGCGGTTGTCATCGGAGCAAGCTTCATTGGCCTCGAGGTCGCTGCTTCGCTGATACGTCGTGGACTCGATGTCTATGTCGTCGGCCCGGAAGCTGTTCCGCTCGAAAGAGTTCTTGGCCGAGCGCTCGGTCTCTACGTCAGGAAGCTTCACGAGTCGAAGGGCGTCAAGTTCCATCTCGGGCAAACTGCTTCGTCCATCGACAAGAACGCAGTTAAGCTCGAGTCGGGCAACGCGCTGCCGGCGGATGTCGTCGTAATCGGCGTTGGCGTGCGGCCTTCCACCAGGCTCGCCGAAAGCTCCGGTCTCGAGACGGACAAGGGCGTTGTCGTGAATGAATTCCTCGAGACGAGCGTTTCTGGCATTTACGCGGCTGGCGACATCGCGAAATTCCCCGATCCCCGCTCGGGAAATTCAATTCGCGTCGAGCACTGGGTCGTCGCGGAGCGACAAGGTCAGACAGCGGCCAGGAACATGCTCGGTGCGGGCGAGAAGTTCGACGCCCCACCGTTTTTCTGGAGCAATCACTACGACTCGGGGATTCTCTACGTCGGTCACGCGGAGACATGGGACGACATCAGGATTTCAGGCGATGTCCAGGGCGGCGACTGCGCCGTTGCATTCAAGTCACGTGGGAAAACCCTCGCGGTTGCGACTTTGAACCAGCCCATGACCAGCCTCAGGGCTGAGCGGGCCCTGGAGACCGACAACCAGCAGGCGCTCGACAGACTTATCGGCTGACCGAACCGTCTGGCTTGAACCGCGCTTCCATTGTACCATTGGAAGATGCGCCGGAGTAATTGGGCCAGGCTCGTTTCAATGTTGTTCACCGTGTGGTTCGCTTTTGTCTCGAGCGAGCCACCGGCGCTGCATTTGTGCCCACTCCATGACGCCCATGGTGCCTCTCACGCCGCTGCGCCCGCGTCCCATGCGCAGATGGCCGGCGCCAATCACACACACGGCTCCCACAGCGCGCATAAGTGCAGCTGCATGGGCTCGTGCTGCGCCGGTACGTCCGCGGTCGCATCGAAAGGCGTGCCGATGGTCGATGAGCCGTCGGTGGTTGCGTCTCGCAGCGTCCCGGTCACTGCCGGCAAGCAAGCTCGCAGCGCCGTCGACCACCTCCGCCCACCCTCGATAGGTCCTCCCGGCTCCCCCTTCGTCTGATAGTCGCCTCTCGCGCAACGCGCGAGGGCACGACCGCACGCGGTCGCAACATCAATCCGAACGGAGCCATCCCTGATGTTTTTCAAGCACGGCGCATTCAAAGCGCTGTTAGTTGTTCTTCCAGTCGCCCTCGCGTCATCGAGTGCGTCGAGTCAGGTGCCGACGCAGCCGCCGTCAGACTCCACGCATCGTGATTCTGTCACGGTCCGGACGATTACGCCCGTCACCGTAACCGCGGCCGCTGCGCGACGCGATCAGCCACTTGGCGCGACGAACGTCAGCGCTGATGTAATCCGTCAGACGCCGTCTACGAACACGTACGAGCTGCTCCGGCAGACTGCAGGCCTCGAGGTACATCAGCAGGGCCAGGGCCCGGGCTTCGCATCCGACGCCTCGCTCCGCGGCTTCAGCTCAGACCACTCGACCGACATCGCCTTGTGGATCGACGGCGTTCCGGTGAACGAACCGGTGAACGGCCACTCGGAAGGCTACAACGACTGGTCAGTTCTCTTCCCCGGCGGCGTGCAGGACATCGACGTGATTCGCGGACCGTCGAGCGCACTCTTCGGCAACTTCGCGATGGCCGGAGTTGTCAACGTCCGGACGCTCGAGAGAATCCGCGGCACGCAGGTCACCGCTACCGGCGGATCATTCGGTCACGGTGAGGGAATGATTCTCACCGGATTCGATCGCGGCACAGACGGCGGCGTACTCGGCCTCCGTTTCGATCACGAGGATGGATTCAGGCCGAACGCAAAGTTCGATCTGTTGCAGGGACATGGACGACTGGTGAGACAGCTCAACTCGAATGTCACCGTCGATGGCGGTGTCGAGATGCTTGGCTCGCGGTGGAACTCGCCCGGGTTCCTGAGCGAAGACGAGTTCGCGAGACGCGACTACAACGTCATTTCGAACGGCACTGACGGCGGGTTCAAAAGGCGCGCACAGGAAAGAATCGGATTTCGAGTGTTGAACGGCGCGATGATATGGAGAACGACGGCGTATGCGACTCAGAGCACGTGGCAGCTTTATCTCACGATTCCACCTGCTGGCGGCCGCTTCGAGGGACTCGGCAGCCAGACCGAGGAAGAAGACAACAGACAGGGTTACGGTCTCACCACCGCTCTGACTCGCGACATTGGCGGCGTTGAAGTCACTCTTGGCGCCGACGGCCGGTTCGATAAATCCGACTACGAGAATTATTTCACGACCTCGCGCGCTCGCGACTCGGTTGCCTCGATCGTTTCGGCCGCTCAATTGTCGGGCGACTTGTTCTTCCAGTCGCACCTCGATGTCACGCCGCGGCTGAGATTCGATGCAGGAGGACGGCTCGACGCGCTCGAGACCCGCTCGACGCCCGCAGGTGAGGAAGAGCTCTCGCAGAATCACGTCGTCGTTTCGCCGAAACTGGGCGCGATGTTCCGCATTATCCCGGAGATTGGACTCTACGGAAATATCTCTCGCGGTTTCCGCTCGACAGACGGAGTTATCAGCGATCCTTCGCTCCGGCCTGTGACCGCGTGGTCATACGAGAGCGGACTCAAGTTCGATCGAAGAGCGATTGCTGCGACGGTAGCCGCATTCAGGATGGATGTGAGCAACGAGCAGACTTTCAATCCGCTGAATGGCGCGTCGAGCAACGGAGGCAAGAGCCGTCGCCAGGGCATCGAGCTCGACTGGCGCATTCCGTTCTACCGGACTTTTGCTTTGTCCGGAAACTGGACATTCGTTGATGCGAGGTATCGCTCACTCACTTCGAATTCCCAGGAAGGCAATGACGGGCCGGTTACGCTCGACGGTTTGAGAGTTTACAACACCGCGAAGTACGTGGGCTCGAGCGCGGTCGATTTCGCTCCGTCAAATCAGCCGTGGAAGGTTCGTCTGTCCGGCAACTGGGTGGGACCTTACTCGCCATTCGACGAGCCGGGCGAGACAGTCGGCGGATACGGCCTGATGCACGCGAGCGCCATCGTTCACATTCAGAAAACAGAGCTCGATCTTGGCGTGAGAAACGTTCTCGATCGCGCGTATCCGGAAGTGATAGCGGGACACATTGTGTCGCCGGGCCAACCGCGCTCACTGTACGCAAGCCTGCGCGTCGACTTCTAGCTCGCTGCAGATGAAAGAGTGACGCTGACGGATGCGATCTCGCGATCGCATCCGTCAGGGCCGGTAGTGCTTACTTCTTCGTCGTGTCCTTCTTCACAGCTGCTGACTTCACAGCTGCTGACTTCACAGCTGCGGTCTTCACAGCTGCGGCCTTCACTTCCTTCTTCTCGGTTGCGACGGGCTCGTGCTCCTTCGCAGCTGTTGCCTTGATGCTCGAAGTCGAGGTCGACTTCTTATGGCGGTGATGCTTCTTCGTGGTGGTTGCCACGGTTGCCTTCTTCGTGGTGTCCTTTGCAGTTGCCTGCTGGGCGCCCGACACGGTCGCGAGACCGATCATCATTGCGAGCGCGCCAATCATTGCCTTGTTGTACTTCATCCTGGAACTCCTCAGGCTGGGGTTGTGTTGTATTTGCGAATCTATGAGGCGTCCCAGCGGAAGTGCGTTTAGTAATCTCCCTGTAAGGTTCAGTTGTCGGGAACTCCGACCGTGACAAATCAGTGTATCGTTATTCCCAGTCGGTGCATGCGAAGACGAGGCCGGTAATAGCGGCGAGGGCGGTAAATCGGGCGACGAAAGCAGGTTTCACGGCAGATTACCCGGTGGGAGATAGGGCGAATACACTGAACAATGACGCCAGTGGCCCATCGTCAGCCACAGGAAAGTGCTGCGCACGCAGGATTTACTGCTAATCTATCTGTACCGACTTCCTTTTCCGGAACCAGGATGCCCTACATCATCGGATTTGCGCTCGCAGCTCTGACGTTCCTTTCAGCCAGGGCGGCGGGGTTCGATCGCGATGGTGCGTTGTATCCGGTAGTGCTGATAGTAATCGCGTCTAGCCTGAAGGCTCGCACGATCGACCGTTACAAATCCGTTGCATGAATGTGACGGGTCGCGGACAATGACGGCCGATCATTCGCTTGTTCTCTGAACAGTGGAGACACTCTGGGCTTTGTCCCGGAAAGCCGTACACCCCGCAGTGACCAACAAGCAAATCCACTCCACAAGGAGCTCAACTTGAAACGACTCGCTCTCGTCGTTCTCGCTGTCGGGGTCGCATGCAGCCCCGACCAATCAAAAAACGGAACGAGCTCGGCCACCCCGGCCGCCCAGAGATCCGGATCGGTCGATCTCACCGGTGCCGGCGCAACATTTCCTTATCCGCTCTACTCCAAGTGGTTCGCGGACTATGCGGCAAAGACCGGCGTGAAGATCAACTATCAGTCGATCGGATCGGGCGGCGGCATCAGACAGCTGTCGGAAGGCACCGTCGACTTCGGCGCATCAGACAGTCCGATGTCGGACGATGAAATCTCCAAGGCCAAGGGCCCCGTACTTCATTTCCCCACCGTACTCGGCGCCGTTGCTGTCACCTACAACGTTCCCGAGGTCACGGCTCAGCTCAAGCTGACCGGTCCCGTTCTCGCTGACATCTTCACCGGCAAGATCAAGAAGTGGAACGACGCACAGATCGCGACCCTCAACGCGGGAGTGAAGCTTCCTTCGACCGACATTCTCGTCGTGCACCGGTCCGATGGAAGCGGCACGACCTTCGTCTTCACGGACTACCTCTCGAGTGTCAGCAAGACGTGGGCAGTGAGCCCAGGGCGCGGAAAGGAAGTTCCGTGGCCGGTCGGACTCGGTGGGAAAGGCAACGAAGGCGTCGCAGGCCAGATCAAACAGACGCCTGGCGGCATTGGATACGTCGAGCTCGCATACGCAAAGCAGAACAACCTGCCCTTCGCCCTGATTCAGAATGCGGCAGGCAAATTTGTTGCTCCGTCGTCAGCCGGAGCGACGGCAGCGGCCGCCAGTGTCGCGGCAAAGCTGCCGGCGAATACCGACTACCGCCTCTCAATCGTTAACGCGGCCGGTGCCGACGCGTATCCGATCTCATCGTTCACGTGGATTCTCGTGTACGAGCAGCAGGCGGACAGCGTGAAGGCGAAGAAGCTCATCGATTTCCTCCGCTGGGCGCTCGCTGACGGGGAAAGCCAGGCAACATCGCTGGACTACGCGCCGCTGCCGGCCTCGATGTCGACTCAGCTCCAGGCGCGCCTCAACACCATCAAGATCGGCACAACGAAGTGACCGATGCTTCAGCCCGGCTATCCGCAAAGCAATGGTTCAGCGCTGAGCGGATAGCCGAGTCGCTCAAGGCTGCAAGGTATGGTGACCGCGCTTACACCGCGGTCACCACTGCGTTTGCCGTACTGATACCGCTGCTGCTTCTGCTGATCGCGATATCGATCACCATCGCGGCGTGGCCGGCTCTATCGCAGTTCGGCTGGTCGTTCATCACGCAGAGCGAATGGAACGTAGGCGCCGGAAAGTTCGGCGCTGCCCCAGCGATCTACGGGACGCTGGTTTCGTCGGCCGTCGCGCTGATCATTGCGACTCCGCTCGCACTCGGCGTTTCGATCTTTCTTTCAGAGATTGCACCGAAGTGGTTGAGACAGCCTGTGGGCTTTCTCGTCGATCTTCTCGCGGCGATTCCGAGCGTCGTGTACGGGCTCTGGGGTGTGTTCGTTCTCATCCCGCTACTCCGTGATCCCGTTGGTCCATTTCTCAGCGACACCCTTCACCTGGGAAAGACGCCGCTGTTCAGCGGGCCGAACTACGGATACAGCATGCTCGCGGCGGGGATCATACTCGCGATCATGATTCTCCCCTTCATCTCGGCCGTGACGCGGGAGGTTCTGCTCGCTGTGCCGAGGTCGCAGCGTGAGGCAGCGTTGGCGTTGGGGGCGACGCGCTGGGAGATGATTCGCGATGCAGTGATTCCTTATGCTCGCTCGGGCATCATCGGCGGAATCATTCTCGGACTTGGACGCGCACTCGGCGAAACGATGGCGGTGACGATGCTCATCGGAAACCGTCCCGAGATTTCCGCTTCGCTTTTCGCTCCCGGTTACACGATGGCTTCATTAATTGCGAACGAGTTCAGCGAAGCAACGAGCGACTTGCATGTCTCCGCGCTGATGGCAGTTGGGGCCGTGCTGTTCGCCGTCACTCTGATCGTCAACGCCCTTGCGAGATGGCTGGTCTGGCGTGTGACGAGGGCATCGAGAAGATGAGCCGGCGAAGCAGACACGTCCGCAGCAAAGTCATGCTCGGACTCACCTATGCGGCTGCCGCAATGGCGACACTTCCGCTGCTTTTCATCCTCGTTCATTTGTTGAGGGAAGGCGCGCAGTACATACGTCCCGGATTCTTCACGCAAATGCCGAAGCCGATCGGAGAGCCGGGCGGCGGAATGGCAAACGCGATCGTCGGCACACTGATGCTCATATCGATTGCATCGTTGATCGGGTTGCCCGTTGGAATCGGTGCCGGTCTTTATCTGGCCGAGCGGCGCGGGGCCCCACTCGCCACAGCGGTGAGATTCCTGTCGGATGTTCTGAACGGACTCCCGTCCATCGTGATGGGAATCTTTGCGTGGGAGTTTCTCGTCAAGCCCGTCGGTCATTTCTCGGCGCTGGCAGGCGGCATTGCGCTTGGCGCGATGATGATCCCTCTCGTGACGCGTACGACGGAGGAGATGATCACACTGGTTCCGGTTTCCCTGCACGAGGCAGCTCTCGCGCTGGGCTACTCTCGGTGGCGGACCTCACTGACCATCGTCCTGCGCACTGCTCTTCCAGGCATCGTGACCGGAGCGCTCGTCGCAATCGCGCGCATTGCCGGCGAGACCGCGCCTCTGCTCTTCACGGCACTCGGCAATCAGTTCTGGTCCACGTCGCTTCGTGAGCCTGTCGCGGCGCTTCCGCTTCAGATCTTCACATATGCGATCACTCCGTACGACACTGCGCACGGACAGGCATGGGCCGGCGCGCTGGTGCTGATAGTTGTCGTACTGACCATCAGCATGCTCGCGCGTTTTGCGACGCGCTCGCGATTCCGGGCGGGCACGGACTGACATGCAGGCAAATTCAACTCTGCAGCTCGTGCCTGACGACAGCCAGCCAATGACTCCGGAACCCGTGGAGTCGACGACCCCTCTCCTCTCCACGCGGCGACTCAACGCGTACTTCGGAAAGGCGCGCGTAATTCGCAACGTGACGATCGCGTTCGCAGATCGCGAAGTCACGGCCGTGATCGGACCTTCAGGCTGCGGCAAGTCGACGCTGCTGCGCTGTCTGAACCGGATGCACGAAACCGTTCCAACCGCGGACGTCGAAGGTGACGTCATGCTCGACGGCACGAGCATCTACAAGAGCGGGCTCGACGCGATTGCCGTCAGGCGTCAGATCGGAATGGTGTTTCAGCGGCCAACGCCGTTTCCGACAATGTCGATTCGCGACAACGTCGTCGCTGGACTCAGAATTCTCGGACGAGACGGTCCGTCGCGAAAAGAAGCCGACGTAATTGTCGAGGATTCCTTGCAAAGAGCGGGTTTGTGGACCGAAGTGAAGGACAGACTTCGTGACAGCGCAGTCGCATTATCGGGAGGACAGCAGCAGCGGCTCTGCATCGCAGGTGCTCTGGCGACGCATCCACGTGTTCTGCTTCTCGACGAGCCAACGGCTTCACTCGATCCGGCAAGCACACAAACGATTGAAGAGCTCGTTTATGAAATGCGGAAATCAATCGCAGTGGTCATCGTGACTCACAACATGCAGCAGGCTGCAAGGGTATCAGATCGGACCGCATTCATGCTTGGCGGAGAGCTGATTGAAGTCGCGCCGACGAACTCGATCTTCACGAATCCGCGAGATTCGCGGACCGAGGCGTACGTGACCGGGAGATTCGGATGACTGCCAGCGCTCAGCTGTCGCGGGTCAGGAACACGACCCATGCGACACCGTCGCCTGCCGTCGAGGCGAAGAAGTTTTCGTTCTGGTACGGACAAAAGCAGGCGCTTCATGAAATCGACCTTGCCGTTCCCGACAAGGCGATAACCGCACTCATCGGACCATCCGGCTGCGGTAAATCGACGTTTTTGCGCTCGATAAACCGGATGAACGAGATGATACCCGACGTGCGTCACAGCGGCGACATGCTCATTCACGGCGATGACATCTACGACGGATCGACTGACGTCGTCGAGCTGAGGACGCGAGTCGGAATGGTATTTCAGCGCTCGAACCCGTTCCCGAAATCCATCTACGACAACGTTGCGTACGGGCCTCGCATCAACAGCAATCCCCCAAGGCGTGAGCTCGACAAGACGGTCGAGGAATCGCTTCGCAGCGCAGCTCTCTGGGATGAGGTGAAGGATCGGCTGCATTCGAGTGCGCTCGGATTGTCCGGCGGCCAGCAGCAACGGCTGTGCATTGCCCGTGCACTGGCCAACGAACCGAAGGTGTTGCTTCTCGACGAGCCTGCGAGCGCTCTCGATCCGGCAGCGACCCAGCGCATCGAGGAGCTTCTGTTCGAGCTCAAGTCACGCCTGTCCATCATCATCGTCACTCACAATCTCCAGCAGGCCGGACGATCCTCCGACTATACTGCTTTCTTCTACCTCGGCCGCCTGGTCGAACACGGAACAACTGACATCATGTTCACAAGCCCACGCGAAGAACGCACCGAAGCGTACATCACCGGGAGATTCGGATGACATCGCCCGTACAAGCGCCAGCACGCCATTTTCACGAGGAGCTGGCGCAGCTCAAGCAGCGCCTCATCGACATGTCGCGTGATGCAGAACGACTCGTTGACCTTTCGATAAAGTCCCTGCTCGACCGCGATCGTGCGATCGCCGAGGAAGTGATTGCCGGAGACAAGCTCGTGAACGCGATGGAAGTCGAGATCGAGCAGCGGGCGGTGAGCCTGATCGCGCTTCAGCAGCCGATGGCGCGCGATCTTCGCTTCCTCATCGGAGCGATCAGGGTATCCAACGACATCGAGCGAGTCGGTGATCACGCCGTCAACATCGCGCAGTCCGCCGTGAGACTGGTCGATTACGGCGGCCGGCTGACTCCAGGTCCTGAGATTCAGGATATGGCCAGTCGCGCCCGCTCGATGCTCGGCAATGCAATCGACGCGTTCATTCGCGGTGACGGTGCGCTCGGACGTGAAGTCTGCAAGGCCGATGACGCTGTCGATGCACTTCATGATTCGATCTTTCGCAGTCTGCTGACATACATGATGGAGAGTGCGCGGAGCATCACTCCATCACTCGAGCTGCTCCTCGTGAGCCGGAACCTCGAGCGGGTTGCCGACCTCGCAACAAACATCAGCGAGGACGCCGTATATCTCGCAGAAGGCAAGCAGATCAAGCATCACTTCGAGGACTGACGGCGATTTTAGCTGGCGGGGCCCTTGCAGCGCGACGCCCATGAGTGGCAATAGTGGCCGTACACAGCGTACGCTGGTGCCACGATCGGAATCTCACTGCGGCCTTTGTCGTCGCGGTCGCGGAGCACCCGGAGACGCAGCGAGAGTTCTGGCAGCACATCGTTTCCAAAGACGTCGGCGAACAGGCGCCTTAGACGGATCGACCCACAAGCGCTGTCGAGCGAAGAGGTGAGAGCTGCTGTATGTCTCATGGGACACGCACCGGGGTTAAGGTCGCTCGATTCACTTCAAACCAGCACTGGTTGAAGCTCGGCTGCGCAAGACGGGTACACAGTCAGGTGAAGGGCGGCGCGCGATAAGCGGAAGCACCACACAAGACGTGAGGATTTCCCTGCATTTGACCGCGGTGAACGGGTGCGTCGGGCCTTCCCACAACGGACAACGTCAGCGTCCGTCTCTGAGAATGCTCAATTGTCGTATCAGCGAATCCAGTTGAGGATGAAGGGTGGCTTGCGCGGAGTGGTGGGCGTCTCGCCTCGCGGCACACCCACAATGATCGGCGCGAAGGCATGAACGTCCGCCGGAATCCCGACCTCCACCTTCGCCTCCGGCGTGTTGAGCACCGGCACGGCAAAGCCAATGCAGCACGTCCCGAGTCCGTCAGCGCAGGCCGCG
>JADGQR010000047.1 GCA_017881685.1 Gemmatimonadaceae bacterium
AGCGACAGCCAGAGAACGCGCGAAAACGAAAACGCGACGAGTCCTGCCCCAAACGCGAGGGTCGAAAAGACCATCACTTTGCCGAGTCCGATGACAGATCGCCGGGAGGCGAGATAGACGGCGCCCGCGAGAGCGCCGACACCCGATGAAGTCATCAGAAACCCGAGAGTGTGCGGACCTCCATGCAGCAGTTTCATCGCGATTGCAGGCATGAGAACGGTGTACGGCATCCCCATGATGCTGACAATGGAGAGAAGCGTGAGCGCCGATCTCACCGGAACGAATCTCGAGACGTAGCGGAATCCGGTTCCCAGCTCTTCGAGGACGTTGGTGTCGCGCGGCATCTTCTGCCTTCTGACGACTTCCATCGCCAGGAGCGACCCAATCACGGCAAGATACGACACGCCATCGGCGAAGAAGCACCACCCTTCCCCGACGGCTGCAATCACTATCCCGCCGATACTGGGGCCGATGATTCGGCTCGCATTCACCATAGTTGAATTCAGAGCGATCGCGTTCGGGAGGTGCGACCGGTCTTCCACCATCTCGACGACGAAAGCCTGACGCGCGGGCGTGTCGAACGAGTTGATGATTCCCTGCGCAATCTGAAGTATGAGAATCCATGCAACGCTGATCTGTCCGCTGAAGACGAGGCCGGCGAGCGCGAACGACTGAAGCATCGAAAGGATCTGCGTCACCACCAGGATGCGGTGGCGATCCATTCGGTCGACGAGCACTCCTGTAAATGGAGAGAGCAGCAGAGTCGGGATCTGTCCACAGAATCCAACGACACCGAGCAGCAGGACGGAGCCGGTCAGCCGGTAGACGAGCCAGCTCGTGGCGATCCTCGTGATCCACGTCCCGATCAGGGAAACAGTCTGACCGCCAAAAAAGAGCCGGTAGTTCCGGCTCTCCAGCGCTCGAGTTATCCGCGGCCGTTCCTTTTTCTTCTCCAAATCGCCTCAGCTTTCGTGAAACATCGCGCACCCGGGGTGTACGCAATGTAGAGACCGCGCAGCTAACGTTTTAGGGCCTTCGCCGATACGTTTAGAGAGGGAAAAGTGCGCGGCACGGGTCATTTTGCCGCCGGTTTTTTGGAGACATTAATGGACCAGCAGCCCCAGAATACGACCGAAGAAGCGCTCAACGCCAAGTTCGAGGCACGCATCGCGGCCGGTGAGACGATCGAGCCGAAGGACTGGATGCCCGAACGGTACCGCACCCAGCTCATCCGGATGATGTCGCAGCACGCACACTCCGAGGTCGTCGGCATGCTGCCCGAAGGCAACTGGATCACTCGCGCGCCGAGCCTCAAGCGGGAGATGGTGCTGATCTCCAAGGTCCAGGACGAAGCCGGCCACGGTCTCTACATCTACTGCGGCACCGAGACCCTCGGCGTCGACAGAGCCGAGCTGGTGGACCAGCTGCTGTCGGGAAGGGCGAAGTATTCGAGCATCTTCAACTATCCCACGCTGACGTGGGCCGACATGGGTGTCATCGGCTGGTTCGTCGACGGCGCGGCGATCGTGAATCAGACGGTTCTCGCAAAAGCATCGTACGGCCCGTACGCGCGAGCGATGATTCGCATCTGCAAGGAAGAGAACTTCCACAAGAAGCAGGGCTACGAGATCATCGCCACGCTCGCGAAAGGAACGCCGGAGCAGAAGGCGATGGCACAGGGCGCAGTCAATCGCTGGTGGTGGCCGTCGCTCATGATGCTCGGCCCGAGCGACACGAATTCTCCGAACACGGCCGAGCTGATGCGTTGGCGCGTGAAGCGGAAGACGAACGATGAGCTTCGCCAGCGCTTCATCGATCTAACCGTTCCACAGGCGGACGCTGTCGGTCTCACGCTTCCCGATCCCGATCTGAAATTCAATCCCGAAACACAGCACTACGATTTCGGCGCGATCAACTGGGATGAATTCTGGCAGGTGGTGAAGGGCAACGGTCCGTGCAATCGCGAGCGTCTTCAGGCGCGGCGCGATGCGCACGAAAACGGGCGTTGGGTGCGCGAAGCCGCGGAGGCGTACGCGGCAAAGCACTCGTCGCCTGCACAATCGGCCGCCTGAAGCATGACATCGAACGAAACGCAGTGGCCCCTCTGGGAAGTGTTCACGCAAAAGGACGACGGTTCACCACACGAGCACGCGGGCAGCGTTCACGCCGCTGACGCCGAGATGGCGCTTCAGAATGCGCGTGACGTGTACGGCCGCCGCGGAAACGTCGTCAGCATGTGGGTCGTTCCTTCGGCAATGATCACGGCGAGTCCGAGCGATCAGGCCGGTCCATTCTTCGAGCCGGGCGCGGAAAAGATCTACCGGCATCCGCAGTTCTATAAGATCCCGCGCGGGCTGAAGGGCTTCTGACAGACTCCGCTCAACTCACCGAATATCTCCTCCGGCTCGGCGACGACCGACTGGTGCTCGGTCATCGTCTCTCGGAATGGTGCGGACACGGTCCGATTCTCGAGGAAGACATCGCGCTCGCGAACATCGCGCTCGATCTGATCGGTCAGGCGACTCTGTTTCTCAAGCTTGCAGGCGAAACCGAAGGAAAAGGCCGCAGCGAAGATGCGCTCGCGTATTTCCGCGACGCGATCGACTACCGGAACGTCGAGCTCGTCGAGATGCCGAACGGCGACTATGCGTACACGATGGTTCGGCAGTTTCTGTTCGACGTGTTCAGTTATCACATGCTCGAGCAGCTTCAGAAGAGTACGAACCCTGCGCTCGCCGGAATCGCTGCGAAGGGATTCAAGGAAGTTCGCTATCACGTTCGGCACTCGAGCGAATGGGTCGTGCGCATGGGAGACGGCACCGAAGAGAGTCATACGCGCGCACAGAAAGCGCTCGACGATCTGTGGCGCCTCACTGCCGAGATGTTTCAGGCTGACGACATCGACAGAGAGATGGCGGCCGAGGGAATCGGTCCGGACATCGCCGCGATCGAACCAAAGTGGCGCGCGGTGGTAGATGATGTGATGAAACGCGCGACTCTCACGATCCCGAACGATCCGCCTGCCATGACCGGCGGCCGCAAAGGACGTCACACGGAATATCTGGGACATATGCTGTCCGAGATGCAGATCGTCGCGCGCTCGTATCCTGGCGCAGAGTGGTAGGAGCAGCAAACGTGGCGGCGACGCGTGAATCGATCCTCGGGATTCTGTCCGATGTGAAGGATCCGGAGCTTCCGATGATCGATGTCGTGGAGCTTGGAATCGTTCGTGATGTGTCGTTCGACGATGGACATCTCACGATCGACATCACGCCGACTTATTCGGGATGTCCTGCGATGCAGGTAATCGAACAGGAGATCGTCGCGACGCTGGCGAGCCACGGATTTGCCGATGCGCGCGTGAGGATGGTCTACTCGCCGGCATGGACGACTGACTGGATGAGCGAGGCGGGACGCGAGAAGCTGCGAGCGCATGGGATCGCTCCGCCGCATCTTGTCGAGCACAGCGGTGGAGGAATCGCCGAGCTTGTTTCTCTTCGCCGCGCGAAGCCGACTACGGAGTGTCCGTTCTGCGGCTCATCGAACACGACAGAGAAGAGCGAGTTCGGATCGACTGCCTGCAAGTCGATTCACTTCTGCAATTCGTGTCATCAGCCGTTCGATCACTTCAAGTCTTTCTAATCTCTGGAAACTGCGGAAATGCCGGGAACTGCGTGAACGGCTTCAACCGCTGAGCGCGCTGAGAAAAGCAACGGCGAGGACGCTGATAGGAACCGTCCGGTCCCGAGCATTGCATCGAAATCGAACGGTCTTCTTTCTTGTTTTTAAACTTCGGAAACCGCTCTCACCTGAGGGTAGTTCCGCAATTCACCCCAATTAGTTTGGGCTGCATTGGAGTATCAATCCGTTTTGGAAGAGACCCCTCAGCGTTCTCGCAGCTGCAGTTCTCAGCGCGCTCAGCGGTTGAAGCCGTTCCCGTTGTTCCCGCAGTTCAAGCAGTCCTAGGCCTGACCCGTCGCCTTGTTCAGGATACTCCCGAGAATTCCATCGAACTGATGGGAACTGGCGGCGTGGGCCTGCGCTTCCTGCTGCAGGACGTCGCCCATCTGCGTTGCGGAAGCGCCGGTTGTACTCTGATGATGCGCGATTGCCGCGAGAACGATCGGCGCGAGGATCATCAACAGCTTCGTGGCTTTCTGCGTGTCGAGTCCCGTCGCCTGAGTGACTCCATTGGTGACGTCCGCGTGACTCGACCCGAGGACTTTGCCGAGGATCCCGCCAGCGGCCGCGCTCCCGAGCATGCCGCCGAGGCCGCCACGACCCGCTGCGCCGTCGAGCATTCCTCCAAGCCCGCCTGAGCCTCCGGCGTTCCCGACCATGCTGGCCAGTCCACCGAGTAGTCCGCCCGATCCAGCGGCTCCGTCGAGCATGCCGTCAAGCTGACCGAGAATTCCCGCGTGATTAGCCGCTTCATTCTGGATCGTCGCGGCTCCGGCAGGAGTGGCGGCGTGATTTGCCATTCCGCCGATGATCATCGGAATTGCGGCGTCGACTGCCTGCTGGGTCGTTGCGGGGTCTGCGCCAATCGCATTGCTGATCTGGCTGATCGTCGCGGGTGTCAGATGCTGCTGAACGATGTCAGTGATACCACTCATAATTACCTCGGCGTGTTCGGGAAGCCGTCGTGTCGGAAATAAGGTGCGCGGTGTGCGTCGAGACCGCGATATGAGCAAAATCGACGCCTGATTTCGCGAGCGTGCGACCGGTTTCACTCGCAGCCGAGGGCCTTCGCCGCCGTGACACTACTCTTGCCGCGACATGCCCGGTTTACGCCGTGGGACTGCGTTGAAGTTGATCAACAAGCCTGCGCGAAGTCCTGAGAGCTTCATGTACGTGAGCACCTGGGCTTCATGAACCGGCAGGATTCTTTCGACTGTCTTTAGCTCCAGAACGACGGCTTCTTCTACTATGAAGTCGGGTTTGTATGCTCTAGGTATTGTGGTCGATCGGTAAACAATGGGAAGCGAGACTTGGGACTCAAACAGAATTCCCAGGGAACTGGAATTCGAGGCAGATGCAGTCCTGGTAGGTAATCTCGAGCATGCCGGGTCCGAACTCGCTATGGACCGCCAACGCCGCGCCAATTATCCGGCTTGTGATAGCATCGAGAGCCTTTCGACGGTGGGCGTCGGCATCATCAATGTCCATCCGGGATGACTAATAACGACCCAACCCCCCGTTGCAGCGTAGACCGGCCATGTCGCGGCAAGCGTGGCTTGCGGCGGCGCAGACCGGGCATGTCGTGGCAAAGAACCGCAGAGATCAACCCTTCGGAAGCGCATCCACCCAGGCAGTGAGGAACTTGTTCGCCTGATACCCGTCGAGCACCCGATGATCGATGGTCAGCGTGACGTAGCACATCGGCTTCACAATGACGTCGTTGCCGTGAACCGCAGCCGGAACAACGCGACGCTCCATCTTCCCGACACCAAGAATCGCCGACTGCGGCTGATTGATGATGATCGGAGAAGCGATGAGGCTTCCGCTCACACCGTGATTCGAGATCGTGAACGTTCCATTCTGAACATCGCGCGGATCGAGCTTCTCACCGCGCGCGCGCTCCGTCAAATCCTGAAGACGCTTCGCGGTCTCGAACAGATCGAGATCCTGCGCCTTGGCGATGACCGGCACAATCAAGCCGCCCGCTTCAAGCGCAGTCGCGATGCCGATGTTGATGTCGTCGAAAACTTCGAGCGCGTCGTCGAACCAGCGGCTGTTCGCTTCGGGAACCGCTTTCAACGCTACGACAGCGGCTCTCACGAAGTACGCGGTGTACGTCAGCTTCACGCCACGGCTCTGGAACTCATCCTTCTTTGCATCGCGGTCGGCAACAACTGCCGACAGATCCGCATCGAACACGCTCGTCACATGAGGAGCAGACGCAACGCTCTGGACCATGTGATTCGCAATGCTGCGTCTCATTTGATTGTGAGGGACGAGATGTCCCGCGATCGCAAGATTCCTTTTAGCGGACGCGCTACCTGCTGCCTGCTGTGAAGAGCTGCCTGCTTTTGGACTGCCAACCGCAGCTTTCGGCGGAACGGCAAACGCCGCAGTCACCGCCGCAGCCGCACCAGACTCCACAAAATTCATCACGTCCTGATGCGTCAGTCGCCCACCACGACCGGTTCCCCTGATTCTCGACGGATCGAGGTTGTACTCCTTCAACAGCTTCCTCACCGCCGGACTCAGCTCGGCCGACGCATCCACGGTCGTAGATGCCGGAGCCTTCTCCGTGCCATCGGCCTGCGAAGCCGCAGCAGGCGGAGCACTCGCCGGAGCACTTGTCGCCGCCATCGTCGGCGC
This sequence comes from Gemmatimonadaceae bacterium, assembly GCA_017881685.1. Taxonomy (GTDB): domain Bacteria; phylum Gemmatimonadota; class Gemmatimonadetes; order Gemmatimonadales; family Gemmatimonadaceae; genus UBA4720. The sequence goes on from JADGQR010000047.1 coordinate 6,328, forward strand.
GGTATCGAGACGACCCAGTACCTCACCCTGATCGACCTGCTCACCATCAGTCTTCAGAATCTCGACGAGACGGCCGCTCGCCGGGGCCGCAACTTCCATGTTCACCTTGTCGGTGCTGATCTCGAGCAGCGGCTCGTTCTCGGTAACGTCATCACCGACCTGCTTGAACCACGTCGACACTACCGACTCGGTTCCCTCAGCCTGTCCGACAGGCACCGTCACATCGACAAGACTCGCCATTATGAAATTCCTTTAAGCTTCAAGTACTTCAGTCATCTTCACGGCGATCGACTCGACGGTCGGAACGACTGCATCCATCAGCTCGACGTTGTGCGGCACTGGTATATCGGGCATCGCGAGACGCTGAATCGGCGCATCGAGATTGAAGAACGCTTCCTGAGCGACGACCGCCGCAACTTCTGCACCGAATCCGGCTGTGATTCCATCTTCATGCACAATCAGACACCGGCGCGTGCGACGCACTGACTCGAGCACACCTTCGCGATCCCACGGAGAGATTGTCCGCAAATCGATCACCTCGATCGACTCGCCAACTTTCTTCGCCGCAAGCTCGCAGCGCTCGACCATCGCGCCCCAGGTGACGACTGTCATCGCATCGCCCTGCACCGTCACACGCGCCTTGCCAAGCGGAAGTACATAGTCGTCGCCGGGATACGGACGACGCGCCCAAGGACCATCGAGCAGATGCCTGTGCTCGAAGAAGATCGTCGGATTGTTGCTCCTCAACGCAGCGCGCAGAAGTCCAACCGCGTCTTCAGCGTTCGACGGAAACACCATCTGCCAGCCGATCGCGTGCGCCCACATAACTTCTCCCGACACGCTGTGCCACGGATCACCGACTTTCGCGAAACCACCCGGCATTCGCACAACGATCGGAGCCGCGAACCGGTTCGCGGTCCTCCACCGCATCGTGCCGCAGTTGTTGAGCTGCTCGGTCGCCGGGTCGGCGTACTTCCGGAACTGAATCTCTGCGACAGGCATCAGGCCCGCGATCGCCATGCCCACAGCGCGTCCGATGATTCCCTCTTCCGAAAGACTCGTGTCGAACACGCGCTTCTCGCCGAATGCATCCTGAAGTCCCATCGTCGCCGCATGCACGCCGCCCTTCGGGCCGACATCCTCGCCGAACACCAGAACTTTCGGATTCGTCTTCAGCTCGTATTCGATCGTACGGCGAATCGCCGTGAGCATGTTGGTGCGCTGGGCTTCCGGCGCCGGCACATCGCTTCCCTGCGGAAATTCATGTCCGCTTGGCGCCAGCCCACCGGCGAGCTGAACGTCGAGATTGCCCATCTCGTCGAATTCGGCAAACCGATAGCGCATGACCTTCGACGCATCGGGCGCGGGACGATTCAGCGCGCCTTCAAGGGCTGCAGCAACATCACGAGTGGCTGCCGCCTCGACCTCGCTCCACTCGCTCTCCGACATCAACGCCGGAACGAGATATCTGCGCAACTTCGGAAGCGGATCGCGCGACTGCTCATCGGCTATCCAGTCCTCGCCCTTGTACGTCTGCGTGTCCTGACCCGAGTGCCCGCAAAGACGCGGGACTTCCAGTCGAAGAAGTGCCGGGCCCTTTCCATCGCGAACGTATTCGGTGACTTCCTCGAACAATGAAGCCGCTTCAGCGGGATTGGTTCCGTCGCCCTGGCGAATGTAGAGATTCTTGAACGACGCCAGATTCGCCGCGATGTTCCCGCCGGGCGTCTGAAAGTCACTCGGTACCGATATCCCGTATCGGTTGTCTTCTATATAGAAGAGAATCGGCAGCTCGAGCGTCGTCGCGATGGTGAGCGCCGACCAGAAACCATTCGTTGCCGCCGAGGCTTCGCCGCCGAGGACCACGGCGATCGAGCGGTCGTAAGACTCGTCGTTCAGAACGTCGCGATGGTACGTAATCGCCTGTGCCCATCCCACCGACGGCGTGTACTGCGAGCCAACGTCGCCTGCCATCGGAAGAACGATCGGTCCGTTCTTGTTTGGAAGATTGCAGACCACGCCGATGTCACGACCGTCACTGAAGCCGCCTGATTTGCGAAGCGGTCCCGAGAAAGCGTCCTCGAGCGTGAGGCCGAGCGTCAGAAGGAGCGGCCGCGAACGGTAATACGCACCCGCCGCATCATGCCTTCCGTTCAGCAGGGTCCCGAGAATGATCTGCGCGAGATCGTGTCCCCGGGCCGAGAACTGGTAGACGACCTTTTTCTCGGGGAGGAGCTTGTGCTCCTCGGTGTCGTCTATTCCGCGTGAAGCGAGGAGCAGATATGCGATCCGTTTCCAGTCGAAGCGAAGATCTACGGGCTCAGTTGACTGCTTTGGATCCGAGGCGGTGGTGCCGGTCATTCCTGGAGAGCTGGAGTGGTCGGAGGATCGAAATTCGAACCTGAAAGTTACTCAGTCTCGCGGGCACCGCACACGGACAGTCAACCGGGAGTAGTGGCTCAGTTTGAAGCGGAGCCGTTGATTCGTCGATTGCGGATTGAGGACCCTTGCGGACTCAGGACCAACTGCCATCGACGATCCTCGACTAATTGAGGATCGAGGACGGCTGGAAAAACCATTCGGTGGTGAAGGACAGGCGCGATCGCCTTGAGGAAATGCGCCGGCGAGCGTGGCCGTGCAATGAAGCAGCCTGGCGTATCTCCCCGCTCATCCTCAGTCCGCAATTAGTCGTCGATCGTCGATGGCCGTTGGTCCTGAGTCCGCAAGGGTTCTCGATCCTCAGCCCTCAGGACATCAAGCGAGTCACCACCTGAAACGGATCAGCTGAAGAACGTGAATCCGTCAGCCGCCATGGTCTTCAACAGCGGGCTCGGCCGGTACCGCTCCTCGCCGTAAAACTCATGTAGTGCGCCGAGCCATTTGACCGTCTCGGGGATACCCATCTCGTCGGCCCAACGGAGGAGACCCTTCGGGTAATTGACCCCCAGCACCATGGCGCGGTCGATGTCGCTGGCGCTCGCTACCTGGTAGTACAGGGCGTCGGCGGCCTGGTTGATAAGCATGCAGAGAATTCTCCTGAAAATCAGATCTCCCAGCTCGCGATCTTCAGTCGGCGAAGGCGGGGTCGCACCCGGGCTGTAGTCGTAGTATCCGCGTCCGGATTTTCGCCCGAGAAATCCCGCGTCGAACAAACGCTGCTGCGTGAGCGCGGGCTTGAAGCGCGGATCGTGGAACGTCGCTTCGTAGACGCTTTTCGTCGCCGCGAGATTGATGTCGTTCCCGATGAAGTCCATCAGCTCGAACGGACCCATCTTGAACCCGCCGATCTCGCGCATCGCCCAATCAATGGTCGCCATGTCGGCGATGCCTTCCTCGTAAATCCGGAGCGCCTCACCGTAAAACGGACGCGCGATTCGGTTGACGATGAAACCCGGAGTATCCGACGCGAGGACTGTGCTCTTCCCCCACGCATCGACCAGCACCTGCACCCGCTCGGTGACATCAGGATCAGTCGCGAGACCCGGCACAATCTCGACCAGCGGAAGAACAGTCGGTGGATTGAAAAAATGAACGCCGAGAACGCGTCCAGGATTCTTGCAGGTGCTGGCGATCGCCGTCACCGAAAGCGATGACGTGTTCGTCGCCAGAATTGCGTCGTCGGCCACGACTCTCTCGAGCCGGGCAAAGATGTCGCGTTTTACTTCGATGTTCTCGACCGCCGCTTCGATGATGAAGCCGCACTCGGCGAACGCCGGGAAATCGTCGGCAGATCCAGTCACGGTGGAGATCCGCGAGCGAATCGCCGTCTGCTCGTCACTCGTGATGCGGTTTTTCTCGACGCTTCGCGCGAGATTCTTCTCGATCCCGGCAAGTCCCTTGTCGATCGCGCGTTCCCGTGTGTCGAAGAGCACGACAGAATGACCAAACGTAGCCGCGACCTGCGCGATTCCACTTCCCATCGCACCCGCGCCGACCACTCCGACCTGCATTTCACGGTTCAGTGATTCAGCCACTATTCTCCCCGGAAGTCCGGTTTTCTTTTTTCACGGAAAGCGGCAACGCCTTCCTCGAAGTCCGATGTCCGTCCCGCTTCGGCCTGCATTTCTTCCTCGACCTGGAGCTGCTTCTCGAGATTGTTGCCCATTGACGCATTGAGCGCGCGCTTCGTGAAGCCGAGTCCTTTCGTCGGCATCGATGCGAGCTGTCTGGCGAGACTCATCGATTCGGTTTCGAGCGCGTCCGCCGGGACGACCTTGTAGATCATCCCGATTTCGGCCGCTCTTTGCGCGGTGATCTTGTCGCCGAGCATCATGAGGGCTGTCGCCATGGGCATGCCGATGGCGCGGGGGAGGAAGAACGTCCCGCCGCTGTCTGGAACGAGGCCGATCTTGGAGAACGACTGGATGAAGCTCGCCGCCTCGGACGCGATGACAATGTCGCACGCGATCGCGAGGTTCGCCCCGGCTCCGGCTGCGACGCCGTTCACCGCGCAGACGACCGGCTTTTCGATTTCGCGGAGAAGCTGGATGAGCGGATTGTATGTCTGACGGACAGTCGCGCCGAGGTCGAGCTTGCCGTCCACTGGCTCGGGGACGTCGGAGAGGTCCTGTCCGGCGCAGAATCCGCGGCCCGCTCCGGTGAGAAGAATCGCCCTGACGGGCTTGTCGGCGCGGGCGGTTCCGAGCGCCTCCCGCAACTCCTGGGACATCGCAAGCGTAAAGCTATTCAGGACGTCAGGCCGGTTGAGCGTGATCTTCATCACGCCGTCGATCTGCTCGACAGTTATGAACTGGTACAAACGGAACCTCCTTTGATTCGGGGAATATATGGTTTGGAGGGGGGAGGTCGAAACGGCGGAACTGCGGGTGGTTGGTCACTTTGGCGTCCTCAGGGCTTAGGATCGAGAACCCTTGCGGACTCAGGACTTACCGCCATTAACGATCGACGACTAAGTGCGGACTGAGGATGAGCTGCCTCATTGCGCGGCCACGCTCGCGCGGGATTACTCCTCGGACGTCGAGCTCCAGCCGTACTCGGTATTCTTCCGGCTTCCCTTCTTCGGCGCGACGCTCGGCGAGCGCTTCGGAGC
>JADGQR010000001.1 GCA_017881685.1 Gemmatimonadaceae bacterium
CCCAGATCGTCGGGAAAACACGACTGTCGCACGCGCCGATGCAGAACCACTGGTGGAACGCAACTCTCTATGTGTCGGCGCGCGGCTTGACGACATCCGTGATGCCCGCGGGGAAGCGGAGCTTCGAAGTTGAATTCGACTTCATCGATCATGCACTGATGATTCGAGTGGGCGATGGCTCGACTCGCTCGATTTCCCTGAGACCGATGTCGGTCGCCGATTTCTATCACGAATACCTCGATGCTCTCAGCTCTGTAGACATCGCTGCGGACATCTGGCCCGTTCCAGTAGAGCTGCCCGACACGCTTCGCTTCGACGAGGATCTGACACACCAGTCTTACGACCCGGATTCGGCAGCGCGTTGCTGGCGCGTTCTCCTGCAAGCCGATCGCGTCCTGAAGATTTTCCGCGGCCGCTTTCTCGGGAAGTCGAGTCCGTCGCATTTCTGGTGGGGCAGCTTCGATCTCTCGTGCACGCGTTTTTCCGGCAGACGTGCGCCAACACATCCGGGCGGTGTGCCCAACTGTCCTGATTTCGTCACTCGTGAGGCCTACTCTCACGAATGCATGAGCGTCGGCTGGTGGCCTGGAACTGTGGGTGGGCTGGAAGCCGCGTTTTACGCCTATGCGTATCCCGAACCGCCGGGATATCCCACCGCTGCAATGGATCCTGCCGATGCGTACTACCATGCGGACATGCATGAGTGGATCCTGCCCTATGATGCAGTCTGCAATTCACCCGATCCCGACTCAGCGATCCTTTCTTTTTGTCAAAAGACCTACTCGGCCGCCGCGAATCTTGGCGGATGGGACCGTGCCGGATTGGAGCGAACGCCGAACCCATGAAACTCAGAGGACTTGATGACTGATGGTTCAGAAGAACGCGGCTGGGTAGAGGCGCGCGTCGGACAGACGGGCTTCCGCTCGGATATCACCGCACGGCAACATCGTCTCACCGCCGACGAGCCGGAATCGGTCGGAGGATCAGACGCGGGGCCAACGCCGTACGAATATCTCCTGATGGCTCTGGCGACGTGCACGGCGATGACGATGCGCTCATACGCCAATCGAAAATCATGGCCCCTCGAAAGCGCGACGGTATTCGTTCGTCAAAGCCGCTCGCACATGCAGGATTGCGAGGATTGCGAAACGAAGCCGGTCGGCATCGGACGCATCGAGAGAAAAATCGAGATGGAGGGAGATCTCTCGGACGAGCAGCGAGCGCGACTGATCGAGATCGCGGACCGCTGCCCGATCAAGCAGTCACTCACGCGAGGACTGCAACTGGAACCAGTGTCACCCTGATTCCAGTTGCAAGTCATTCAAAGCACACCTAGCGGCATGGACTTCGCCGCAGGCAGTCTGCCCTATCCGCGCCGTCCGCCTCTGCGGTCGTTTCCGCTCGGCGTGAAGTACGCGGCGATACGGTAGCGCGACGCACCACCGTCCGGATCGCGCAGTCGAATCACGGTCGTGAATCCATTGCGCGCATTTGGCTGCTGTATCACGTCAACCTGGCCGCGGCCTTCGAGAACCTGAACGGTCACCGTGCCATCCTGACTGGGAAGGATTGCCATAGAGCGGAATCTTCCACCGTTGTTCCGCTCGTTTTTTCCCATATTGATGATCTGAGCGTTGCCGCGACCTGCCTGAATGCGGATTTCGTGATCGACGCGTCCCGCCCACTCGAACAGTTCCTGCTGCTGATTCGCCCCAGGTCCGCGCTGATTAGGGTAACGCTGGCCGGGAGGATTACCCTGGCTCGGGTATCCCTGCGCGCCTGCGGCGCCAGCGGCCAGCGTGATCGCCAGAGGAACCGCGGCAAAAGCGATGGCCCGGGCAATTGAGGTAATTCGCGAAAATCTCATGATGGAATCCTCCTGACTGTGTTCCGTCTGTTCTTGATGGATGATCTTGCATTGCACCAATGCATTTACTACACCCACGCCTTCAAAACGATGGTGACTCCTTTCTGATTCGAGCATCCTGTCCCTGCAAGCCGTTCCCTTTGTAATCTCCCGTTCAGGAAGCCCGCTTAGTTTATTCGTCGCCAACTGACGAACGAAACAGTCCCAATGAGCTTTGCCCCGATCAAAATGAATGTCTTTAAAGCGCTGCTGCCTGGCGCATGCGTCACAATTGCATCTGCGTGCAGCGGAGCTCACCCGCGCACCGCATCAGCGGCAGTCGCCAGCTCGGCCTCGTCAACTGCCGCGGTGAATGTCTATGCCGGCACAGGGGCTAACGCGTTCGCCCCGGAAGCCGAGAAGGCGCGTCCACTCGTGTACGTGCCCAACTCGCGTGGAGCGAGCGTCACGGAAATAGACCCGAAAACGTACCAGGTAGTTCGCACTTTCCCGACGGGGAAAATTCCACAGCACGTCGTTCCGTCGTACGATCTGAAAACCCTGTGGGTCGCGAACAATTCGGGAAACTCACTGACTCCGATCGATCCGAGGACCGGCCAGGAAGGCGCACAGATTCCGGTCGACGATCCCTACAACCTCTACTTCACGCCGAACGGCCGTTACGCGATGGTCATCGCCGAGCGCGCGAAGAGAATCGATTTCAGGGATCCGCACACGATGCGTCTCGCGCATTCGCTTCACGTCGACTGCAAGGGACTCGACCACGTCGACTTCACGGTTGACGGCCGTTATGCGGTAGCCAGCTGCGAGTTCTCCGGACAGCTCGTGAAGGTCGACCTCGCAAACATGTCGGTGGTCGGATACCTCAGCCTGCTTCCCGATCGTCGCAACGTCATCAGGAAGGTGATTTCGAGGATCTTCCGCGGACGCCACGTGATGGAAAGTCCGTCGATGCCGCAGGACGTCCGCTCATCTCCCGATGGAAGCATTTTCTACGTCGCCGACATGAAGGCAGGCGGAGTGTTCCTGATCGACCCGATCGCGTTCAAGCGAATTGGCTTCATCAGAACGGGGAAGGGAACGCACGGACTTTATCCGAGCAGAGACGGACGGCAGCTCTACGTCACCAATCGCGGATGGGACACGATCTTCGGCGGTCGTCACGGACCGGGATCGATCAGCGTTCTCGACTTCGCGTCGAGAAAGATTGTCGCGACGTGGCCCATTCCAGGCGGTGGCAGCCCCGACATGGGTGACGTGTCGGCTGATGGATCAGAGCTGTGGGTTTCCGGACGTTACGACAATGAGGTCTATGTCTTCGACACCAGGAGCGGCGCGCTGACCCACCGCATCCCAGTCGGCCGCGAGCCGCATGGACTTTGCGTCTGGCCTCAGCCGGGTCGTTACTCACTCGGTCACACCGGCAACATGAGATAAGCATGAGAGTAATGAACGCGGTGCGCTTCCTCCTGATTGTCGTGAGCGCGCCGCTGCTCTCGCACGATCTGCTCGCTCAATCCAATTCGCCGTACATCGAAGACCTCACCTGGCCCGAGGTTCAGCACGCGATCGCATCAGGCAAGACGACGGCGATCATCTACACCGGCAGCACCGAGCAGAATGGCCCGCACATGGCGATTGGAAAGCACAATTTCCTCGCCCGATACATCGCTGGCGCAATCGCAATCAAGCTCGGCAACGCGCTCGTGTATCCAACTTTGCCATTCTCGATTACGGGCGACGCTGAAAAGAAAACCGGACACATGAGATTCCCCGGTTCGGTCACACTGACGCCCGCTTCGTATCACGCGGTTCTCCACGACGTTGCCCTGAGCGCGGCTGACGCCGGATTCCATAATGTCGTGCTGATGGGCGATCACGGCGACGGACAGAACGTCATCGCTGACGTCGCCCGGGAGCTCGACGCGCAGCTCAGCGCGAAAGGGGTTCGAGTCTTCTACATTCCTGATGTGTACGAGAAGGCAAAACAGGAATCCCGCGCGTACGAAGTCGCGCGCGGAATCCGCAACGACGTCCACGCGGGAACCGATGACACATCGGAGCTGATGGCGATCGACGCGCAGCATCGCTGGATTCGCGCTGACAGAATCGCCGCGAGCGACGCTGCTCACATGTCAACGACTGGTGTCAATGGCGATCCGACAAAAGCAACGCCGGCACTTGGCCTGATTTTCATCGGCTACAAGATCGACGCGGGCGTCGCACAGATTCGCGCACTCACCCGCGGCAGATAGCCGCGGGCGAGTTTCTATCGGTCGGTCGAAATGCGCAGGATGATGTTCCGGCCGGGATCGAGCGCGAACTCCTTGTACCTGCTGAGGAAATCGCGGTAGCTGGTATTTGCCGCGTTCCGTACGCCGAAGTCGATACGCGTCGCTCGTCCGAACAGTCTCTGCTGAAGACGGATATCGAAATTGATCAGCGTGTATGCGTCGGTCACCACGTCCTGAGAGTTGGGACGATCCTGTTTCGACGTGTGGGGACGACAGGAGCTATTTTTCCCCGGCGAGGATTCTGGAAAGGCACCAGGTATTGCAGCGACTGACACCATCCAGCCGCAACTCTCGTAGAAAAATCATATGCAGACACCACCAACCCCCCCGGCGGCGCCTCAACCGACGGCAGTAATCGTCGGCGAGGGCGCGAACCAGATCACGATTCCGGTTGCGCCGCGCACCGTGCGCGAGCTCGAAGGATTGCGAGCACAGCGTTCGGAGCTTTCGACACAGCTCAACTCGTCAGTGAGCAGGCGCTCGAGACTCGTAACGGAGATCAACCGGACACAAGCCGGCCCCGAGCGAGCCGGGCTCGAACAGCGGATGACGGTTCTCGACAAGCGCATCGTACAGCTGGAGAGCGACATTGCCGAAACCGGACGGCAGCTCTCGACCCCTGAGGCGGGAATGCTCGCCGCGACCGCGCAACAAACTCCATTCTTCGGACTGTCGAGGTCTAACGTGACGGCAATATCGATTATCTTCACCATCTTCGTGCTCGCGCCGCTCGCGCTGGCAGCCGCTCGCAATCTGTGGAAACGAGGCAACCGACCGATCATTATGCCGGACGCCGAGAATGCGAGAAAAATTGAACAGCTTCAGCAGTCGATCGACACGATAGCTGTCGAAGTCGAGCGCGTTTCGGAAGGTCAGCGGTTCGTTACGAAGCTCCTGTCCGAACAGCATCGCGTTCCGGCGATTGGTGCAGGTCAGGAGACCGTCCTTCGCGAAGCGGAATCGGTTCAACGTTGATTCATTTTGAGCCCTAAAGGAATTCTTCATGTCGGTTTATGTGATTGTTCAAATAGATGTCACCGATCCCGTTGCGTACGAGCGCTATAAGAAGCTGGCGGCTCCGACAGTCGGCCAATACGACGGTCGGTACGCCGTGCGAGGCGGAACCACGACCTGCCTCGAAGGAATCTGGAATCCGAGCCGCTTCGTCATGCTCGAGTTTCCGACGGCCGAACGCGCGCAGGCGTGGTTTGATTCGCCTGAGTACGGTAAAGCGAGAAAGGCTCGCCAGCACGCCGCGACCGTGAAGATGCTTCTCGTCGAAGGGCCGGCCTACGACCCGCGCTCGGCGGCTTCTGCCGGATGAGTTTGTCTGCACAGTTAATTCTTTCCGGTCTTCTTGTCGCGACTGTCGCCGGGTGCGCTGACCGTCACACGGGAACGCTGACGCCTCAGCAGGAGCAGCAGTTTGCGAGCGAAGGAATCCTTCGCCGCGCCGATGATCTCGATTTCAGGTACACGTCGGATCCTCGCGGAAGAAACGAAAGGTGGGAAAACCGGCTCGCTTCGATTGTTGTCACGCGTTCCACCGTCCTGATTCACAAGAACGCGAAGGTCGGTCTCGAGATAACACCCGCAGCGCGCCGCGATCTGTCTGTGGAGCGGTCGGCCGACAGAATCAGGATCCACAGCGGTCGGGGAGCTTCGGAAGAAGTCTGGTCGTTCGTCCCGCCCAGCGATGGACCGGGCTGGACGACTGACATCAGATCGGTCATCAACGCCACCAAGAGCGCATCGAACCGCTGACCGCGGCTTCATTCGTGCGTGAATAAACGGGGATAGGCAGCCCGCCCGTCCTTACCTCAAGTCCCGAACGTCCCTTTGTCAAAGAAAACAAAAGATGTCCATGCGCCCGCTGAATCAGCTGAATCTGCTGACGCGGGCGACTTCGCATCGTTAGGCATAAGTCCCTCAATTGCTGCTACACTCGCCGCGCTCGGCTACGAAGAGCCGACGCCAATTCAGCGCGAGGCAATTCCACCGCTGATCGCTGGCCGGGATCTGCTCGGTCAGGCCGCGACTGGCACCGGGAAAACGGCTGCGTTCGCGCTGCCGATTCTCGAACACATCTCGACCGACCCAGCTCGACGAATGGGATCACCGCACATCAGTGCGATTGTACTGGTTCCCACGCGCGAGCTCGCAATGCAGGTTGCCGAAGCGATTCACCGTTACGGCAAGGCGTTCGGCGCGCGAGTGCTGCCTGTGTACGGCGGACAATCGATTCATCAACAGCTGACAGTGCTGCGGCGTGGAGTGGATGTCGTAGTCGCGACGCCTGGTCGCGCGATGGATCACATTCGCCGCAAGACGCTCGATCTGAGTCATCTGCGCACAGTGGTTCTCGACGAAGCGGATGAAATGCTCGACATGGGATTCGCCGAAGACCTCGAGGCGATTCTCGAAGCGACGCCGGCAACTCGTCAAACCGCACTGTTCTCCGCCACAGTCGCGCCGCGCATCAGGTCGATTGCGAAGAAGCATCTGAAGGATCCGATCAACGTTCAGATCGAAGCGGAACGCGCCGCCGCGGGCGAGATGCCACGTGTTCGGCAGGTCGCGTACATGGTGCAGCGACAGCAGAAGGGCGCAGCACTTGGCCGCATTCTCGACATCGAGAATCCGACTTCATCGATCGTTTTCTGTCGCACGCGAACAGAGGTAGACGAGCTGACCGACACGCTCAACGGCCGCGGGTATCGCGCTGAAGCGATTCATGGAGGTCTGTCGCAGGAGCAGCGCGACAGAGTCATGCGTCGTCTTCGCGAAGGCGGGCTCGACTTGCTTGTCGCGACTGACGTTGCGGCACGTGGTCTGGACATTGGACATCTGTCGCACGTCTTCAACTTTGATGTGCCCGCATCGCCCGATGCTTATGTGCATCGCATCGGGCGCACAGGTCGCGCGGGAAGAGAAGGCACGGCGATCACGCTCGCGGAGCCGCGTGAGTCGCGCATGCTTCGGAACATCGAGCATCACACGCGTCAGAAGATCAGGATCGAGCCGGTTCCGACTGTGATGGACCTCCGCGAAAAGCGTCTCGAGACGACGAAGACTTCAGTTCGTGAAGCGGCGGAAGCTGGAGATCTCGATTCATTCCGCGCGATCGTCGAATCGCTCGCGAGCGAGCTCGATTTGATGGACGTTGCCGCAGCGGCAGTGAAGATGGCCCATGAGGCAGCGGGCAATCGTGGTGAGGCTGATGAGGAAATTCTACCCGTTCGCGCTCCGGCGGCTGACGACAAGAAGGCGTCGAAAGGAAAATTCGGAGCACGCACTGAACGAGACTACAAGGGGGCGAAGCCGTCGGGATCTGCAAAGCCCGCTGGCGGGAAGAAGGACGGCAAGGTTCGCCCGCGCATGACGCGACTTTATGTTGGTCTTGGCCGCCGTGCCGGAACGCGACCCGCAGATCTGGTGGGCGCAATCGCGAATGAGTCGGGTTTGAGCGGGAAGGACATTGGATCCATCGAGATGGGAGATGGATTCTCGCTCGTCGAGGTGCCGGAAGAAGCCGCCGACAGCGTGATCGAAGCGCTGACCGGGGCCAAGATTCGCGGACAGAGAGTGAATGTGAGGAGAGAGAGGTTTGAAGGCGGAAGGAAAGGACCGAAGCGCTAGCGGCGCCGGACCATCTTGACTTTCGCCAGCCTCACCTGTATTATACATACATGAACGACTCGGAAACGACCACCAGGCCAGCGGCTCACTTCAGCCTTGCTCTTCTCCACGCGGCGCAAAATGTCGGCGACCGGCTGGAGGGCGCGCTCAACGAGCTCGGCCTCTCGATGGCCAAGCAGAGTGCCTTGACCCAGCTGGCTGAGGCCGGGGAGCCGCTCACGCTGAGCGAGCTGGCTTCGAGGTTGAGTTGTGTTCGTTCGAACATCACCCAGCTTGTTGACCGTCTCGAGGGAGATGGGCTCGTCCGGCGCGTTGACGATCCACAGGATCGTCGCAGTGTCAGAGCCGAGCTCACGCAGGTCGGAATGGAGAAGCAGAGGGCCGGCGCTCGGGCAATGGCCAGTGTCCAGGATGAGCTTTCGAAGTTGCTGTCCGGGACGGACATGTCCGCACTGGAAAACGCGCTCGAAGCATTCGGCTAGCTCTTTTTTTGCAGTAATGATTCATATATGCAAAGTGCAGTAGAGGATTTACCATATAACGACAATTGAGGTAACAACAATGACAGCAGCACATCTGGCCGTAGCGGCCCCGACAACTACCTGGCAGATCGACGCAACACACTCGAGCGTCGAGTTCGCAGTGAAGCATCTCATGATCGCGAAGGTCAAAGGTCACTTCAGCGACGTGTCCGGCACATTGACCGGTGACATCGCGGATCCCGAATCGTTCGGTCTCGAGGTCAAGCTTGGCGTCGCCAGTATTGACACCCGGCAGGAGCAGCGCGATGCGCATCTTCGCTCACCCGATTTCTTCGACGCGGAGAAGTATCCGACGATGGCCTTCAAGGGACGGCGGATCGAAGGTGACACGTCAGACGAGTTCAAGCTCTACGGCGACATGACGATCCGCGACGTGACGCGCGAAGTCGTGCTCGACGTGACGAACGAGGGCTCGGTGACGGATCCCTGGGGCAATCCCCGCATCGGATTCAGCGCGAAAGGCAAGATTGACCGCCGCGATTTCGGTCTCACCTGGAACCAGGCGATCGAGGCTGGTGGAGTCGTAGTCGGCGACGAGATCAAGATCTCCGTTGACGTCGAGTTCACAGCGGTCGCTGGCTGATCCGCACCGCACGAGACGAGAAAGGTCGGAGCTTTAGAGCTCCGGCCTTCTTTGTTTATCGGAGTCTCTATCTCTGCGTCGTGTTTCTCACCTGAGTCATGAACGCGTCGGCTTTTGCGACGTCGAGCTTGCCGTCGGTGCGCAGGCCACTGCAGACATCGAGAGCGAACGGCTCGACGATGCGGATAGCTTCGGCAGCGTTTGAAGGATTGAGACCACCGGCGAGATAGACCGGAACCGGCGAGCGGTCTCTTATGATGCGACTCACTGACCAGTCGTGAACGCGACCGGTTCCACCTAGTTCCTTCACCTCGAGCCTCGGGTTGCCCGAATCCAGAAGCAGTGCACTTACGTGCTCGGCTGCCGACATCGCTTCATCGACGGACCCAGCGTCTGCAACGTGGATTACCTGAACGATCGAAACGCCTGGAAGCTCGCGCTTGAGCGCCGCGTAGGTTCCGTCTTCAACCGAATCCACCAGCTGGATCGTGTTCACGCGCGTTCGGCGCTGCTGCTCGATGATCGGCTCTGCCCTCGTTTCCGATGTGAGCAGAAAGGTCGCGATACCGGGAGGAACGCGAGGAACGATCTCGGCGATCAGCTCTTCCCCGATCGGCCCGGGACCACTCGGCATCTTCGAAACGAATCCCAGCGCCGACGCTCCGAGGTCGATCGCAAGCCGCGCTTCGTCGATGCTCCCGATGCAGCAGATCTTCACTCTCGTTACCGAGCCAGGCCTTCTGTGCCGCCAGTCAGTCATTCGTTCAGTCTGCATCGTCAGGAATTTGTCCGAAAGCCCGGGGACACGAAGGTGATCGACGCATCCTTCCGATTCCGACAGTCACATGCCGCTTGCGCGTAAGGGACAGTCGCCCAGCTTTCGTTCGATGATAATCGCCCCCTCACCGCAAATCTGCTGTTGAAGTCCAGGTACGTACTCGGGATCTCTGCGTTCTATCACGACAGTGCGGCGTGTCTGATTGCTGACGGCAAAATAGTCGCGGCGGCGCAGGAAGAGCGATTCACTCGCAAGAAAGGCGACGACGCGTTTCCTTCAAACGCGATCGACTTCTGTCTCGGACATCAGGGCATCGATGTCGCCGGACTCGATGCCGTGGTCTTCTACGACAAGCCGCTCATCAAGTTCGAGCGAATTCTCGAGACGTATCTCGGAGTGGCGCCGCGAGGATTCAAGTCATTCCTCAAGGCCGGGCCTCTCTGGATCAAGGAGAAGCTCTACACCGATCGCGCAATTCGCGCAGGCCTTGGCGGCTTTGACGGAAAGGTTCTGTACGCCGAGCACCACGAGTCGCACGCGGCGAGTGCCTTTTATCCATCACCGTTCGATGAAGCCGCGATTCTCACGATCGATGGTGTGGGCGAGTGGGCGACTGCTTCGATTGGTATCGGAAAGGGAAACGACATCGAATTGCTGAAGGAGCTTCACTGGCCCGATTCGCTGGGCCTGCTCTATTCGGCTTTCACGTACCAGGCTGGCTTCAAGGTCAATTCAGGCGAATACAAGGTGATGGGGCTCGCTCCGTATGGTGAGCCGAAGTACGTGGACGCGATTTACGAGCACCTGATGGATCTTCGCGATGACGGCTCGTTCGTACTCGACCAGAAGTACTTCAATTATCTGAGTGGGCTTACGATGACGAGCCCTGCGTTCGATGAATTGTTTGGCGGACCACCCCGCATCCCCGAGTCGCCGCTGACGCAACGAGAGATGGATCTCGCGCGAAGCATCCAGGTGGTGTGTGAAGACGTGGTTCTTCGAATGGCAAAGACCGCCCATCGCGAAACTGGAGCGACGTCGCTTTGTCTCGCAGGCGGGGTCGCGTTGAATGCCGTCGCGAACGGACGCGTGCTCAGAGAAAGTCCATTCGCGAGCGTGTGGATTCAGCCTGCGGCGGGCGATGCGGGCGGTGCTCTTGGTGCCGCGCTGCTCGCGTGGCATCGTCATTTCGACGAGCCGCGAACTGTCCAATCGCCGGACGCGATGAGCGGCGGCCTCCTCGGTCCATCGTACGACGACGCTGCGATCGAGCGAGAGCTGTCGGCCGCGGGCGCTGTGTTCGAGCGGCTCGACGAAAGCGATCTGATCTCGCGCGCAGCGCGGCTGCTTGCTGAAGAACAGGTGCTCGGCTGGTTCGAAGGACGAATGGAGTTCGGTCCCCGCGCGCTTGGTGCAAGGAGCATCCTCGCCGATCCGCGGAGTCCGCGCATGCAGGCTCTGATCAATCTCAAGGTGAAATTCCGCGAAGGCTTCCGGCCATTTGCGCCAAGCGTGCTGGCTGATCGCGTGAAGGATTATTTCGATCTTGAGGGTGAGTCGCCGTACATGCTGATCGTCGCGCCGGTCAAGGAAGAGCGACGACTCCCGATGCCTGAAAAGACAGGCAACCGATGGGGGATCGAGCTATTGAACGTGCCTCGCTCGGACATCCCGGCCGTTACTCATCTCGATTATTCGGCGAGAATCCAGACTGTGACCGCGGAGCGGACTCCGCTTTATCACAAGCTCATTACCGAATTCGACCGTATCACCGGGTGTCCTTTGCTCGTGAATACGTCGTTCAATGTCAGGGGCGAGCCGATCGTCTGCTCACCGACTGATGCATATCGCTGCTTCATGCGAACGCATCTCGACCATCTGGTGATCGGGCCTTTCCTGTTGACGAAGAAAGCGCAGCCCGACTTCAATGAAGAAGCGTGGCAACAATCAATTCCGCTGGACTGATGATCGATTCGCGAAACCCACCGTACACCGCTTCAAAGGGGCGCAAGTTCGCTTTCACGCTCGCCGCTGCGTTCGCGGTGCTGTCGTCGATCGCGTACCTGCGACACCGGTCGATGACATTCGATGTGCTCGTGACCATCGGCGGACTGATGGCGCTCGCCGGATTGATCATTCCCGCGATGCTCGAGCCGGTGGAGAAAGCCTGGATGGGACTGGCTCACGCACTGTCACGGGTGACGACGCCTATCTTCATGGCGATCGTGTACTTTGTGGTTCTCACGCCGATCGCGTTCGTACGGCGCATGGCCGGCGGAAATCCACTGATCCACAAGCTCGAAGCTGACAGTTACTGGTCGCCACGAGTCAGGAGCGATGCTGAGGCGTCGCGCCGGCGGATGGAAAGACAATTCTAGGAGATCGAGGCAGATGGCGAATGGTTTGATGGGCGAGCTCTGGGCATTCATGCGTGAGCGCAAGAAGCTCTGGCTGTTGCCGATTCTCATAGTGCTGGTCGTCGTTGGCGGCCTGCTCGTGCTTGCGCAGGGATCAGCTCTCGCGCCGTTCATTTACACGATTTTCTAGGAATGGCGAGCAAGGATTCAAGGAGCACGCGGAGATCGAGAAGCTCCGCGCAAGCTGCGCGCGCGAACAAGCCCGCCCCGCAGCAGCGACAGCCGTTGTCGCCAGCCAGGAAGGCGTTGTTCACGGCGATAACGGTGCTGTTTCCGTTCGCTCTGGTCGCCTTGCTCGAGATCGGATTACGTGTCCGGAACTACGGCGGTGATCTTTCCGCGTTCAGCACTCCAGCGGTTCTGCACGGCCTTTACAAGGTGCCGAACGACAACGTCGGGAAACGGTATTTCCCCCAGGAGCAGTATCCGCCGTCTCCACCGGGAGATCCGTTTCTTGTAAAGAAGCCGGCGCATTCGATGCGCCTGTTCGTCATGGGAGAGTCAGCGGCCGCAGGATTTCCGTATCCGCCAAACGGCACATTCGCTCGCGTAATTCGTGACGCGCTCACGGACGTCCTTCCATCAGATACCGTGGAAGTCGTCAACCTCGCAATGGCCGCGACGAACAGCTACACGATCGCCGATCTCGCGAGTGACATCATCGCCGAAAAGCCCGATGGCGTCATCATCTACGGCGGTCACAACGAGTATTACGGCGCGCTGGGAGCCGGATCCACGGAGAGTCTTGGATCCTACCCATCGTTCGTCCGATTGTATCTGCGGCTGCAACACTTCAGGACATTCCTTCTGCTGCGCAACGCGACGAACACCGCGCTTGGAGCAATTCGCGGAGCTCGCTCGACAAAGGACATCGAGGCTGACGCAAGCCGAATGGAGAGCGTCGTTAGCGATCAGCGCATCAAGTACGGAGATGCCACGTACAAGCGAGGCGTCGCTCAGTACGAAAGCAATCTCCGATATGCGATTGGGAAATTCCGTGCTGCCGGAATTCCGGTCTTCATTGGAAGCACGCCCTCCAATCTTCGCGATCTCGCGCCGTTCGGACCGAATGCTTTTCCGCCCGATAGCACGGCTACCAGAGAGTACGCGATGGCGAAAGCCACGCTTGCCTCTGGTGACAGCGTCCTCGCCGCCACTCGGTTCGCCAAGGCACGCGATCTCGATGTCATAAGATTCCGCGCACCCGGCGAATTTCAGTCCATCGTTGAGAAGGTCGCAAAGCAAACCGGTGCGACATACGTCCCGGCCCTCGAAGGCTTCGCCCAGGCAGCTCAATACGGCATTCCGGGATCGGATCTCTTTCTCGAGCATGTTCACCCGAACCAGCGCGGATACGTTCTACTCGCGCAGTTCTTCTTCGACGCAATCCGCCGCGCGAATTTTCTCGGACGCCCGGCGGACACTACCCGTCTCGCGTCGTGGGACGAATACACACGCCGCATGAGGCTTACGCCGCTCGATTCGCTCATCGCATATCACACGATTCGCACGGTGACGACGCGGTGGCCGTTCGTGCCTGTTGCGAAGAACCAGGATTATCGCGGCACGTACAAGCCGGTTGACCTGCTCGACAGCATCGCGTTCAATGAGTCGCGTGGCGGAATGCCGTGGGCGCAGGCGAAGATCATGTCTGCGCAGGCATACTCATCGAGAGGTAGGCCCGACAGCGCGGTCGCAGAGTACGACGGCCTGATCAGAGATGAGCCGGGAATCGAAACAGCTTACAGGCTCGCCGCACGCGCGTTGCTCGCCGCCAATCAGGAGGAGCGAGCCAGGCCTTATCTCGAAAAGGCGTATTCAATTCAGCCGACCAGCTTCACCGCGTTCGCGCTCGGCGCAGTTGTATTGAAGGAAAAGAATCTTCCGCGGGCGATCAGCTTGTTGCAGCAGGCTGTCGAGTTGGCGCCGACCAACCCGCCGGCCCTCTATCAGCTTTCTCTTGCATATGCCCTTTCACAAGACATCGATCACGCACGATCGACCGCGTTACAGCTGGCGCGAGTCGCTCCCGATTTCCCCGGCCTGGACCGGTGGATGCAGACGATAGGAATGGCTTCGCACTGACGTCCTTGCCCGGTATTTGCCTCGGAGTAGCTTCATCGATGGCACCGGCACCATTCCCCACCTCGAGGTTCCCATGCAGAACAAAACGATTTCCTTGTTCGCGATCGCCTGTGCAGCTTCAATCGCGGCCTGCGCGCACGCGCCGGCTCCATTGAATCGCATTGCGGTCGCCTACTCGACGATAAAGAACACGGCAGGTGACACGCGGGGAACGGCGGAGCTATGGCAGGACGCTGACAACGTGGTGCACGTCGAAGTTCAGGTGACCGGCATGCCTCCAGGATCACACGGGATTCACTTCCACGCTGTCGGAAGCTGCGAGTCGACATCTGCCGGCGCGTTCGCTGCCGCCGGTGGCCATTTCAATCCGCTTGGCAGGCAGCACGGTCTCGACAATCCGGCCGGACCGCACGGCGGCGATGCTCCCAACTTCACGGTGAATGCAGACGGTACGGGAAGAGCGTCGTTCACGACCGACCGTATCTCACTGACCGACGGATCGACGTCGCTGTTCGACGCGGATGGCAGCGCAATCGTGATTCACGCGGCCGCAGACGACCAGATATCGCAGCCCGCAGGAAACAGCGGGGCGAGAATCGCCTGCGGCGTGGTGCGAAAGACGCGCTGACGGCGGTCGAATATCACATTTGTTTCTTTCAACACGGCGCGATTCTTGACTTCAGAGCGGGGATGAAAGACCCGCTCGACGCTTCCCGCCGCACGACCGAAATACCCGAGACGAATCAGTCTCGGGGGCCGAGACCGGAGTCGATTCCTGCGCGGAGCCTGGAGTACGGCGCCGTGCCCAAGGAGCCGCGCACGGTCGATCGCAGGACGCCCGAGCGCCGAGCGTTGTTCCTGGCGGACATGAGCCGGCGTCTTTTCGAGTCGCTGGATTTCGAGGAAACGCTCGACTCGGTCGCTCGTCTCGCGATGCCGGAGCTCGGCGCGTGGTGCGTCGTCGACATTCTCAACGACGCAGGAAAAATCGCGCGCATCCTCGAGACTCAGCAGCCGGATCTCGTGCGTGAAGTAACGGACGAGATGCTCGCGCAGGCCGCCTACGATCAACGGCAGCTGGGAATGCTTCGCGCGCTGGGCATGACGTCACACATGGTGGTCCCACTCAAGGCACGCGGGCGCCTCCTTGGATCGATCACCTTCATCAGCGCCGATCCAGACGTGCGCTACACACCGAAGGATCTTCTGTTCGCAGAAGACCTCGCGGGAAGAGCCGCGATGGCAATGGACAACGCGCGTCTCTATCGCGAAGCCGAGATTGCTCGCGAAGAAGCGATGGCCGCTGTTGCACGTGCGACTCTGGCCGACCGGGCAAAGACCGATTTCCTCGCGACGATGAGTCATGAGCTGCGAACGCCGCTGAATGCAATCGCCGGATACGCAGAGCTTCTCGAGATGGGACTGCGTGGTCCGGTTACCGATCAGCAGAAGGAAGCGATCGCGCGAATCCGTCGCAGCCAGCAGCATCTTCTCGGAATCGTCAATGACATTCTGACATTCGCGAAGACTGAAACTGGTCGAATTCCGCTTCAGCTTGAGCCGACGCCCGTCGCGTCCGCTGTCGAATCCGCGCACTTCCTGATTCAGCCGATGTTCGAGGCGTTTGACATCCACTTCAACTCGGATGGGATTGACCCGGAGCTCTCGGTCGTTGCCGACCGCGAGCGACTTCTGCAGATCCTCGTGAATCTTTTCTCGAACGCCGCGAAGTTCAGCGCGCGCGGCGGACCGGTCACGGTCACCGCAGAACCTCGCGAACATCTCGTCGCGATAATGGTTACCGACGAAGGCAAGGGAATCGACAAGATTCTTCACGAGAGCATCTTCGAGCCCTTCATGCAGATCTCCGCAGGGTTGACACGAACCGCGGAAGGAAGCGGGCTCGGCCTATCGATCAGCCGCGAGCTGGCGCGGTTGATGGGTGGTGACGTGAGCGTCGACAGCGAGCCCGGCAAAGGTTCGACGTTCACTTTGACTTTGCCGCTGAGCCCGATCGTGGTGCCCGTTCTGCAGCGAACCAGGCGCGGCTAGATTGCCCGCATGAGCTCGGCGCGCGCATTTCTGAGAGGAATAATCGATTATGCCGGACTGTTTCCTCCCGCTCGTCTGAGGATGGATGATGCGGTCCGCGAGTACGCGCGGTACCGGCGCGGCAACGATCGGGATTTACTCGGCAGGTTCATACTTCCGGCTTCGACGCTCGACGAGTTTTCGGCGGCGGCAGGACCCTTTCTATCCGACGACGACCCTGACATCTGGCGACTGAGCGCAATTGTATCCGCGCTGAACGATTCCGAGCTTGAAGACATCAAAGACTTCAATCGTGAGCACACCGGCATAGTCGTCGATGCGATCGAGATGCCGGTTCACTCGGAGGATGACGTCAACTGGGCGGCGGAGCTATACCGAGATTCCTTTTCGCTGTTTCTGGAGCCGACGCTGGCAGGTGGATCCTCGGCGCTTCTTCATTCGATCGCGAAAGCCGGCGTGTCTGCAAAACTTCGCACTGGCGGTGTAGTCGCAACCGCGATTCCGCCGGCTACGGCGGTGCTGAGTTTCATCGACACGTGCGACGCGCTTGCGCTGCCGTTCAAGGCAACTGCCGGGTTGCACCACGCGATACGCGGCGAGTATGCCCTGACGTACGAGACTCAAGCTCCGCGAGGCATGATGTACGGCTACCTCAACGTATTTCTCGCTGCGGTATTCCATCGCGCGGGCTTGCCGGCATCCGTGCTGCTCGATCTGCTCGAGGAAACTGATTCTGCGTCGATTACGTTCGACGATGCTGGCGCATGCTGGCGCGGCAACCTTGCGGATGCCGCACAGCTGCTCGCGGCGCGCAGGTCGCTCGCCCTTTCATTCGGATCATGCTCCTTTACTGAACCTGTCGACGAAGCGAAGCAGCTTCACCTCATCTAACCTGTGATCAATCGCACACACGATCCGGAGCTTCGCAGCTGGATAGAATCGGCGAACGCGCCCGGCTGTGATTTTCCAATTCAGAATCTGCCGTTCGGCGTATTCACCCGATCGGCTGAAGGCTCGCCGCCGAAGGTTGGCGTTGCGATCGGTGATTTCATTCTCGATGTGTCGGCATGCGTGCAGGAAGGCCTGCTCGATCCATCGCCTGCAGCAGATGCCTGCGACGAATCGGCGATAAATCGCCTGATGGCGCGCAAGCCTTCGGCGCTGTCCGCCTTCAGGTCTGAGCTGAGCGACGCTCTTTCTGCCGCCGGTTCGGTGGGCGAGCGAGCGCGAGCGGCAGCGTCACGGATTCTCGTCGAGCGAAGCGACGCCGTGATGAGCCTCCCGGCAGAGATCGGCGACTATACTGATTTCTACGCTTCAGTTCATCATGCTACCAACGTCGGGAGCATGTTTCGACCCGACAATCCGCTGCTTCCGAATTACAAGTGGTTGCCCATCGGATATCACGGACGCGCTTCGTCGATCGTGCCGAGCGGCACTCCGGTCCACAGGCCGAGCGGGCAGACAAAAGCGGCAGATGCCGAGCGTCCGACATTCGGTCCGTCGAAGATGCTCGACTACGAATCGGAGCTCGGATTCTTCGTCGGACGCGGAAACGCGCTTGGCGAAAGCATCCCCATTGATTCGGCGTGGGATCACATCTTCGGATTCTGTCTCGTGAATGACTGGTCCGCGCGCGATGTGCAGACGTGGGAGTACCAGCCACTCGGACCGTTCCTCGCAAAGAATTTCGCGACGACGATTTCTCCGTGGGTGGTCACGAGTGAGGCGGCTGAGCCTTATCGCGTTGCCGCGTTGGCGCGCGACGCGAACGATCCGAAGCCACTCCCGCATTTGTCGTCGGATGAAGACGCAAGGTACGGCGGATTGAATGCTTTCCTCGAGGTTTATCTGTCGTCGTCGTCGATGCGGGATAAGAGGATGGATCCGGTGAGACTCAGTCGCGCGCCGTTCAATCAGATGTACTGGACGGTTGGTCAGATGCTGGCGCACCATGCGAGCAACGGCTGCAACATGCGCACTGGCGACCTGCTCGCGAGCGGAACGGTGTCCGGTCCGGAGAATGACTCGAGAGGATGCCTTCTCGAGCTGACGTGGAGGGGAACGCAGCCCGTGACACTGCCAACCGGGGAGAAGCGCCGCTTTCTTCAGGACGGCGATGAGGTGATCATGAAAGGATATCTGGAGGCGGATAATCGCCCCCGACTGGGGTTCGGCGAGTGCCGCGGAATAATTCTTCCAGCTGCCTAGCAGTCGCACGGACAGTGGGAGAACCCACCTCGCAATGAATCAATCTCAAATCAGGAAATCATGAAGCAGAACGGTAAACCCGCAGCGCGCAGCTCCCGCAGGCTCTACGAAATCGGCAAGTCAAGAATTCAGGGAAGCGGAGTTTTCGCAACACGGAGGATCAGACCGGGTCAGAAAATCATCGAGTACACCGGCGACATCATCCCGAACGACGAAGCCGACCGGCGGTACGATGAAGAGAACATGGAGAGGCATCACACGTTCCTCTTCACCCTCGACGACGACAGGTGCATTGACGGGAACGTCAAGACCAACGACGCTCGCCTGATCAACCACTCATGCGACCCGAATTGTGAAGCGATAATCGAAGGGGATCACATCTGGATCTACGCGCTCAAGAATATCCAGCCGGGGACGGAGCTGGCCTATGACTACAAATACGAGCGCACCGGCGGAAAGGAGCGCGAAAAGTTCTACATCTGCCATTGCGGAAGTGCCAAATGCCGTGGCAGCATCATGTTGCCGCCGAAAAAACGAAAAAAGAAAAAGGCCGCAAAAAAGTCAGCCCGGTGACTCAATTGTCGCGAAATTGGGTATCAGATCATGGCACTGAACACATCAACTACAATTTGGAGTAAAGGCATGCGTCGATTTTCACGCTCGTACGTCTTCCTCGCTGTTGCTGCAGCGATCGCCGCGCCAGCCGGAGCGCAGGGGACCTACAAGCAGACCACACCTCTCGATCCGGCAAACGTCGACCGCACGGCCAATGCCTGCACCGACTTCTATCAGTTCGCGAACGGAGGATGGCTCAAGAGCAACCCCTTGCCGGCTGCATACTCACGCTGGGGCAGCTTCGAAGAGCTCGGCGAGAAGAACCAGGCAGCCCTGACGAAAATCCTCGAGTCAGCCGCCGCCAGCCCGGCCGCCGCGAAAGACAGGAATCTCACGATGCTGGGCACCTTCTACAGCAACTGCATGGATTCAGCTGCTTCCGAACGCTATGGTGCGTCTCCGGTTCAGCCAGAGCTCAGAAAGATTGACGCGCTCAACAATCGCGCAGCGATTCAGGGCGAGATCGCTCACCTTCAGCTGATCGGCGTTCCTGTTGCCTTCGGCTTCGGATCTACCCAGGACGCGAAGAACAGCACCTCTGTGATTGGCGGTGCTTTCCAGGGCGGTCTCGGTCTCCCCGATCGTGACTACTATTTCAAACAGGACGCTCAGTCAGTAGAGATCCGGAAGAATTACGTAGCTCACGTTCAGAAAATGCTCGAGCTCGCCGGCAGGCCCGCCGCGCAGGCGGCCTCAGATGCACAGCGCGTGATGGCCATCGAGACCGCGCTGGCAGGAGCGGCTCGCACGCGCATCGAGCTCCGGGATCCGGAGGCGAATTACAACCTCCGCACATCCGCTCAGCTCGCGTCGATGACGCCGCACTTCAACTGGAACAAGTACTTCACCGATCTTGGCCGTCCAGGAATTCCAACGGTTGACGTTCAGAACCCCAAATTCTTCAACACGCTCGACAGCCTCGTTGCAAATGCGCCGATGGCAGACTGGAACGCATACCTTCGATGGAAGACCATCAACGATGCCGCTCCACTCCTCAGCTCGAAGTTCGTCAATGAGGACTTCGCATTCTCGAAGACTCTGAGCGGCGCCAAGGAAATGCTGCCGCGCTACAAGCGCTGCACGCGTGCCGCTGACGGACTGCTTGGCGACGCACTCGGCCAGGCATACGTCGCGCAGAACTTCACACCAACGGCGAAGGCCCGTGCCCTCGCGATGGTTCACAACCTCGAAGCGACGTTCCGCGACCGGATCAATTCGCTCACGTGGATGAGCGCCGAGACGAAGCAGAAGGCACTCGTGAAGCTTGCGGCGTTCACCGAAAAAATCGGCTATCCCGACAAGTGGCGCGATTACTCGACTCTGACGATCGCGAAGGGGCCGTTCGTCAACAACATGTACGCAGTTAATGTCTACGAGAACAAGCGCGACCTCGGAATGATCGCCAAGCCGCTCGATCGTACGCAGTGGGGCATGTCTCCGCCAACTGTCAATGCGTACTACAACCCGGCGATGAACGAGATCGTTTTCCCGGCTGGAATTCTTCAGCCGCCGTTCTTCTCACCAACGGCCGACGACGCCGTGAACTACGGTGGAATGGGCAGTGTCATCGGTCACGAGATGAGCCACGGCTTCGACGATCAGGGAGCCCAGTTCGATCCTCAGGGCAATCTCAAGAACTGGTGGAGCGACGCAGATCTTGCGGCGTTCAAGCAGAAGACTGGATTGGTCTCGACCCAGTTCGACGATTACTTGGTGCTCGACAGCGTTCATGTTCAGGGCAAGCTCACGCTTGGCGAGAACATCGGCGACCTGGGCGGATTGAATATCGCCTACGCCGCGCTCGAGAAGGCACTGGCCGGCAAGCCGCGTCCCGGTCTCATCGATGGATTTACCCCCGAGCAGCGCTTCTTCCTCGCCTGGGCTCAGATCTGGAGACAGAACATCACTCCCCAGAATCAGAAGCAGCGCATTCTCACGGATCCGCACGCACCCGGCAGATGGCGCGTGAATGGTCCAATGTCCAACATACCCGAGTTCGCGGCCGCATTCGGCTGCAAAGCGGGTGATCCGATGGTTCGCAGCGACGCCGTCCGCGCAGTCATCTGGTAGAACTCTGACTAAAGGGTCATGGCGCTCGCGTTTGCGGGCGCCATCGCTCCGACTACTTCTCGATGCCGGCTAACCCATTCTATTACAAGGAATCTTTCGGCATCCGCATTACGGTGCGACCGATGTATCTCCGCGACCAGTCGGAGCCATCCGCCCGTCATTACGTTTTCGCCTACTTCGTGAGGATCGAAAACGTGGGGCAGTCCCCGGCACAGCTGACATCCCGCAGGTGGCTGATCCATGATTCTGCGGGCGAGGACATCGAGGTAAAGGGCGACGGAGTCGTCGGTGAGCAGCCGATGATCGCCCCCGGGCAGGTGCACGAATACCAGAGTTTCTGCATCCTCAAGTCCGGCGAAGGATACATGGAAGGGCATTACAATTTCGTCAGCCCGGATTCGACCGCTTTCCAGGCTGAAATTCCGCGATTTCTCCTGAGCGCAAGCGCATCGCCCAGCCTTCCTTCCTGACCCAGGCGGCTGGCTCCGACGCAGCCTGCGGAACGACAGTTGCCCAATGGTGGCGAACATGAGCCGCATCTATGATGTCTCCGTTTCCGTCCGCACTGGCGGTCTGATCTATCCTGGAAATCCAGAGATATTGATCGAGCCCCAGCAGGCCATTTCCGAAGGAGCCGGCGCAAACGTTTCACGAATCACATTCGGTTCCCACACCGGCACACACGTCGACGCGGCGAAGCATTTCTTCGATGACGGACAGACGATCGACGAGATTCCGCCCGGGAAATTCCTTGGACCCGCGGTGCTCATTGCGTTCGACGAGCCCGACAGAGTGTCAGTTGGCGCGGAGGATCTCAGGCGCCACGATTTGAAAGGGCAAAAGCGCGTCCTCATTCGCACGCGCAATTCACAGCGAGTGAGTAACCCTGAATTCGACGCTGGCTACGTTTTCCTCGCTCCGGATGGCGCAGAGTATCTGGTGTCGATTGGAGTCGAGCTCGTAGGCGTTGATTACCTGTCGATCGAGCAGTTTCACTCCGGTCATCACAAGACGCATCGCACTTTGCTCGAGAAGGACGTCGTGATCATCGAAGGGTTGTCACTGGGCGAGCCCGCGCCCGGGAACTACGAGCTGGTTTGTCTTCCGTTGCGTCTCGAAGGCCTGGACGCAGCTCCGGCGAGAGCGGTGCTGATCGGATGACGACCCCAATCAAACATGTCTTCTTCGACATCGGTGGCGTACTCGGTACCAACGGCTGGGACCGCGAGCAGAGAAAGCTCGCTGTCGAGCGTTTTCACCTCGACGCCGATGCGTTTCAGAACCGTCACGAAGAAATGTACGGCCCGCTGGAACAAGGCACCATTACGCTCGACGAGTATCTGCGGTTTACTGTCTTCAACCAGCCGCGGGATTTCTCGAAACAGGACTTCATCGATTTCGTTCACGCTCAAAGCAAGCCCTTTCCCGAGACAATCGAGATCGCGCGGGCTGTCGCAGAAGGATGCAATTACTCGGTGATGACGTTGAACAACGAGTCGGATGAGCTTAATCGATACCGTATCCGGACTTTCGGGCTCGACTTCTTTGATGCGTATCTCTGTTCGTGCTGGCTTGGTTTCAGCAAACCGACACTGGCATTCTATCAGCGTGCCCTGAACATCTCGCAGGCGCAGCCCGAATCGTCGGTCTTCATTGACAACCTCGAGCAAAACCTCGTCCCGGCGCGTGAGCTGGGACTGAACGTCATTCATTATCAATCAGCGACACAGCTTGCAACCGACCTCAGACAGCTCGGAATCAAATTCAACCTCCAGGATAGCTAGAAATGCAACTCGGCATGATCGGACTCGGCAAAATGGGCGGGAACATGACGGAGCGCCTGATGCGCGACGGTCACAAGGTCGTCGTCTTCGACCGCAGCGCGGATGCGATAGCGCACTACCTCGGACTCGGCGCGCAAGCCGCAAAGGACGCTGCGGACATGGTCGCTTCGTTGTCGGCGCCGCGGGTCGTGTGGATCATGGTTCCCGCAGGAAAGCCGGTGGACGACACGATCGCTGCACTATTGCCGGGAATGTCCAAAGGCGATGTGATCATCGACGGGGGTAATTCCAATTTTCACGACTCGATGCGCCGCGGCGCGGAGCTCGAGCAGAAGGGAATTCACTTCGTCGACTCAGGCACTAGCGGCGGCGTCTGGGGACTCGAGAACGGCTACTGCCTGATGATCGGCGGCTCGAACGAAGCCTTTGCGCTCTGCGAGCCCATCTTCAAGACTCTCGCTCCGAAAGATGGCTACGCGCACATGGGCCCGACGGGTGCCGGGCACTACGTGAAGATGATTCACAACGGCGTCGAGTACGGAATGCTCCAGGCGTACGCCGAAGGTTACGAGATCCTTCATGCTTCAAAGGATTTCAAGCTCGACCTGCACAAGATTGCGGGTGTCTGGAATCACGGCAGCGTCGTGCGCTCATGGATAAACGAGCTCGCCGAGCGCGCGTTTGAGAAGGATACGGACCTCGCCGATCTCAAGGGATTCATCGCTGATTCTGGCGAAGGCCGCTGGACCGTTCAGGAAGCAATCGATCTCGACGTTCCTGCCCCCGTCATCACCTTGTCGCTGCTCATGCGTCTCCGTTCGCGACAGGAGGATTCCTTCGGCGGAAAAGTCATCGCTGCACTTCGCAACGAGTTTGGCGGACACGCGGTACAAAAGGCATGACTGCACCGCGCGTAACTCCCGCGCAGCCCGTAACAGTTCAGGGAATGCGCTCCGGCGGAAAGGTCGAGCGCTGCACTGCGGTGATCATGGGAGCCGGCGGCGACCTCATGAAGCGAAAGCTCATGCCCGCGCTCTATTACCTCGCCGAACAGAAGCTCCTGCCCGAAGGGTTCACGCTACTGGGCGTCGGTCGCGATCCCATGGAACACGGAACATTCGCCGACGCCATGCGCGAAGCGTTATCGAACTCAGATGAGATAAAGACGGTGAGGGACGAGACCTGGGCGTGGATGGCTCCGCGCATCAAGTACGCTTACGGCGATTTTTCAGCATCGAGCGCGTACGATTCCGTGGAGCATTGCCTCGACGAGATTGAAGCAGACGTGCCGGCGGAGGAAAGGAACCGCCTTTTCTATCTCGCAATTCCACCCAGTGTTTTCGAGACCACCCTCGAGCATCTCTCATCCAGCGGCCTCGCCCCGAAGACCGCCGAGCCCGAATACCGGCCGTTCGCTCGTGTCGTGATCGAGAAACCGTTTGGCCGAAGTCTCGAGACGGCGCGAGAGCTCAACTGCGTTGTCCTCGAAAAGTTCGCCGAGCATCAGGTTTATCGCATCGATCACTACCTCGGCAAGGAAACCGTTCAGAACATTCTCGTTTTCAGATTTGCGAATCCGCTGTTCGAGCCACTGTGGAACCGGCAATACATCAAGCAGGTGCAGATCACGGTGGCCGAGTCGGTCGGAATCGAAGCTCGAGGCAAGTACTACGAGGAAGCCGGAGTGATTCGCGACATGTTTCAGAATCACTTGCTGCAGCTGCTCGCGCTCGCGGCGATGGAGCCGCCGATCGCGTTCAAGGCCGACGATGTGCGCGACGAAAAAGTGAAAGTGCTTCGATCGCTGCGTCCACTGCTGGAAACCGGCAAGCCTCCAGTCGCTCTCGGTCAGTATGCCGCAGCCGATATCGACGGAACACACGCCGCCGGGTACAGGGAAGAGAAGGACGTGTCGCCGACTTCAGTCACACCGACGTACGCGGCGATGCGCTTCGACATCGACAACTGGCGATGGAAAAACGTCCCGTTTTATCTGCGCAGCGGGAAACGACTGGCAAAGCGAACGTCGGAGATCGCGATTCAATTCCGCTCGCCGCCGGTGCTGATGTTCGGGCAGACCGAGCTCGAGAAGAAAGCGCCGAGCATGCTCGTCATGCGCGTTCAGCCGGATGAAGGAATTTCTCTGCGGTTTCACGTGAAGACGCCCGGCGCGGAAAACGAGCTCACGCCCGCATTCGAGATTTCGCCTGTCGATATGGATTTCTCGTACGCTGAAGCGTTTGGCGAAGACACTCCACCCGCGTATCAAACACTCCTGCTCGATTGCATGCTTGGCGACGCAACGCTGTTCACGCGAAGTGATGAAGTGGAAGTCGCGTGGGAAGTGATCGATCCGCTTCTCAAGTACCTCGAGGCCCATCCCGCAACCGAGCTGCCGTCGTATCCGGCGGGGAGCTGGGGTCCGGTCGAGGCGGATGAAATGCTGAAGGCGGGAGGATCACAGTGGCGGTAGGAGGCAGCGTAGCGCTTCTGCTGTTGGTGCTGGCGTCAACAGGTTGCAGTAAGGGCGGGGATTCGGAAAACGCGGGTACGCTTGCCGCCGCGCTCATAAAAAGCTCGATGCAGGACAGCACTTCGAGTCCCGAGAAAGCGTTGGTCCTCCGCGCTCGTGCATTGGATCGTGCGGACAGCCTCGATCAGGCGAAAGCATTGTATGTCGATGCCGCGAAGCGCGTTCCGGCTATCGCCGACTGGCTCTATCTCCGCGCCGCTGGCGTCGCGCGCGACAAATCAGAGCGAGACGAATACCTCTCACGCGTGAAGTCCTCCGTCGCTGCGGCGAGAAAGGCTCCGACGGAGGCTTTGGCGATCGAGCGCAGCGGCGACGTTGACGGTGCGATCAAGGCGTACACTGCCGCCGGAGACCAGTTCGCGGTCTTGCGTCTGAATCTCTTGCGACCTGCTGACACGGCGCGGATCGCGTTCGCCAGGCGTGGACTGATTGCGTATATGGCGTCGAATCAGTCACGCGATGCAATCGCATTGTTCGACAAGGCATTCCCGCAGCCGAGTCCAGCGGAAAATCTGTCAATTGCGCGCTCAGCATTCGACGGAGGGATGGCTTCTCGCGCAGTGTCCGGCTACTCGCGCGCATTCGCTGCTGGTCTCGGAACTCCGGCCGATCACTTCGACATCGGTTTGATGTTGTCGCGGTTGAATCGCGACGCCGATGCAATTGCGCAGTTCAACCGGGTCAGTCAGCCCGCGAATCTTGCGGCGGGAGCGAGATTCCAGGCAGCCCGAGCAATGCTTGCTCTTGGAAGAAGAGAGGCAGCGCGTTCAGCCCTCCGAAAGATCACCACCGCATTTCCGACTGATACGAGCTCGGCCTCGGCGCTGCTGTTGTTGTCCGATCTTGCGACAGACGATCTTCGTGATGCAGACGCACGCTCGACGATGCTCACTCTCGTCAAGCGCTTCCCGCGCAGCCGGCAGGCAACGGAGGCGCTGTTCGGCGCGGGGCTCGTCGCGTTCATCAATCGTGATTACAAGACCGCATCGCGAGAGTTCGATTCACTCGTCGCGAAATATCCCGAGAGCGATTACGCTCTTGCGGCGAATTACTGGAGCGGCCGCGCATGGCGCGCGCGAGGAGACGCCGCCGCCGCGACTACACGATGGAAGGCTCTGCTCGCGAAAGAGAAAGGATCGTACTACTCGGTATTGAGTGCAAAGCGACTCGGAGTGCCGCTGCTCACCGACAAGTCGGCGGACGACTATCCATCTGTGCCGGATGTCGATGAGGCGAGCAAACGAATCGCTCTGCTGAAAGAGTTCGGGATGGATACCGAGGCGAAGTTCGAATACGACCGGCTGTTTCGCGATGCAGCGCTGACTCCGCAGCGGCTCGTCGCGACGGCTCACGCACTTTCGGGAACCGATCAGTCGTCAAGATCGATCGCACTGGGCCGCCGTGCAGTCACTGAAGTTGGAGCGACAGCTCCGAATTACCGGCTGATGTATCCCGTGCTCGAGCGTTCGACACTCATTGAAAGCGCAAAGAAGTACAGGCTCGATCCGGCGCTCGTCGCTTCGCTCATCAGACAGGAATCGAATTTCAATCCGCGTGCAACATCGGTTGTTGGTGCGCGCGGATTGATGCAGTTGATGCCCGCGGTTGGACGGACGATCGCGAAGGGCCAGGGAATTTCGGGCTACACCGACGAATCTCTTTATGACCCGGCCGTCAACATTCGTCTCGGCACACAGCACCTGTCAGGACTGTTCAGGACGACGCCCCAGATCGAGCGGGTTCTTGCGGCATACAACGCGGGAGAGTCACGCGTTGCCAAGTGGGTTCAGAAGGCGGGTGCCGCAGATCCGGAGTTGTTCACGGAGCGTATTCCATTTGTGGAAACCCGCGATTACGTGCGGAACATCGTCCGGAACCGGGCGTTCTACTCCTCTCTGTATTCCTGGTAGTCAGGCCACGAAGGACACGAAGGAAAAAGAAAGGGCACGAAGACATCACTTACATCTCTCAGCGCGCTTTTGGAAACTTTGATCAAATGATTTGGGGGTAACTATGGGAATTCGGTCGCCGTTTCTGCCGTAGTTCCCCTAATCGGTTCCGTAGTTCTTCGTGCCCTTGTTTTTCACCTTCGTGCCCTTCGTGGCCCCAAACGCGCCCGCAGTGAGCTCACGCCCCTGCGCGATCCCGCTCTTCTTTAGCCTCTTTCCGCGCCTTCAGCTTGTCCATCAGCCACGTCTGGGGAATCAGAAACAGCGGGGTGAGGAATATGCCAAGCAGCGTATTCAGCCAGATGAGGGCGAGGTAGAATCCGATCAGGCCAAGGGAGACCCAAAGTGTGCCAAGCGGGCCGTGCGTTTCCATGCATTACTCCAGACTGGCGGTGGTTTAGATTTAAAATACCATGCTGATCCGCTCTGATGAAGAAGCAGTAGTGCTTCGGGACACAGCGTCGGCTTTTGACGGCGCGGGCCGGGTTGTGCTCGCGGTTTCGGGCGGCCTCGATTCGATGGTCCTTTTGCACGCCGCCGCGGC
Source organism: Gemmatimonadaceae bacterium (assembly GCA_017881685.1). Taxonomy (GTDB): domain Bacteria; phylum Gemmatimonadota; class Gemmatimonadetes; order Gemmatimonadales; family Gemmatimonadaceae; genus UBA4720. The sequence goes on from JADGQR010000001.1 coordinate 27,964, forward strand.
CATCCGATCGAAGAATCTGAAGAGTCTTCTGGTCGCGACTTTCGATCATCGCAGCGGAATCCATTCGGCCGCCGCCGCCGCATTCGTCGAGCAGGAAGCCCACCGTCTCGGCATCAAGTGCGTAGAGGGTCGCGCGACGACCTCTCTCGTCCGTGAGCACGAATGGCGCGAAGCGAGGTGGAATTTCCTTCGCTCGGTTGCTGCTCGATTCGGCGGAGTGATTGCGACGGCTCACACGCTCGACGACCAGATCGAGACCGTTTTCATGAGGATTCTGCGGGATGCCGGTCCGCGAGGACTTGCCGGGCTCTACGCAGAATCGGACGTACTCAGGCCGTTCCTCGGCTTGGGGAGAGCAGACCTCGAGAAATTCGCCTCGAAGCATCGGGTCCGATATATGGACGATCCGTCCAACGAGTCGCGGTCGCATCTCCGGAACCGCGTGCGCCACGAGCTTTTGCCCGCGATTTCGCGAGCCCGTCCGGCGTTCAGCTCGGATCTGCTGTCAATCGCGCAGGCGTCAGCAGAGTGGCGTAACGCGGTGGCTCGTACGGTCGAGATGATCGGCACTCACCATCCGCGAGGGGGTTTTCGCGTTGCGAGGGCCGACCTGGCTGGGTATGATGCTGAATCGCTTCGAACGCTCTGGCCGGCGGTTGCCGCGAAGGCCGGAGTTGTGATGGACAGACGCGGAACTCACCGCCTCGCTGAGTTTACAATGAAGGGCCACACCGGAAGCTCGATTCAGCTTTCGGGAGGCATCGAAGTGCGGATGTTTCGCGAGCACCTGCTGATCCAGCGTTGGGACGCGCGTCGCGTCGAGATGATTAGAAAATCCCGGCTTGGTCCGGTGACAGCCCGCGCCTGGGCGCGAGCGGAGACAGCGTGACCGCAACGGCAACAGCAGCAGTAGCAGCAGATCCCCGGCTTTCCGGACGCGCCGTCAAAAGAATCGCGTATGACGAGGCTACTATCGCTAAACGTGTGGCGGAAATGGGCGAGGAGATTACTTCCGCATATCCTGACGGCGAATTGCTCGTCCTTGGACTGTTGAAGGGCAGCTTCATTTTCCTGAGTGACCTCGTCCGGCACATCAGACGGCCGCTTCAAGTCGACTTCCTCGTTGCCTCGAGTTACGGAGACGCCACGGAATCCAGCGGAATCGTCCGCCTGCTCTACGATCCGGAAACGAGACTCGAGGGAAAACACATCCTCCTGGTCGAGGACATCGTCGATTCGGGACGCACTCTCAACCGGCTGATGGGTCTGCTCGGCAAGAGAGCACCACGTTCGCTCGAAATTTGCGCCTTGTTGCACAAGCACATTGCCACGGAGCTTGAGTACGAGACGAAGTTCATTGGATTTGATGCACCCCACGAGTTCCTTGTGGGGTATGGATTGGATCACGCGGAAAACTTCCGCCATTTGCCGTACATAGCGAGTTTGCAGTAATGCCACCACTCATGAATCAGAAGCCCAAGGGGCCGAAAAACTGGGGAAAGCTTTCGAAGACTCTGTCGTTCTGGGTCCTCATAACTCTCCTCGCCGGTACCCTTTTCACATACACGTCGAGCTCGAGAGAAGCCGCGCCAACGGTCAAGTACTCCGAGTACCTCAAACAGCTCGATGAAGGAAATGTCGCGTCAGTAACTATCCAGGACGGCTCCGTCATTCTCGGCGATCTGAAGAACAAGATCCTGGTCGAGCGCAGCATGGTTGGATCTTTCCGCGTCGAGCTGCCGGTCACGAACTCGGACGCGGAAGTCGCCCGTCTTCAGGCCAAGAACGTCCAGATCGAGTCCAAGCCGCGCGGCGCATCGCTCGGCAGCATCGTGATCATGTTCCTGCCGTACATCATCATCTTCGGAATCTGGATTCTGATTCTGCGGCAGATGCAGGCGGGCGGGGCGAAGGCGTTCTCGTTCGGAAAATCCAAGGCCAAGCTCCTCACGGCCGACTCCCCGAAAGTCACTTTCGCGGACGTTGCCGGCTGTGACGAAGCGAAGACCGAGCTCGAGGAGATCATCGAGTTCCTCAAGGACCCTCAGAAGTTCACCAAGCTCGGCGGACGTCTTCCGAAAGGCGCGCTACTTGTCGGTCCACCAGGAACAGGCAAGACGCTTCTCGCGCGCGCAGTCGCGGGCGAAGCGGCACGTCCTTTCTTCTCGATGTCGGGCTCTGACTTTGTCGAAATGTTCGTTGGCGTCGGTGCGAGCCGCGTTCGCGACCTTTTCGAGCAGGGCAAGGCACATGCGCCGTGCATCATTTTCATCGACGAGATCGACGCCGTCGGACGCCATCGCGGCGCCGGACTTGGCGGCGGACACGATGAGCGCGAGCAGACTCTCAACCAGCTGCTCGTCGAGATGGACGGCTTCGAGTCGAACGACGGCGTAATCCTCATTGCTGCGACGAACCGTCCCGACGTGCTCGATCCTGCGCTTCTGCGTCCCGGCCGTTTCGACAGACAGATTGTCGTCGATGCGCCGGATCTCCGCGGCCGCGAAGGAATTCTCAAGGTTCACACACGCAACAAGCCGATCGCCGACGACGTCAACATCACGACGCTCGCTCGCGGGACTCCGGGAATGTCGGGAGCAGACCTGGCCAACCTTGTTAACGAGGGCGCACTTCTGGCCGCTCGTCGAGGCCACGACAAGGTCTACATGGTCGATCTCGAGGATGCGAAGGACAAGGTCATGCTCGGTGCCGAGCGGAAATCGATGGTGATGAAGGACGAAGAACGGAAGCTCACAGCGTATCACGAAGGTGGACACGCGGTTTGCACGATCAAGACGGTAGGCAACGATCCGCTGCACAAGGTGACGATCGTTCCGCGCGGTCGCGCACTCGGACTTGCGTTCACTCTACCCGAGGATGACCGCGTCTCTGTCACCCGCGAGCAGCTTGAAGCGCATCTGGTTCGCATGTACGGTGGGCGCGTTGCGGAGGAGTTGGTGTTCGGTCGCAATCGCG
>JADGQR010000306.1 GCA_017881685.1 Gemmatimonadaceae bacterium
ATAGTCTGCGCACCATGGCTTCAACGCCGGAGATTACGCACGATTCGCACTACGTCCCCAAGGCCACGGTCAGGCGTTGGTCCGACGACGGCAGTTCGGTCAATGCGTACCGCATTCTCGTATCGAACGAAAAGGTCCCCCTGTGGTCGCGACAGGCGATCAAGAGCATCGTCCGCCAGGCCGATCTATACACGACGCTCTAGGGCGACGACGAAACCGACGACTTCGAGAAACGCATCACGCGCCTGTACGAGGAGCCGGGCCAGGAGGCGATTGAGAAATTGCTGGTCCGGCAGCAAATGAAGCCGCTCGACTGGCGCAGGATCGCCATGTTCGTTGCGCTGCAGCAGATGCGCACGCCGCTTTATTTCATCGACTTCGTGAAGCGGCTAAACCAGCAGATCCCCGAGATCCTCGCCGATATCGTGCGGGAGTACGAGAAACGGCGCGACGACGAACCAACCGACGAAGTATCGGCGGAGCCCGGTGGTATCTACGTCTTGAAGCCGAGTCGATGGCGCTGGTCGTCCTGTTCTTTGAGGATAACGCCCTTGCTGAGCGATGGGAGCACCTCGCCAAAGCGGATGCCAAGAAGTTCTTTAGCGAGACACAGCCAAGAGTCAAGGCGGTGCTCAAGCGATACGACCTCAACAACACCTACGACATTGCGTCTGGTAGCTCACAGCACGTTCGCATGGCGGGACTGGTGCGGAGCATGATGAGTAACAAACCGGGTCAGCTGTCACTGCCTGACCAGGAGTTCAACATCGACGACCCCTACACTTTCCATCTCGGTATCGCGCACTTCCATCGTATTCAGAGCCGCATACTGGGCGCGCTCGGGTCGGTGATTCCCGATGTTCGTACTGATGAATGGGTGCAACAAGAAGAGGCTTTTGTCGGAAATGCAGCCGAACTGTGGAAGACCCTGGAGAGGCGATACGCAAAGGACATTCAGGAACAGGCATCAGCGGACATTCTGTGAGCCAAGGGAGTTCTTCACTTCTTGCCGTCGCGGAGAGGAGCGGTCCCATACACGGAGAAAAAGGCTGGTCGCAGGACGTGCTGTCGGACCGCTCTGGCCTGCACCGCGCGCACATTGGGGAGATTGAGCGGGGCGAGACGAACGTAACGCTACAAACGATCAAGACACTCGCGGATACGCTGAACGTTCGGATAACTGACCTGCTGAAGGGGTTGTAGCTGGTACCACGGCCTCGGCCCGCCTCCGAGCGGCCTATCAATCCCGCCCGCCTTACCCACGGTCCTGGTGCCGGGTCCGGACGCCGTTTCATCTCTCCTGTGCGCGGCGCCACAATTTTCAAAATCATTCGGTGAATTGAGGATTACTGCTTCCGTTCCGGCCCTCAGGGTCCGACAGCACGCCATTGGCGCCGGGTAGCGTTGAGCACGTTTCGGTAAACACTACGGCGTTACGCAGGAGTGATCGCCGCCGCGCTCCCGTTTGGCCCGTATAATCAGCCACTTGCCCTCACCCCCGGCACGCGCCTCGCGTCAACGAACGCATCGGCGTCGGGAGCGACCGATGATGAAGACTACAGTTCAAACATGGTTCTCTGACCGGTGGGCTAAGCACACCATCTCGGAGGCTGCCTTCGGGCGGATGCTGCCAATGCGGAGCATGGTGAAGTTCCTGGCCGCGGCGTTTATCACCTGGTGCGCGGTCGGTTTCGTCATCGATCTGCTGCTGCTCAACTATCAACCGTTGGCTCGAGGCTTTTTCTGGCCAATCTACTTTGGCACGCTTGGGACAGCCGTTTTTGCGGCCCGCATGAGAGGCGGCTTTCGTCTCGGCCTTGTTCTTCTGCTGATTACGCGGGCCGGCCTGTGGCTGGCGGTTCGTATCTCCTTTCATTCGTCCGCGTCGCCGGACGTGGAGGCGATGCACCGTCGAGTCGTCTTCGACGCCATCGGCATCCTCGTGGGCACGATCGTCGGGTATCGGGTGCTCGTCGATTTCGTCTTGACCGAAGGCATCGCGACGGTCCGCATGCAGACCGAACTTGCCCTCGCACACGGCATACAGGCGACTCTGGTTCCGACGCTTTCGTTTCAGGTTGACCGCTTCGAGGTGTACGGGAAATCCATTCCCAGCGCAGAAATGGGCGGCGACTTGATCGATACCCTGGAGCGCGACGGCACGCTGCTCGCCTACGTCGCTGACATTTCTGGACACGGCCTGGCTGCCGGCCAGTTGATGGGCATGTTGAAGACGGCGATACCGGTCTCTCTCCAGTTCCGACAGCAACCGGTGGCGGTAATGGAAAGTGCGGACCGCGTGCTTCCCGCGGTCAAGGAGTCGAACATGTACGCGACGCTCGCGCTTCTGTACTTCGACGGCTCGTCCGAAGTGGAGTATTCGCTGGCAGGCCATCCACCAATCCTTCATTATCGCGAGCCGACCCGGGATATCGCGCGGCTCGCCATGGAGCAGTTTCCCCTGGGCTTGATTCCCGGGGGGCGCTATTCGAGCCGGCGCGTCACCTACTCTCCACGGGACGTATTTCTGATGCTGACGGATGGGATCTCGGAAGTACCCGACGCGAACGATGAAGAATTTGGTCTCAATCATCTCGAGCAGTTGCTGAGGCAACACGCCGCGGAGCCACTCCCTGAGCTTTGGGAGTTGATCATGGGCGAAGTCCAACGGCACGGCGTGCAGCAAGACGACCAGACATTGCTGCTTCTCCGCGTCCTCATGTAGCAAGCCTCCGTGGCTCGCGCGAGGCAGGTGTGGTTCCACGTCTCGCGTCAGTCCTCATAAGTCGCTAG
>JADGQR010000048.1 GCA_017881685.1 Gemmatimonadaceae bacterium
GCCATTCATGCCCAACAAATCGGAAGAGCTCTGGAAAGCTCTCGGCGCGCCCGGCTCAGTGAGCGGGATGAGATTCAGCGGACTCGATAAGTTGAATCCCACCGGATGGAAGGTGCAGAAAGGCCCGCCGCTTTTTCCCAAGAAAGAAGCTGAGCCAGAATAAGAAAAGGGCCGCCCGTGAGGGCGACCCTTCTCTTGAAATCGGGCGTAGCTGCCGGGCTTTCACCCGAGCTGGGTTGTCTTGACTCTATTGGTTAGCTGTATTGTCCAAACAAGTCTTGTTGGCGGATCCACACGCCGTTGACGGCGCAACGGGTTTTCCGTCGGTACGGACGCGTCTTGCTTTTTTCTCGAGGTGCTGCGAGGGCTGTCATCGATCTCAAAATCGTGGACCGATTGGCGGAAATCCTACTGTCGGGTGTAGATCGAAATCACTCCGCTCAGGTTGTGGCTCCCATATTTCGCGTTCGCCTCCGACACTCGATACAGGCGAATCATCGTAATCTGTGCCGCCGGAATGCTGGAGAGCGTCGTGATGGGTCCGAATTCCTGGTCGTCGAGGTATACCGTCGGGTACGGGTTGGATTGAGTCCGATTGAGGCTGGTCTCGCCACGATTAGTAAGGAAATTTGATCGCAGTCTGTGTATGACTTCGTAAGCGTTTGCACCTCGCGATGCGACGATCTCATCTTCCGTGATCACCTGTGAGTTGTATACCTCGCCCGGACCCAGCTGGGGATGTGAGCAGCCGACTGCGATGGCGAGCGTTAGAGCGAACGCCCAGCGCGAAATCATAGAACCTCCGCTGCGAGATTACCTTCCCGGGCCGGCGTTGCATAATCCAAGCCCGTAAAACAAACCGGCTCGGGGCAAACACCCCGAGCCGGCCTTTACCAAACTACACCACTTCCGCCGAGATCACGGAGTGCAGGCCGGGTTTACCGTCAACCCGCGAGCATTCAGCTCACCGCGTGTAATCGGAATTGCCGCGTTGAACGGATCTGTCGGCGTTTCCTTGCGGAGGTACGTCGCGTTCAAACGCTTGTACTCCCTGAGATCATTGAGGCGCTGCGGGCCCTCGAATAGGAGGGAATAGCGCTTCTCGTAAAGAATGGCGTTGATCGCAGAGGTCTTGTCAACCGGTGCAACCGGCGCCAAACCGTAGTTCGTCCGGACATCGTTGATGTCGAGAATCGCATTGGCCAGCTGACCCGCTTCGTTGTAAGCCTGCGCTCTCAGCAGAACCAGCTCCTCATCGCGCAGAATGCCAAGAGGTGCAGCCTGATTCGCCGGGGAGGCTACAGCCCCGACGTACGTGATACTCGTTGAGAGTTGAAAACCGGCTAGCGGGGTACGCGCTACGATTTTTGAGGCGCGCGTATCACCCGCCTGCACGCTATCGCCCACCAGCGGGTTCAATCCGACCTTCGGGTCCGAAATAATGTTTGGCGTGTTTTCAGATCCGCCCGGCACGAAGATGTAGTACGGACCCTTGGTGAAATCCGCCTTCGGCACCGCGCCTGCAGCCACGCCACCGAGAGCCTGCGTCAGCTCCGTGATCGCGGTTGCGAACAGCGCTGGTGTCGGATTCGTGCGGTCCAATCCACGGTAGAAGTCAATCTTGCCCTTCAGGCCGCGGTTGAACTTCACGAGGTTGGAGACCTGCGAGTAGTCACGTCCGAATGTCGTAAGCCCTTTAGGCATGACGAACGGAACCACCGTCGTGCCGCCAGCTGCGGTGAAATCCACATTGGCGCTATCCAGTAGCGCCGCGATGTAGGAGAGCACCGCCGCCTTGCATCTGATGTCGGTGACTGCGGCCGCATCGTCGGTCTGGATTGTGGCGCCCACCGAGTCGTGCATTTCTATGACGCGCCAGTAATCCAGAGCCTTCATTGTCCGGAAAAGGCCGCGCGTTGCATTGATTTCCGCGGTTGTGAACGCGGTGGTCGTTGTCGTCGGCAATGCCAGAATGAGATTATTCGCGGCGCGGATGGCCGTGTAATAGCCGGCCCACGCGCCACCGCCTGTAAAGCTGCCCGGATCGGGGTTTCCGCCAAGCGTCTCCTGCACGTATCGCGGCTCCGACGCATCAATCCTGTACACATCGCGGGCGAAGATTGCGGGCTCGAACACATACGCAAACGCGTCTGATGACGCACGGTCCTGCGCCAGCACGCCCGTGGCGAGCTGCTGCAAGGTTATGCGCGTAAGCGCTCCGCTCAAGGCATCCACCGTTGGCGCATCGATCGGATTCGACACCGGGTTGTCCTTGCATCCCGCAGCGACCAATGCAGCCGCCGCGAGGACAATAGTTGTATATCGCTTCATCTGATTGATCGCTCGGTTAGAAGGTTGTGGCTATCGTGAAGTAGAACTGTCGGCTGGGGGGATATGGTGTGACGTCCTGGAACCTGCCCAAGGACTGATTGCCGAAGTTCGAGACCTCTGGATCGAGACCTGTGTACTTCGTCCACGTGGCGAGGTTACGTCCGCTGAACTCGATACGTGCGTTCTGGGCGTGTCCGTTGAAGAGACGCGACGCCAGCGCCGCTGGGAGGTCATAGCCGAGCGTGATCTCGCGGATCTTGACGAAGCCTGTGTTCTCTAGCCAGACGTCTGTTCCCTGAGAGAACGCTTTCAACTGACGCGTCGCGAGCGCGGTATCCTTCGCCAAGCTGGTGCCGTAGAAATAGTCGTTGGTCAGATTCACACCAAGACCACCCTTTCTCCAATCGACAAGCGACGAAAGACGGAATGATCCGAAGGTGAAGTCGTTGCTGAATCCCATCTCGTAGTCAGGAAGCGAATTCCCAACGAATGTCAAAACGCGATTCGCGGACGAGCAGGTCCCCGCGGCATTGAGCGCCGTGCAGCCGTTCACAGCTTGAACAACGCTGATGAGCTGTCCCTGCTGAACGAACGCGTTGCCGAACCGGCTGCCGAACGATCCCGAGGCCGGGATGAATCCGGGAACGGGAAGTTGCGTGACCTTACCCTTCGAACTGGAGTAAGTCGTGCCCGATATCCACGACAAACGGTCGGTGCGGATAGGGGTCATCTCGAGCGTGAGCTCGGTGCCGTGGTTGACGATTTGACCGCCGTTGATCGTCTTGCTCGAGAAGCCCGTGGACGGAGCGACGGCCGCCGATAGAATCAGATCGTCGATCTGCTTCCGGAACTGCGTGGCGTTGAATACAGCGCGGCCGCCAAAGAGGGTTAGATCGAAACCTCCCTCGAGCTCGGTGGCCGTCTCCGGCTTGATGCCAGGGAAGCCCAGGACGGTTGACGCGCGGAAACCAGTAACCCCTTCCTCGATCAGATTCGTCAGGAAGGTGAACTTGCCGCCGGTGGGCTGATTGCCCGCCTTTCCGTACGCGAGCCGCAGCTTCAGCTCGTCGACCTTGGCGACTGGAACCGGCACGCGGTAGGAACCCGAGAACTTCGGGTATGCATAGTACTTCTTCGGATCGCCGTTGTTACTGGTGCGCTCTCCGTTGACGCCGGCCGTGAGCAGCAATCTCTCTCCCATCGTCAGGAATTCCTCCTGACCGAAGATCGACTGCGACTTGGTGATGTCCTGGCCTTCGGTGGTGAAGATCTGCGTCGCGGACGCCACGTTGGTGACGCCGGGAAAGACGCCGCGGCCAGTGTTAACCAGGACATCGCTGTTACGACGGACCTGGCCTATGCCTGCCGAGGTCGTAGCCGTGAACATGTCGCGGATCAGCCGATGGGTGAAGTTCGCGCCGATGTTGCCGGTAAAGATGTTCGCGTTGCTGTTTACGAGGGTGCCCGGCAGAGCATTGACCTGCTCGATGTAGGCAGTTGCCGGCGAGATGACCCTCGCCTGATCGTTATAGGCATCGATGCCGCCGCTCAGCGTGAAATCGAGCGTTTGCCGGTCATGCGAGACGAGGCTGTAGGAAGCCAGCCCGCTACCGAGAAGGCGGAACACGTTTTCGGGAGTCTTGATCAGCTCGGTATTCTGGAATGGATTGTTGTTGCCGACGACCGCCAACCCCAGCGGGTACGTCCCGTCAGCCTGCTTTTGCAGATCGATGAACGAAGGCGTCGAAGAGAAAGTCGTGTACGGGTTGATGCCGGTGTTGTCGTTGCCGCTTATACCGCGCTCCGTAAGCGAATGGATCAGCTCCGTATTCGCCCGAATGTTGAGGCGTGACCCCACCTTCTGGCCAAGGTTTACGCGAAGCGACTGCTTGTTGTAGTTGTCGTTGAGCTGAAGACCACCATCGTGCTGGACGAGTCCCGACACGAAGTAGTTGGTACCTCCTGCTGTCGCACCGCGCAGCGAGCCAATCGTTTGGTAGTTGAACGGGTGCTCGCCGTAGAGCTCCTGCTCGTAGTCGTGGCATTTGTTGGTCGCCGCGTTGAATAGAGCAATGTCGGCTGCTTGGGCACCTGAGGTGATCCCTGCTGCCGTCGTGTCTCCCGCCCACCCGGCGTAGTCCAGACCTGACCCGAAGCAACGCTCTCCGATCTTGTTCGAGATGCGCGCCGTACCGAAGCGCTGGGTCAGATCGAGCTGGCTCTTGCCAGCTTGTCCCTGCTTGGTCGTGATGATGATGACGCCGTTCGTGCCTCTCGAGCCGTAGATGGAGCTGGCCGAGGGGCCTTTGAGCACCTGAATGCTCTCGATGTCGTTCGGGTTGATGTCAGCGGTACGGTTGACGCGCTGGTCCTGGGACGAAGGGAAATTTCCACCCCCGGCCTCAGTGATCGCGTTGATGCCGTTGGCGATCGACGAGTTGTCGACGATCACGCCATCGATCACATAAAGCGGGAGGAAGCTCGAGTTGATCGTGGACACGCCACGAAGCTGAACCTGGACGCCGCCACCTGGCGCGCCCGAGTTCTGTGTGACGATCGCGCCCGGGATCTTGCCCTGGAGTGCGTAGTCGATCGTCTGGGCTGGAGCGCGGTTGAGCTTATCGCCCGAGATGACCGTGACCGCGTTGGCCGCGTTGGCGCTCGATACTGTTGTCGCCGTACCGGTGACGACCTGTGTCTCGAGCTGCAGCACGTCGCGAGCGAGCGCGATGTTCGCGTCGGTTGCGCCGGCTGGTAAAGCCAGCGTCCTCTGTGTGTAGC
>JADGQR010000006.1 GCA_017881685.1 Gemmatimonadaceae bacterium
CCGCACTTAGTCGTCGATCGTTGATGGTGGTTAGTCCTGAATCCGCAAGGGTTCTCGATCCTCACCCCTCGGGACGTCAAAGTGACCCACCACTTTATTCCGGGGTCAGTTATCCTGCCCCAAAGTGATGAGTTACGCTATCTAGCTGGCTTGGCTGGAATAATCAGCGGAGCGTTGTCTTTGCACATCTCCTGGCCGAGCTGCTTTACTACCGCAAGGAAGCGCGGCTCGGTCCTGAGCGATGCAAATGTCGGATCGCAGCCTAGCCCATCAGTCGTCACATAGAACGAGCGCTCCTTCGCGGCCGCCTCGAGTGCATCGAGCGCCGCCGCACGATTTCCAACTCCGAGTTGTGCGACCACCATGTCGCCGAGTCGCGAGCTTCCCGTGGTGAGGCGATCGAACTCATCAAACGCCCGCTTTGCCTCGACCGGCTTTCCTTCAATGGCATAGCGCCAGACATGATACGCCCGGACGGTCGGCACCGTCGGATCGATCTGGTACGCACGATCCCACGCCCACGCAGCACTGTCCGGCTTTCCCAGCTCCGCGTAAGCCATTCCAGCCGTGATGTAGATCTGTACCATGCCGGGATCGATCTTGATGGCGCCATGGACCGCATCGATGACGTCCCTCCACTTGTGTGCGAGCAAAGAGCTGAAACTCAGATCGCTGAACGCGACGGCTGACAAGGGATCGAGCTTTATTGCGGCTTTGCCCTCCCTGACCGCTTCTTCTCCTCTCGCCTGATAACCGAGATTGGCCCCGCGCCACTGATGACCCGTCGAGCTTCCCGGATCCATCGCAAGCGCCGACACGAATTCGCGGTCGGCCTCAGCAGACCGTCCGAGCGCGCTCAGAGTATTCGCGAGCGCCAGCCGTCCCTCGACAACCGTCGAGTCAAGCTCGATCGCGCGCCTCGCGCTCTCCTCGGCCTTCTGTAGTGACGTGTTGTCGCGTAGCGCAGTCCACCCTGGCAACACGCTGTAAACCATCGCCTTGCCGGCGTACGCGCGCGCGAAATTCGGATCGCGCACAATCGCCTGATCGAAATACTGAATCGCCTGCTTGAGATTTTCTCCGCCGCGCTTGGCGAACAGATACTCGCCCTTCAAATAGAGATCGTACGCAGCGACGTCGTCGGTTCCGCGCAACGCGTGCACGTCCGTCTTCGCGGCAGGCTTGAGACTCGCCTGAAGCCGATTGGCGACTCCGCGCGCGAGATCCTCCTCCACCTGAAACACGTTCGTGTACGCTGTGTCATAACGCTCGGCGAACATCTGCGATCCGTCGGACGTTCGATCGACATGGGCAGAGACGAGAAGACGCTCACCATTGCGGCGAACGCTGCCCATCAATACGACGTCTACGTTCAGCGCCTTGCCGATATCCTGCGGAGTCGCGTGCTTGCCCTCGAACGCGGCTGCGGAAGTTCGCGCCATGACGCGAAGTCCCGGAATGCTCGAAAGTGCGTTCGCCATCTCATCAGCCATTCCATCGGCGAAGTACACCATGCTCGTGTCGCTGCTGAGATTCTCAAATGGAATCACGGCGATGGAGCCTGGCTTGTCGCTGGTGCTCGACGCGCGTCTTCCCAGCGTGAGCCACGCGCCCACACCGATGACAATCACCGCCGCAGCTACCGCCACTGCGATTTTCGGAAATGATGAAGACTTCCGGACGTGCGGCGGCAGGTCTGTCGGAGTGATTGCCGACGCCGTAGCGAACGGCTCCAGTGAAGAGTGCAGCTGCGCGGCACTCTGCCATCTGTCAGCGGGACGCTTTTCCAGGCAGCGCATGAGAACGGCTTCGAGCGCTGCGGTCAATCCCGGTAGGTAACGCGAGAGCGGATCGGCGGTCTGCGTCACCTGCGCCGCAAGCACCTGCTGAGGAGTGGCACCGACAAACGGCACCCGGCCCGTGAGCATCTCATACGCCATGACGCCGACGGAGTAGATGTCGCTGCGATGATCGATATTGGGATCAGCCGCGGCTTGTTCAGGCGACATATACGCAGGAGTTCCAACCGCCATTCCAAGCGTGGTGACGCCGGTGCCGCCAGCGGCATCGCTGAGTGCCTTGGCGACACCGAAATCGGCGACGAGCGCGTGCCGGCCCGACAACATGACATTGTCAGGCTTGATGTCGCGATGCACCACGCCATGCTCGTGAGCTGAGGACAGCGCGTCGACGACCTCGGTAAGCAATCGCACCGCTTCGTGAACCGGCAGCTCGCCCTCACGGTCCAGACGCTCGCGAAGCGACTGTCCGGTCACGTACGGCATTACATAGAAGAGAAATCCCTGTGCGTTGCCGGAGTCGAGCAGCGGCAGAATGTTGGGATGCTGGAGCTGAGCAGCGATTTCGATCTCGCGGAGGAAACGAGTTGCGCCGATCGATGCTGCGAGATCGGGCCGCAGCACTTTAATCGCCACCTTGCGATGATGCCTTACATCCTCGGCGAGATAGACTGTGGCCATGCCGCCGGCGCCGAGCTCGCGCTCGATCAGGTAGCGATCGGAAAGGGCATCCTTTAGATCGATTGGCGCGTCAGTCATCAGGGCGGGTCAATGCGTGGTCGAAGTGGTCTGGCCGTAATGATACCACGCGCCAACATGCAGGCCACATTTTTGTTTCGCGATCATCGGTCCGGAGTGCGACCCTCGAATGTCAAAAAACTCGGGAAATCCCATTAGGGCGTCAGCCGAGCACCGACCCTACTTTGTCTGTGATGAGCCGCAGACTTCTGTCACTCGCAATAACGCTGTGCAGCGCAACAGCCTGCACGATCCAGCAGCCAACCACTGAGCCGATTCCGGAGATGGCTCCTGCACCCGCCCCCGCACCGGCACCGGCGATCACCGACGACGACATCGCCTACTTCGAGATCCATCCTCTGATGGTCCCGGTAGACGGCGTCGAGCCGAAAGATCTGAAAGACACCTTCAACGAAGGCCGTGACGGTGGACGCACTCACCGCGCTACCGATATCCTCGCACCGCGCGGAACTCCAGTCATCGCCGCCATCTCCGGCGAAGTCGCCCGCCTCTCACAAAATGCACTCGGCGGCGTCACTGCCTATCTCGTCGACGACGACAAGAGGTACGTTTATTACTACGCCCACATGGACCACTACTCGGACGAGCTCACTCAGGGGTTGAAGGTCCAGGCGGGGACAGTCATCGGCTACGTCGGAACGAGCGGTAACGCTCCACCCGACACGCCGCATCTCCACTTTCAGGCCATGCGCATCAAGGTGGGACAGCACGACTGGTGGAACGGCACACCGATTGACGTACGACCATTCATGACCCGAACGGGAAAAGCACTGGAATGAAAGGAAGCGAACGAGCCGAGCTCCGCGCGGAAGCGCATCACCTGAGTGCTACGGTCCACGTTGGACAACACGGACTCTCGCCGACACTCATTACATCACTCGACGACGCGCTCCGCACACACGAGCTCGTCAAAGTGAAGCTCGGCAAAGGCGCTGATGTCAAACCGAAGGATGCCGCCGGCCAGCTCGCCGAATCGACGAAGTCGGATGTCGTCCAGGTCATCGGACGCACCGCGACGTTCTATCGCGAGAACCCCGACATCAAGAAGAAGAAAGGCGACCTTCCGCCCTGGCGTCGCTAGATTTCAGGGAATACCCTGAATAACGTTCGGCAAGGTAAGGGTTTCGCAAAGAAGAGGTTCGAGGGTTGCCTGTGTTTTCAGGCAGTGGTAGACTCAACTCTATAATATTAAACTGATGTCTCCACGCCCTCGCCGTTTACCCGATTCGGCAATACTCGACGCTGCAGTAAAAGTCGTGAGCCGAACCGGACCAGAAAGATTCACGCTCGCCGATGTCGGACACGAAGTTGGACTGTCCGCGGCAACGCTCGTCCAGCGATTTGGATCGAAGCGCGCTCTTCTGCTGGCAATGCTCGAGCAGACGATCAATCTCGTTGACGAGCGATTCGCTGCCGCCATCGCCGATCACAAGTCTCCTCTCGACCGGCTCTACGCTGCGGCGATCAATCGCGCGGCCGAGTTCGAAGGACCGGACAGTCTTTCAAACCGGTTTGCCTTCGTTCTTCTCGAGCTCAACGATCCGGATTTCCAGGCACTTGCAGCCGAGAGTGGGCGAAAGGCGATGGCCGCATACAAGGGGATGATCGAGGACGCCGTCGAAGCCGGTGAGCTCACCGAGGGCCTCTTCGAGTCGCAGCATCTCGCCGAAACGGTTTATGCGGTGACGACTGGCTCGATTGTGATGTGGGCCATGATGCGGGATGGATCATCGAAGCCGCGCACGAAGCGCGACCTCGACACTCTTCTGCGTCCATTGAGACGCGGACCTCGCCGTGCAGGGACTGCTCCAGTAGACGCCGGATAACGCTGGCGGAGTCCGGGAAGCGTCCTATCTTGGGCAGACTGGGAACCGGAGAGAAATTTGGTAGCACCGATGGCGGCTGTGGTGATGCGGCTGAGGGAAGAGGAGGTGCACACGGATTTTGTGAGAGCCGGCGCGACAATACCGGCGAATGCGAAGTCGCTTGCCGATATCGGACTTCATGAGAGCCGCGCTGTGAGGCGACTGATCCGGCACGCGGTGGTTCGCGAAGCTTCGCCCGGCGCCTACTACTTCGATGAAGAAGTCTATGAGTCCGTCAGGTCGACGAGACGCCGAATGGCGATCATCCTGCTCGTGACGATGCTCGCCATAGCAGCCGTCCTGGCATTCGGAGTGACGACGTTTCGCTAGTGTAATCGCCGGTTGATATTCATCCTGTCAGGCCTATTTTTCGAATACTTGTTTCGATTTCTCTGAGCCCCGGAAATGCCCTACGTAATTACCGAAGCCTGCAAGGACACGAAGGATAGAGCGTGCGTTGATGTGTGTCCCGTCGACTGCATTTACGAGGGGCCGGAGCAGCTGTACATCCACCCCGACGAGTGCATCGACTGCGGCGCGTGCGAGCCGGAGTGCCCGGTCACGGCGATCTTCCCCGAAGAAGACGTTCCCGCGAATATGAAGGAGTACATCCAGATCAACCGGGACGTCTTCAAGAGCGACAATCCCCCGGGAAGACCCAACAGATAGACCCAGAGAGTCCGGGGTTTTCAGTTCACAGTGATTGAGTTCTGAGTTTGGAGTGCAACCAGTAACTCAGAACTCACGACTCAAAAACTGTTAACTGAGAACTCCGGACTCTCTGGGTTTTCCGTACTACCTGTTGAAGTACCAATCCTTCCCAACAAACACGAGAACTAAAACGGCGTACTGAAGAAAGGTAGAAATCTCGGATTTCCACGCCTCGCCCCAGTTGTGCTCTCCTGCGACAGCCTCCCTCGGCTTAACCGGCAACCATCGCGGAACACTGTTCTTGTAGTCGAGATACTCGCGCCCGAACGTCGACTCGAGAACTCCCTCCTCGTAACGCACGATGAATCCGTACTCTGCGCCGAAGAGAAGTACCGCTACGGGCAAGAACCACAGCACTCCAGAGATCACGCAGAAGCCCATCCACACCAGAAAGTTTCCGTTGTAGAGCGGGTTGCGGCTCCAGGAAAAAATTCCGTACGTCACGAGGCGATGGACATTTCTCGACCGGCGGCGCGTCGTCGTTCCTGCAGCAGCTACTCCGGCAAGACGGAAGGATTCGCCGAGCACGATGAGAAATGCGCCGACGATCCAGCGATTTGGTGATGTGCCTCCCGGTGCGAGGAGCGGAACGCCGAGAAACAGTACCGGCAGCCAGCCTCGATTCTTGAA
>JADGQR010000307.1 GCA_017881685.1 Gemmatimonadaceae bacterium
GAGAAAATGTCTATCCTGCCGAAGTCGAAGCGGTGCTGCTCTCGCATCCGGCGATCGTCGAAGCGGCGGTTATCGGCGTTGAGGACCAGGTCTGGGGACAGCGTGTCGTGGCTGTCACGAGACTAGCGGACGATTCGGATACTGATGCTGATGCGCTCGAGCAGTTCTGCAGCGCGAAGCTCGCACGATACAAGGTGCCGAGGGAGTTTCGGTTCGTACGTGAACCACTGCCGCGGACGGCGTCGGGGAAGCTGCGCCGTTCCGAGCTTCGCGAGAGCACTGTTACGCCCTGAACTCCACGCTCCGCAGAGTCAGATCATCGATCAGCGCGGCGTCAACATCGACGCCGATTCCGGTGCGATCGAGCGGAACCTTCACGCGACCGTTTTTATCCATCGTCCACGGCTGCGTGATTATATCGCGCTGCCAGTAGCGCGCGCTTGGTGACAGATCGCCCGGCTCAGTGAAATTCGGAAGCGAAGCGAGAGCGACGTTGTAGGCACGGCCGATTCCCGACTCGAGCATTCCGCCGCACCAGACGGGGACGCCAGCATTTGCACAGCGATCGTGGATCGCGAGCGCCTGCTGGAAACCGCCGACGCGTCCAGGCTTGAGATTGACGATGCGTGCGCTTCCGAGCGCGAGCATTTCCTCAGTGCTTGCGTCACCGGAAATGCTTTCATCGAGGCAGATCGGTGTCTCGAGTAACCGCTGAAGGTCGGCGTGATGAACGAGATCATCGTGCGCGAGAGGCTGCTCGATCATCGAGAGGCCGAGCTTGTCCATTGCTTCGAGTGCCTTGACGTGTTTCCGGTCGTCGAGCGAGTAGCTGCCGTTCGCGTCGACCGTAAGGGTAAAACTCTTACCGACAGCTTTACGGGCTGCTCGCACGTATTGAAGGTCTTTCCCCGGTGCAATCTTCATCTTTATCCTGCGATAGCCTTCTGCACGCGCTGCGAGTGATCGTTCGGCGAGCATATCCGGATCAGGCTGCATCCCGAGCGCGATGCCAGTCTCGACGAACGGACGCGGCTCAGCTCCGCTGGCAGATGCGGTTTCGCTTTCGACTGCGAGAAGGGATGCGAGCGACAGTCCACTCTTCGTTGCAGCCAGGGCCCAGACTCCCATCTCGACGGCAGCTCGCGCCATGCGGTGTCCTCTGACGTTAGCCTCGAGGATTGCATGCGCATCGCGGGGCGCGGACATGGATCGCCCAATCAGCAGCGGGACGATCCACCTGGAGAGCGCGAGCCAGCACGTTTCGACAGTGTCTGGACTATAGGTGGGGAGCGCTTCGGCGACGCACTCACTCCACGTTTCTGAGCCGTCGGTGTCGGCGAGCTGGAGCAGAAGAATTCTTCGCTGCTCGACGACACCGGCGGAAGTCTCGAACGGTTCTCTCAGCGGGAGACGAATCTCCCGGAGAGTGACGCGGGCGAGCCGGATCATGCCGGCTCTACCCGTTGACTACGGCTTCTTTGCCGTCGGCGGAAGCATTCCATTCAGCCGCATGTAGATCGCGGATTGGCTGTAATGATCTGCCCAGTCGCCAACGGTTATCGTCATCATCGACGCGCGCGTCACCTTGCGACCGCCGAAGAAATCGAGCTGCTCGCTGAGCTTCGAATCATCGAGGCCCGCGAGAGCCGTCTTGCAGAAGTCGAACGTCTCCTTCAGGCGAGCGACGAGCTCGGCCTTCGGCGCGGTCGCGGCGATTTTGGTGCGAGTGGGCGCTTTGGTACCGCCGATTTGTCCGCAGAAGAAATCGTTGCCACCAGCCAGGTGCACGACGATGTCGCCGAAGCTCATCTGCGCCGGAGTCGGCTTGTACGAATACTTCGCGGCCGGAAACTCCTCGGCGGCTGCTGTAAGATTCTTCGCCTCGTCGGCCGCGAAGCTGCGGAAAGCGTCAGCTACCGGGCTCGCCGTCTGAGCTGACGCGACGTTGGAAAGCAGGACTGCCCCGAAAAGGGCGGCGCAGGTACGGATAAGCATTGTGACCCCGGTTTGGATAGATGCCAATTCTGTCGCCGGAACCAATTTCTGTCCAGCGAACGACGAACATTGCAGGCCGCTAGACTCGCTCGAGTTTTACGACGGCGGCCGCTCCCTCACTGGAAACTGAGCCTTTCTGAGCGCTGATCAGTCTTTGCGCGAGCATCAGATCCGGGGTCGACGAATGTGGCGATCCGTGATTAACGACAATCGTAACCGTCGTTTTCTCCGCCGTCGCGTGAATAGAAAGCGATGAACCAGGGATCGCGTATGTCACTGCATCGTTGAATATGAGACCGAGTGCATCCTGTAGCCGCGCCCGATCGGCTCGCACTCGCGGAAGCCCGGGCTCGATTTCGACCATGATGCGAACGTTCTTCTTGGCGCCCTGGGCCTTGAGCAACGGCAGGAGTGAACGAATGACGTCGGCGACCTTTACCAGCCCGCGTTCGATGTCGGTTTCCCCGCGATCGGTGTCGGCGATGGTGCGAAGATTCTTGAGCTCAGTCTCAGCTGCCTCAACGCCGTCGCGAGCGGCATTAATCATTTCTTCCTGATTGTCGTTCAGCTCACCGAAGTGAGTCTCTTGCAGCACGTGGAGAGACAGCCGTGCCTCCGTCAGGTGCGTCGACACTGCAGTTGCTGCCTCCGAGAGCAGTCTCGCGTATTCATCTGCGCGCTTGCGCGATTCTTCCGTCGCACGCACAGCATCTGCTTTGGCTGCCGACGCCACCTCACCGAGCGACTCAACAGTCTGTTCGATGGCGTCGAGCTCGTCACTTTCGCCGGACGAATTTCGGACGCCCGCCAGCCGCTCGACGCGGAGCGCTACATACCGCGTATTCCGCCAGGCGAGCAGCAGTGAAACAACCGACGCAACCGCTGCGGCCGCGACAACGAGTGACGGAGCCGTGTGGGCGTACTGCCCCCAGTAAGCAAGACCGGCAACACACAGCAGGCCAATGATCGATGGAACGACTCCGAGAAAAAGCCGCTGTGAAACCTTCATTGTCGATCCGTGGGCTTTTGTCGCGTGCGTTCGCTGGCGGAAGCCACGAGCACGTCGATCCCGGCGCCATTCTTTATCAGCTTGTCTATCACGGAGCCGTGAGTGACGTGTTGCCACCAACTCCTTCTCGATTGTCCCGCGATGATGAGAGTTACACCTTGCTCCACCGCAAATTTGCACAGCGCCTCTGCAACGTCGCTCCCCTCGAGCTTCACCACTTCTGCACCCAGGCTTTGTGCTTTCTGAATGTTGTCGACAAGGTGCCGCTGGACAGTTGCGTCAATCCGGTCGGAGCGCTCTTCGGGCGTCTGGACATAAACACAATACCAATCACTGTTGAGGCGTCCTGCGATCCTGCTCCCCTTTCGCAGCAGCTCGGCGGTGAGAGCCGTATGGCTGGGCATTGCCACGAGAATCCTGTCGACGCTCCGCTGACCCTGGTGCTGACTTGGCTCTTCAGCGCGAGCAAGTGTCTCGCGCAGACGGTCAACGTTGCTCGCCACTTCGCGCAGAGCGAGCTCGCGAAGAGTCGAAAGATTCTCTGACGTGAAGAAATTCAGAAGCGCAGTCGGCACCTTATCGGGCGCGTAAATCTTTCCATCGACAAGACGCTGCCGAAGATCCTCGGCGCTGATGTCGAGATTGACCACCTGGTCAGCTTCCGTCACCACCC